>NZ_JBEZKG010000040.1:0-61115 GCF_040651535.1 Streptomyces sp. NPDC048420
GGTATCAACATATCTGGCGTTGATTTTTGGCACGCTGTTGAGTTCTCAAGGAACGGACGCTTCCTTTGTACTCACCCTCTCGGGCTTTCCTCCGGGCTTTTCCCTTCGGTCTTGCGTTTCCGACTCTATCAGACCGTTTCCGGTTCCGATTTCCTCGGCGCTTTCCAGGTTCCCGCTTCCGCGTTTCCCTTTCCGGCGCTCCCAACATTATCAGAACTTTCGGGCCGGACTAACCGGCCACTTGTTTCCGATTCATCGGGAAGGGGCTTCTTCGAAATCAAGATTTTCTAGAAGCAGACAGACACTCACTGCTACCGAGCGGGATGAACCCAGCTCCAGGCAACTGTTCGAATCTACCTCCCCACTCGATCCATGTCAACGGCTCCTGTGGGGCGAAGGAGACACTAGCAGCTCAGCACAGTCCCCCGCACATCAGGCAGCAGTCGGGACGGTGGCGCTGCGTTCGGCTGCCTCGACGTCGCCCGTGTCACCGGCACGCGCCGCGCGTCCGCCCAGGACGAAGACGTAGGCGAGGAAGGCCAGCTCGGCGATGATCCCGATGGCGATGCGGGCCCAGGTGGGCAGGCCGGAGGGGGTGACGAAGCCTTCTATGGCACCGGAGACGAACAGGACCAGCGCCAGGCCTATCGCCATGCCCACGGCTGCTCGACCCTCCTCGGCGAGTGCGATGCGTCGGGAGCGTGGGCCGGGGTCGACGAGGGTCCACCCGAGACGCAGGCCCGTGCCGGCGGCTACGAAGACGGCGGTCAGTTCGAGCAGGCCATGTGGGAGCACGAGGCCGAGGAACGTGTCGAGTCGGCCGGCCGAGGACATCAGGCCGACGCCGATGCCGAGGTTGAGCATGTTCTGGAAGAGGATCCAGAGGACCGGAAGGCCGAGGAAGACCCCCAGCACCAGGCACATGGCGGCGGCCTGGGCGTTGTTCGTCCAGACCTGGGCAGCGAAGGAGGCCGCGGGATGGCTCGAGTAGTACGTCTCGTACTGGCCGCCGGGGCGTGTGAGCTCACGCAGTTCGCTCGGGGCTGCGATCGAGGACTGCACCTCGGGATGGGTGCCGATCCACCAGCCCAGGAGGGCTGCGACAAGGGTGGACAACAGTGCGGTGGGCACCCACCAGTGGCGCGACCGATAGACCGCGGCCGGGAAGCCGTGGGCGAGGAAGCGTGTGACATCGCGCCAAGAGGCGCGGCGGGTCCCTGTGACGGCACTACGCGCGCGTGCGACGAGTTGGCTGAGCCGGCCGGTCAGCTGCGGGTCGGGGGCGCTGGACTGGATCAGGGAGAGGTGGGTGGCGGTGCGCTGGTAGAGGGCGACGAGTTCGTCCGCCTCGGCGCCGTTGAGGCGACGCTGGCGCCTGAGCAGGGCGTCGAGGCGGTCCCACTCGGCTCGGTGGGCGGTGACGAAGACGTCGAGGTCCATCGGTTTGCCTGCTCCTCGGCTGATCGTCGGCGGTCCATCGTGGATGTCAGCTTGTCGTACTGCGGCGCGATGCGCCCTCAGCTTGGCAGACTGGCTGTTCACGAGGCAGGTCAGGGGAAGGGCGGCGGGCGTTGAGTGAGCTGGTGACGGGCGAGGCGGTGGCGCTGGAGTTGCGCCCTGCGAGGCTGCCCAGCAGGGCGTTGGCCGTGCTGATCGATCTGGTCGTGGCCATGGTCGTGTACATCGCTGTGACCATCGCTCTGGTGGCCGCCTCCGCTTCGCTGGACGATGCGGCGCAGGTCGCCCTGTCGATCGCCGCGTTCCTGCTCGTACTGGTGGGCGGTCCGATCGCGGTCGAGACGCTGAGCCATGGGCGGTCGTTGGGGAAACTCGCCGTGGGGCTTCGCGTGGTGCGCGACGACGGCGGGCCGATCCGGTTCCGGCACGCTCTGGTGCGGGGTGCGATCGGTGTGGTCGAGATTCTGATGACGTTCGGGGTCGTCGCCTGTATCGCCTCACTCGTGTCGGCACGTGGGCGTCGGCTGGGTGATGTGTTCGCGGGGACTCTGGTGGTGCGGGAACGGGTTCCCGTCGCGCCCAGCGGATTCGTGCCGCCGCCTCCGCCGTGGCTGGCCGGGCGGTTCTCCGAGCTCGATCTCTCAGCGGTCCCCGATGGTCTGTGGCTTGCCATCCGGCAGTACCTGACGCGGATGCACCAGCTGGATCCACAGGTCGGCTGGGCCATGGCCGAGCGGCTGGCGTCCGATCTCGCGGCTCGTACGGGGGCTCCGGCGCCGCAGGGTGTGCCGCCGGGCGCGTATCTGGCCGCGGTGGTGCAGGAGCGGCAGGCCCGCGAGGTCCGGCGGTCCTTCGGCGGCGCTACGGCGGCGGCCGGGTCGTCACCCGCACCGGGGCCCGGTGCTGTCGTCGGGGCGCCGGGCGGCTACCCGTACGCGGGGGTGCAGCCTGCGGCTCCGTCCTCTCCTCCGCCGCCTGTCTCGTACGCCGTCGAAGCGGCTCCGGCTGTGGGGTATCCCGGCGTTCCGGCTGTTGGCACACCGTCCCAAGAGTCCTCCGAGCAGGTCCCGCCCGCCGTGCCGCCGGAGGGCAAGCCCGCATCCGGGTTCGTGCCGCCGGCCTGATCGTGTCGGTGCCCCTGGCCGCACTGGTGCCGGGGGCCGCTGAAGCCGGTTCAGTCAAGCGGTGCTTCGGGGAACGCCGACGGTGGTGATTCAAGGTCCTCCAGCTCGATCCCGGGGGCCGCGAGGACCACGTCGCCTGCGATGTGTACGGAGTGCTGCTCGCCCGTGTCCAGCGCTGTGACCTGGTACTCCTCCACGGTGAGCGGGCCGTTGTCAGTGGCGTGTGCTTCTCTTTTCAGCAAGGTCCAGGACTGGTCCACGGTGCGCGGGGCGAGGACGGGGTCCGTGAAGGCCACGAGGCGTACGCGGGTTGCTGAGGCGGAGGGGGCGAGGCGTAGGAGACGGGTGGTGGCAACAAGGAATGCGGGAGATGTGCCGGTGAAGGCGTGGGCGGCGACGTTGCCTTCCGTGGCGTGGGTCCCGGTGGGGTCCGTGCGGACCCAGGTGACACCGTCGAGCGCGGCACCGCGCACCTGCCAGCTCGCGGCGTGGAGTTCAAGGCGGATGGGGCGGCCAAGTTCGTCCAGGGTCAGATCGACCGAGCCGCTGTGATCGCCCGCGGGGGTGGTCAGTTGAGAGACATAGCGCCAGCCGGAAGGGCCGGGGGCGCACTGGAAGTGTTCTTCCGCGAGGGGGGTGTGATCGTGCGGATCGTGGAGCGAATAACGGCCGCGGGGCATGGGGGTCCTGGGTTCTGACGGGCTGTCCGGCCTGACGGTCACACGGCGAGGGAGCAGGACGGCAGAAGGGTCACTGGGCCAAAGGGCAGGCCCCCGACACGGGGGTGCGGGGGCCTGCCTCGGAGGTACTGCTGCTGTGCCGTCAGGCTCAGTAGCGGTAGTGGTCCGGCTTGTACGGGCCGTCGACCTCGACGCCGATGTACGACGCCTGCTCCGGGCGCAGCTGGGTCAGCTTCACGCCGAGCGAGTTCAGGTGGAGGCGGGCGACCTTCTCGTCGAGGTGCTTGGGCAGCACGTAGACGTCGATCGGGTACTCGGACTGCTTGGTGAACAGCTCGATCTGGGCCAGGGTCTGGTCCGCGAAGGAGTTGGACATCACGAACGACGGATGGCCGGTGGCGTTGCCCAGGTTCAGCAGGCGGCCCTCGGAGAGGACGATCAGGACCTTGCCGTCGGGGAACTTCCAGGTGTGGACCTGCGGCTTGACCTCGTCCTTGACGATGCCGGGAATCTTCGCCAGGCCGGCCATGTCGATCTCGTTGTCGAAGTGGCCGATGTTGCCGACGATCGCCTGGTGCTTCATCTTGGCCATGTCCGAGGCCATGATGATGTCCTTGTTGCCCGTCGTGGTGATGAAAATGTCGGCCGTCTCGACGACCTCGTCGAGGGTCGTGACCTGGTAGCCGTCCATCGCCGCCTGCAGGGCGCAGATCGGGTCGATCTCGGTGACGATGACGCGGGCGCCCTGTCCGCGCAGGGACTCCGCGCAGCCCTTGCCCACGTCGCCGTAGCCGCAGACGACCGCGGTCTTGCCGCCGATGAGGACGTCGGTAGCGCGGTTGATGCCGTCGATCAGGGAGTGGCGGCAGCCGTACTTGTTGTCGAACTTCGACTTGGTGACGGCGTCGTTGACGTTGATCGCCGGGAACAGGAGGGTGCCGTCACGGTGCATCTCGTACAGACGGTGGACGCCGGTGGTGGTCTCCTCGGTGACACCGCGGATCTCCGAGGCGAGCTGGGTCCACTTCTGGGAGCCGTCGGTGATGGTGCGGTTCAGGAGCTCCAGGATGACCCGGTGCTCCTCGTTCTCGGCGGTGTCGACCGAGGGGACCTTGCCGGCCTTCTCGTACTCGACGCCCTTGTGGACCAGGAGGGTGGCGTCGCCGCCGTCGTCCAGGATCATGTTCGGGCCGCCGGTGGGGGTGTTCGGCCAGGTCAGAGCCTGCTCCGTGCACCACCAGTACTCCTCCAGGGTCTCGCCCTTCCAGGCGAAGACCGGGATGCCCTGGGGGTTGTCGGGCGTGCCGTTCGGGCCGACGGCGACGGCTGCGGCCGCGTGGTCCTGGGTGGAGAAGATGTTGCAGGACACCCAGCGGACCTCGGCGCCCAGGGCGACCAGGGTCTCGATCAGGACGGCGGTCTGCACGGTCATGTGCAGCGAGCCCATGATTCGGGCGCCGGCCAGCGGCTGGGTGGCCGCGTACTCCTTGCGGATCGCCATCAGGCCGGGCATCTCGTGCTCGGCGAGGGTGATCTCCTTGCGGCCGAACTCGGCCAGGGAGAGGTCGGCGACCTTGAAGTCCTGTCGGTTTTCGACAGTCGTCATTGCGAGCTGCTCCTTGGGGTTGGGGCGACGTGGGTACGGCTGGTCTGCGCGGCGGCGGACACAGGGGTGCCCGAAGAGGACACAGGCATGCCCGGTGCGCGCAGCGCAGTCCGTCGGAGGCCCTCTCTCCCTCGGTCGGTCCGCGGTGGGACCGCCCGACCGCCATCAGCAGCGACGTCTGGCTCGGTCCCAAGCTACACCGGTCGGCCGGGCGACCCCAGCCCGCCTACGAATACATCAGGCCGATCAGGGGCTCCGGTTCAGACATGGCCTGGCTCCGTCGGCCGTCCTGACAGGGTGCCCTGGCGTGGGTGACATCAAGCCCAAGAACTGCGGAACGGGCGACAACAGACCAGGTCATCCGGGGACTTTTGCTTCTCGGAGGGTCTGGGCAGGTGAGGGAGGATGCGAAGCGATCGGAACATCTGATCGATCTTGCGGGGCGTCCGGGACCCGGCGTTTCCGCGCGACAAAGGCGTTAGGAGATCGACGTGACCAATCCGGCCGGACCTCCCTCCACGGACGGCGGCAGCGACGAGCGGCAACGGTTGAAGCTGCTCGCGGTGACCGCGTGCCCGACCGGCATCGCCCACACGTACATGGCCGCGGAGAAGCTCGCGCAGGCCGCCGCGAGCCGTGGCATCGACATGAAGGTGGAGACGCAGGGATCGATCGGGGCTGAAAATGTCCTGGATGACAACGATGTCAGCTCCGCGGACGGAATCATCATCGCCGCGGACAAGGACGTGGACCTGAGCCGGTTCGTGGGCAAGCGGGTGCTGACCGTGGGAGTGGCGGAGGGCATCCACCACCCCGAGCGGCTGATCGAGCGGGTGCGGTCGGCGCCGTTGCACAGGACTGGCGGCGCCCCGGCAGCGACTGCACCGGCCGACGGTGGCAAGCAGCGAAGCACGGTCTACAAGGCGCTGATGAACGGCGTCTCGTACATGATCCCGTTCGTGGTCGTCGGCGGTCTGCTGATCGCAGTCTCGCTCGCGCTCGGGGGTGACGCGACGGCCAAGGGCTATGTGATCCCCGAGGGCACCTTTTGGGCTGACGTCAATCAGATCGGTGTCATCGGCTTCCAGCTGATGATCCCGATCCTTTCCGGATACATCGCCTACGCCATCGCCGACCGCCCCGCCCTCGTCCCCGGCATGATCGGTGGCTGGATAGCGAACACCGGGGCGCTGTACGACTCAAAGGCGGGCGCCGGGTTCATCGGGGCGATCGTGACCGGGTTCCTCGCCGGGTATCTGGTGCTGTGGATCAAGAAGGTCAAGGTCCCGAAGTTCGTGCAGCCGATCATGCCGATCATCGTGATCCCGATCGTGGCGGCCACGGCGCTCGGACTGTTCTTCATCTACGTCATCGGGAAGCCGATCTCCTGGGTGTTCGAGCACCTGACCGACTGGCTCAGCGGGATGACGGGGACGAGTGCGATCCTCCTGGGCACGATCCTGGGGCTCATGATCGCGTTCGACATGGGCGGGCCGGTCAACAAGACGGCGTTCCTGTTCGGCACGGGGCTCATCGCGACCGGCAACCAGACGGTCATGGGCATGTGCGCGGCCGCGATCCCGGTCATGCCGTTGGGGCAGGGCCTGGCCACGCTGATACGGAAGCGGCTCTACACCGAGCAGGAGCGGGAGACCGGGCTGGCCGCGCTGTTCATGGGCTGCTTCGGTATCTCTGAGGGCGCGATCCCGTTCGCGGCGGCGCGGCCCGCGCAGGTCATCCCGGCCAACATGCTCGGAGGCGCAGTGGCCGGTGCGATCGCCGGCGTTGCCGGGGTCGAGGACGCGGTGCCGCACGGCGGACCGATCGTGGCGGTGCTGGGCGCGGTGAGCGGGGTTCCGATGTTCTTCGTGGCCGTGGTGATCGGCATGGTTGTCACGGCTCTGACGACGGTCGCGCTGGTCGACATCAGCGAGCGGAGGCGCAAGGGTGCGGCGCCGGTGGCGGGGGCAGGTGCGGCCGGGCCGGTGGCGCCTGTGCCGGTCGGGGTGGGAGCCGGTGCGACGGCCGCCGGTGCGGCCGGGGCCGTGGCGGCGCAGAGGGTCGTGTCCGCGTCGAGCGCGCCGACCGCCGAAGCCGCACCGGCCGGGACTCGGGAAGCCGCAGACACCGACGCCGACGCCGACGGCAGGGCCGAAGGCGTGCCCTCGGTCGAGGCCAACGCCGACGCCGCCGAAGTCCTCTCCGGCCATCTCACCCGGCAGACCGTGAAGCTCGACCTCGCCTCCCATGACAAGGAGGCCGCCATCCGGGAGATGGCGGAGCTGCTCGCCCGGTCCGGCAAGGTTGCGGATGTGGAGGAGCTGGTCGCCACCGCCCTGCGGCGGGAGGAACAGGGCACGACCGGGCTCGGGGAGGAGATCGCGATCCCGCATGCCAAGACGGATGCGGTGACCGCGCCGGTCGTCGGGTTCGCGCGGTCCGCCGAGGGCATCGAGTGGGGTGCGCTGGACGGTACGAAGGCCAGGCTGGTCTTCATGATCTCCGTGCCGGAGGCGGCCGCGGGCGACGAGCACCTGCGGATCCTGGCGCTGCTGTCGCGGAAGCTGATGGATCCCGGCTTCCGGGAGCGGCTCCTCGCCGCGCCGGACGAGAGGGCGGTACTCGGGGTACTGGGCGAGATCCGGTAGGTGCCGGGACGCAGGAAAGCAGCGGGGCCCGCCGAGAGATCAACGGGCCCCGTCGCCGTACGAGAGAAGGCGGTACGGCGGGTGATCAGTGGCCGGGCGTCGGCTGCTGGGCGGGGCCGCCGGGGGTCGCCTCGCGGTCGGGGCCCTTGGCGGCCTCGGTCTCGCTGTAGATGTCCGGTTCGAGGTAGATGACGCGAGCGATCGGGACGGCCTCGCGGATGCGGGACTCTGCGGCGTTGATCGCGGAGGCGACCTCGGCGGCCGTGTCGTCGTGCTGGACGGCGATCTTCGCGGCGACGAGCAGTTCCTCGGGGCCGAGGTGGAGCGTGCGCATGTGGATGATGCCCGTCACGGTGTCGCCGTCGACGATCGCCGTCTCGATCTTCTGGACCGCCTCGACGCCCGCGGACTCGCCGAGGAGCAGGGACTTGGTCTCCACGGCCAGGACGAGGGCGATCAGGATGAGCAGGATGCCGATGCAGAGGGTGCCGATGCCGTCCCAGACGCCGTCGCCGGTGAGCAGGGCCAGGCCGACGCCGCCGAGGGCGAGGATCAGGCCGACCAGTGCGCCGAGGTCCTCCAGGAGGACGACCGGGAGCTCGGGCGCCTTGGCGCGGCGCACGAACTCCTTCCAGGAGAGGGTGCCGCGCAGCGGGTTCGACTCCTTGATGGCCGTACGGAAGGAGAAGCTCTCGGCGATGATCGCGAAGACGAGGACGCCCACCGGCCAGTACCAGTGCTCGATCTCATGCGGGTGCTTGATCTTCTCGTAGCCCTCGTAGATGGCGAACATGCCGCCGACCGAGAAGAGGACGATGGAGACCAGGAAGGCGTAGATGTAGCGCTCGCGGCCGTAGCCGAAGGGGTGTTGCGGGGTGGCCTCGCGCTGGGCCTTCTTGCCGCCGAGGAGCAGCAGGAATTGGTTGCCGGAGTCGGCGAGGGAGTGCACGCCCTCGGCGAGCATCGAGGACGAGCCGCTGAACGCGAACGCCACGAACTTCGACGCCGCGATCGCGAGGTTGGCGCCGAGTGCCGCCACGATCGCCTTGGTTCCGCCTGACGCGCTCATCTGCTCGCGTTGTCCCTTCGCTTCAAGTGCTCTACGCCGTCCAGGCCTTTGCACGTCCTTTGCCGGTGGGCCATTCTTGCAGCCCCGCCCGGCACGGATGTCTCAGGTATCCACAGCCCCAGTCATACCGTCACACGATCACGGTGGCGCGGAAGACCGTGCCCGTGCCTGACACCTCGGCCTTCTCGCCCGCCGGGACGAAGACCGACCGACCGGGGCTCAGTTCGTGTTCCCCGGCTCGCACGGAACCTGCCGTGCAGAGCAGGATCTGCGGGGTCGGGCGGGTCAGGTCGTGGGGGGCGGCGCCCTCAGGGAGGACGTAACGGGAGAGCCGGAACTCGTCGATGGGCGTCTCGTAGACCTCCTCGCCGTCGGGGGCCGCCTCGGGGCGGAGTACGCCCGGGTCGGCTGCCTCGAAGCGGACGATGCGCAGGAGTTCGGGGACGTCGACGTGCTTGGGGGTCAGGCCGCAGCGCAGGACGTTGTCGGAGTTGGCCATGATCTCGACGCCGAGCCCGTTCAGGTAGGCGTGCGGGATGCCGGCGCCGAGGAACAGGGCCTCGCCGGGCTGCAGACGGACGTGATTGAGCAGCATCGCGGCGATGACGCCCGGGTCGCCCGGGTAGTGGTGGGCGATCTCGGCGTAGGGGGCGTGGTCGCCGCCGAGGCGGGCGCAGGCGGCCGCGGCCTCGGTGACCGTGTGGGCCATCTCCGCGCGGTCTGCGGTCAGGACGGCCGTCAGGACCTCGCGCAGGGCCGCCTCCTCCGGGCTGGCGTGCAGGAGGTCGACGTACGGCTTGAGGGAGTCGACGCCGAGCGCGTCGAGCAGCTCGGCCGCGCGCGCGGGTTCGCGGAAGCCGCACAGGCCGTCGAACTCGGTGAGCGCGCAGATCAGTTCGGGCTTGTGGTTGGCGTCCTTGTAGTTGCGGTGGCCCGCGTCCACGGGGATGCCACGGCGCTCCTCGTCCTCGTAACCCTCCTTCGCCTGGGCGAGGTCGGGATGCACCTGGAGGGAGAGCGGGGCGCCCGCGGCGAGGATCTTGAGCAGGAAGGGCAGGCGGGGGCCGAACTTGGCGACGGCCGCCTCGCCCAGTTCGCGCGCGGGGTCGGCGTCGATGACCTCGACGAGCGTGCCCCGCGCGGTGCGTGAGGGGGCGCCGGGGTGGGCGCCCATCCACATCTCCGCCTGCGGTTCACCGGTCGGCTCGGCGCCGAGGAGTGAGGGGATGGCGGTGGTGGAACCCCAGGCGTAGGGGCGGACGGTGTTGTCGAGGCGGTCCATCAGGCTCTTTCTGTACGTACGGCGATCAAGGCGTCCTGGGCAACGTCAGGCCCCTGAGGCGAGCGCCAGGTAAACGGCGGCGAAATCCGTGACGGCGATCAGTTCGGCGAGGGTCTCGATCTCGCCGCCGGCCTCCGGCTCCAGCTCGCTGATCGGCGTGTCGTGGCTGAGGGCCAGGTCACGCGCGGACGGGGCTGCGCTGAGACCGCCGATCGGGCGGTCGCGAAGGAGCACCACGCGTGCGTGCAGCGCGGGAGGCTCCTCCACGCGGTCGCGGAAGAAGTCGTCGGGGTCCGCGCCGGCGGCCAGCGGTCCGGAAAGGAGCGTGCGGTGCGCGGCGAGGGCCTCGGGCAGTTCGGAGACCAGGGCGGGGCGGCCGGAGAGCTCGGCGAGGGCCGCGGCGAAACGGCGGCCGGCGGGGCCCGCGGAGGTGCCCTCGGTCCAGATCACCGGGAGCGCGTCGGCGAGTTCGGCGGCGAGGGTCTTGGCCGGGTTGCTGTAGGTCGCGATGGCGGGGCCGCAGCGCTCCGCGATGTGGTCGAGGCGGCCGGCGATCTTCTCGAGGGTGTCGGGCGGGGCGGCGAGCAGACCGGCGCGGTCGAGGACGGCGAGGAGCGGGGTGAGCAGGGCCCACAGGACGCCGGGGGCGGATGCAGTGATGGGCGTGTCCTGCTCGTAGGGGGCTGTCGCCAGGGGCACGAACAGGCCGTGGGCGCCCTCGACCGCCTCGGAGAGCGGGGTGTGGCCGGGGGCCACGGCGACGACCGTGCAGCCGCGGCGGTAGGCCTGGTCGGCGAGCAGGGACAGGCCCGGTTCGGTGCCGTCGGGGGTGGCGATCAGGAGCAGGTCGACCGAGCCGGCCCAGCCGGGGAGTTCCCAGCGCAGGGCGCCCGCGGCGGGGGCGACACCGGTGGGGGCGAGGCGGGTGACGGGGCTGCCGGCTCCGGCGAGGGTGCCGAGGAGGTCGGCCACGTGGGTGGCGGCGGCGCCGGGGCCCGCGATGAGGACCGCGCGCGGGCGGCCGTCGGGCTTGAGGTCGTTCACCCCGGCCTCGGCGGCGTGCCTGGCCGCTGTGCGGACGCGGGCGCCGGCCTCCGCGGCACCGCGGAGCAGGCCTCGGCGGTCGGCCTCCGAGAGGGCCTCGGGGGTGTCTAGCAGCGATTCGTCGAGCATGGGGCGGCAGCCTCCGATCGCCGGGTCTCCGGGACGCCGGGTTGTCGCTTCGCCGGGTCGTCCGGCCGCGCGGTCCGGGACGCCGGTGGTCGCTGTGTCGTTGTCGCTTACGGCAGTTGGAGCGCTGTTTCGTCTACGGCGGGCCTGGCGCGCTTACGCGGGGCGGCGGGCCTCGTCGACGAGAAGGACGGGGATGCCGTCGCGGACGGGGTAAGCCAGGCCGCAGTCCTGGCCTGTGCAGATCAGCTCGGTGTCCTGCTCCTTGAGGGGGGCGTGGCAGGCCGGGCAGGCGAGGATCTCCAGGAGGCCGGCTTCGAGCGGCATGGGGGTTCCCTTCGGGGGCGGTACGGCTGCTTGTGCGGATGTGCCTGGTCAGGGTACCGCCGGGGAGAGGGGGGTGCCGGGGTTGGGGCGAGGTCTGAGTGGGGGTGGTGTGGGGGATTTCTCGCCCCCGCCGCCCCTACCCGTCCCATCCCCCAGGGGCGCTGCCCCTTCGACCCCGGCCCCTGGGGGCTGCGCCCCCAGACCCCCATCGGCCCGAAAGGCCTCGTCCTCAAACGCCGGACGGGCTGAAATGCGCGAACCGGCACTCGTCAGCTCCTGATGATCGCCAGTACCCCGTCCCGTACCTTCGCCATCGTCGCCTCGTCCCTCGCCTCCGCGTTCAGGCGCAGGAGGGGTTCGGTGTTGGACGGGCGGACGTTGAACCACCAGTCGGAGGCGGTGACCGTGAGGCCGTCGAGTTCGTCGGTCTCGATGCCCTCCTGGCCGGCGTAGGCGGCCTTGATCGCTGCCACACGGCCCTTCTGGTCGGCGACCGTGGAATTGATCTCGCCGGAGCCCACGTAGCGGTCGTACTGGGCGACCAGGGCCGAGAGGGGGCCGTCCTGGCCGCCGAGAGTGGCGAGGACGTGGAGGGCGGCCAGCATGCCTGTGTCCGCGTTCCAGAAGTCCTTGAAGTAGTAGTGCGCGGAGTGCTCGCCCCCGAAGATCGCGCCGGTGCTCGCCATCTCGGCCTTGATGAAGGAGTGGCCCACGCGTGTGCGTACTGGTGTGCCGCCGTTCTCCCTGACGACCTCCGGAACGGACCAGGACGTGATCAGGTTGTGGATCACGGTGCCCTTGCCGCCGTGCTTGGCGAGCTCCCGGGAGGCCACCAGGGCGGTGATGGCGGACGGGGAGACCGGTGCGCCGCGCTCGTCGACGACGAAGCAGCGGTCGGCGTCGCCGTCGAAGGCGATGCCGAGGTCGGCGCCCTCCTCGGTGACCCGCTTCTGGAGGTCGACGATGTTGGCCGGGTCGAGGGGGTTGGCCTCGTGGTTCGGGAAGGTGCCGTCCAGTTCGAAGTACATCGGGACGGTGTCCAGGGGCAGGCCCGCGAAGACCGTGGGGACGGTGTGGCCGCCCATGCCGTTGCCCGCGTCGACGACGACCTTCAGGGGGCGGATCGAGGTGAGGTCGACCAGGGAGCGGAGGTGGGCCGCGTAGTCGTCCAGCGTGTCCCGCTGCGTGATCGTGCCCGTCGGCCCGGTCGCTTCCGGGGCGCCCGACTCGCTCCACTGTTCGACCAGGGAGCGGATCTCGGCGAGGCCGGTGTCCTGGCCGACCGGGGCCGCGCCCGCGCGGCACATCTTGATGCCGTTGTACTGGGCGGGGTTGTGGGAGGCCGTGAACATCGCGCCCGGCAGGTCCAGCGCGCCGGAGGCGTAGTACAGCTGGTCGGTCGAGCACAGGCCGATCTCGGTGACGTCCACGCCACGGGCGGCCGCTCCGCGCGCGAAGGCCCGTGACAGGGCGGGGGACGTGGGCCGCATGTCGTGGCCGGTCACGATCGCGCTCGCCCCCGTGACCTGGACGAAGGCGGCACCGAAGAGCTCGGCCAGCGTCTCGTCCCACTGGTCCGGGACCACTCCGCGCACGTCGTACGCCTTCACGAGCTGTGACAGATCAGCCACGGCCAACCCTTCCGAAAGTCCTGTCGGTCAGCACAAACTACCCGTAGGCACTGACAGTGGGCTGTGCGGTACCTGAGTGGACTTCGGGCCGTGACCCCAGGTCAAGGTCTCAGGGCAGCATCCAGTCCAGTACCGGCGAACTCTGCCCGACCACGATCAGACACATCACCAGCAGCAGCCCGATGCTCCAGGGCAGCACCTTGCGCAGCAGGTCCCCCTCGCGGCCCGCGAGCCCTACGGCCGCGCAGGCGATGGTGAGGTTCTGCGGGGAGATCATCTTGCCGAGGACCCCGCCGGAGCTGTTGGCGGCGGCCAGCAGCTCCGGGGAGAGACCGGACTCCCGCGCTGCGGTCACCTGCAGGGCCCCGAACAGCGCGTTGGCCGAGGTGTCCGAACCGGAGACGGCCACTCCGAACCAGCCGAGTACCGGCGACAGGAAGGCGAGTCCGGCGCCCGCGGCCGCGACGAAGTGGCCTATGGTCGCCGCCTGTCCGGAGAGGTTCATGACGTACGCGAGCGCCAGCACGGACGTGACGGTCAGGATCGCGAACCTCAACTCGTGGACCGTGGCGGCCCATTCGCGAACGGCCACACGCGCGTGCACGCCGAGGACGATCGCCGTGAGGATGCCCGCGAACAGCACCAGGGTGCCGCCGGTGGAGACGGCCGGCCAGGTGAAGACGTTGCCGCCGACCGGATCGCCGTCGGCGTTCACGACGTTCAGGAACGGCCAGTCGTAGGTCTGGGTCGCCTTGGCCAGCCAGTCCTTGACGGCCGGGATCTGCGCGACGGAGAAGATCACGACGATCAGCGCGTACGGCGAGTAGGCACGCAGGACTTCACCGCGCGGGTCGCTCTCGTCGAGGTCGAGGTCCTCGCTGCGCGTGCCGGTCAGCACGGAAGCGCGTACGGACTCGTCGGCCGGCTCGCGCGCGCGTGGAACGGCGACCAGGGCGCCCGCACCGGCCAAGGCGGCGCCGATGTCGGCGAGTTGGGCGGAGAGGTAGTTGGAGGCCGCGAACTGGGCGACGGCGAAGGCGATTCCGCACACAAGGGCCGGCGCCCAGGTCTCGCGCAGGCCACGTCGTCCGTCGACCAGGAAGACCAGCACCAGGGGCACCACCAGGGCCAGCAAAGGCGTTTGACGGCCCACCACGGACGCCACGTCGTCCAGGGGCAACCCGGTGACCTGGGCGAGCGTCACGACCGGGGTGCCCATCGCGCCGAAGGCGACCGGGGCGGTGTTGGCCACAAGTGCGACGACCGCCGCGCGCACCGGGTCGAAGCCGAGGGCGACGAGCATGACCGAGCAGATCGCGACCGGCGCACCGAAGCCCGCGAGGGCCTCCAGGAGCGCGCCGAAGCAGAAGGCGACGACGAGGGCCTGGATGCGCGGGTCGTCGGAGAGTCGCCCGAAGGAGCGGCGCAGGATGTCGAAGTGCCGGGTGCGGACGGTCATCCGGTACACCCACAGGGCGTTGACGACGATCCACAGGATGGGGAAGAGGCCGAAGGCGGCTCCCTGGGCGGCGCTGGAGACGGTCTGGCCCAGGGGCATGCCGTAGGCGAGCCAGGCGACCAGAGCGGCCGCCAGGAGGCCGGTGAGGCCCGCCAGATGGGCTTTCATGCGGACGCCGCCGAGCAGGACGAGGACGATCACCAGGGGCAGCGCCGCGACGAGGGCGGACAGCCCGAGCGAGTGGGCGACGTGTTCGAGTTCCTGGACGTACACGGGCGCTTCCCCGATTCCGTCATGCGGAAAGCGATTTCTCACTTCGGCTTACGGAATGGTCGTGTCCGCGCCAAGGGGACGTCAATGGGCGTGCGTCACGGAGCGGAACGCGCACGAAACGCGCACAAAAGAAAGGTCAGTTGTCGGGCGAGCGCAGCACCCGCAGATGGCCGCGGCGCGCGACCTCCATCGGGTCGGCCGTGCGGGGCCCGCCACCGGCCTCGGCGGTGCGCCCCTGGGGACGGGCCGCCTCGCGCACGGCGTTGGCAAGCGCTTCCAGGTCGTCACCGCTGGGCCGGGCCGGGGCGGAGCCGTCGAGGAGCCGCACGACCTCCCAGCCACGCGGTGCGGTGAGGCGCTCGGAGTGCTCGGCGCACAGGTCGTAGCAGTGGGGTTCGGCGTAGGTGGCGAGCGGGCCGAGGACCGCGGTCGAGTCGGCGTAGACGTACGTCAGCGTCGCGACGGCGGGACGGCCGCAAGCGGTGCGCGAACAGCGACGTACAGGGCTCACGACGTTGGACGGTACCGCACTCTTGAGCGGGCCGCGACGACTCTCCCCCAGGTCACCCCACCGTGTCGTGTTGTGAAACGCCCCACACGCCACTCCGATCACACGGCGATGACCTGCGCGGACATCCGCTTTCGAGGGGCCGAACACACCTGAGAGCGGTCACCAGTTGGCACAAACCATGTCAATTGCCTTGAGATCGCCGGTCCCGGAGAGATGCGGAATCGAGCCCAACCTTGGCTGGAATGGTCAACTGCCGACATGCCGTACGAGACGGTCGTACGTCGTTTCGGGCCGGGGCCGGGGTGCCGCGTGGGCGCCGGGCGCGGGAGCGCGGCGAGGATTACGCTTCACCAGTGATGGACAACCCCGTACCGCCCCGCGCCACCGGCCCCGGGCCCCGCCGCCGTGATCGCCACGGACGAGGCATGCGCGGCCCGATCGCCCCGCCGCAGGTGCCGCTCGCCGCGAGTCGTGCCGAGGCGTTCGCGGACCTGGTGCAGGACTCCGTGGAGCGCTTGGAGCGGCGCTGGCCGCAGCTCGCCGACATCGATTTCCTGGTCCTCGAGGTGCCTCGGCTGGACGGGCAGACCTGGAACGACGAGGCGGTGCCGCTCGGCGGGACGATTCCCGCGCGTGAGGGCCGTCCCGCGCGCGTGGTCGTCTACCGGCGGCCGGTGGAGATCCGCACCAAGGGGCGCGACGAGCGGGCGGCGCTGGTGCACGAGGTGGTCGTTGAGCAGGTCGCCGAGCTGCTCGGGCTCACTCCGGAGACGGTCGATCCGCGGTACGGCGAGGACTGAACCGCCCGCGGATCACCTTCGCTACTTCTGCAGCACCGACAGATCCTGGTCCGCCTCCGGCACCGCCACCATGCCCCGGTCGTCCGGGAGGGTCTGGACGGTGAAGCCCGCGACGCCGTCCTCGGTGGCCGCCAGGGTGCGGGCGCCGTAGACCGGGCCACCCGAGACATGCTCGACCGTCAGCGCGTAGGTGCCCTTGAGGCCGGTCGGGGTGGGGGCCGCCACGTTCTGCGTGGTGCCCGCCTTGATCGTGAACGTCTTGGAGACCGCCTCGCCCCCCTCGCTGCCCGCCGAGGCCGTGACCTTGACCGTGGTCGTCCGGGTGGGGGCGGTCAGGGAAAGCGTGGTGCCCTTGGAGCTGTTGTCGGCGACCGTCGCGCGCGTGCCGACGGGACGCGTGGCCGGGATGAACGCCGTCTCCTGGTCGTCGCCCTTGCCGCGGACGACCCGCAGCGCGGCGACCACCGGCACGGAGGTGTCGGTGGGGGTCAGCACCAGCGAACCGGCCTCCCCGCGCGTGACGTCGCCGAGGTCGGCCGAGGTCGTCATGCCCGCCTTCACGTGCAGCGTCTCGTTCCCGGCGGGGGTGATCAGGCCGGTCGGGGACGCGAGCTGCACCTTCAGGTCGGCGTCGGAGTCGCTGGGCGTGAAGGCGACCAGGCGTACGGCGGTCGCGTCCTTCGGGATGCCGGGCAGCACCAGGCTGCCGGACGGGTCCGTGGACGCGGCCAGCCAGTCGCCGCCGAGCTTGTCGTCCAGGGCCTGCACGGCCGCGCCCACGCGCCCGCTGCGGACGTTCACATGGACGGTGAGGTTCTCCTGCTTCTCCTCGGTGAGCGTGGACAGCAGGATCGGGTCGCTGGAGTGCGGCGCGACGGTGATGCCCTCCCCCAGCGTGGAGTCCAGGGCGCCGTCCTTGCCGTAGAGCTCGATGTCGACGACGGCGGCGGAGTCGTCGGGGTTGGTCAGGTGCACGTAGTCGGTGCGGTCGGCGGCCGTGCTCGCGCCCGGGAACCAGAACTCGGTGTCGGGAGCGGAGCAGTTGACGCCCTGGAGCCCGCGTCCGGTGCCGGCGGCGACCTCCGTGGTCTCCTGGACGGTCCAGCCGGGCGCGAACTTCCCCTCGGCGGTGCCGACGAGGGCCGACGCGTCACCGCCGGAGGTCTCCCCGGTCGCGGGCTTGCCGGGCTCCGCGGGTTCGAGGACCGGCTTGGCAGCCTTCTTCTTGCTCGTGCTCTTGCCGTCCGACTCCTCGCCGGCCGCCTTGAGTTCGCCCTTGCCGCTGTCACCCGCGTCCTTGGTGACCGGCGTGAAGGACGTGTACGCCGTCTCCGCGATGTCCGAGGTGCTGGGCGCCGGGCAGAGCAGGCTGGTGCGCTCCACGGGCAGCTCGGCGGCCGTCCTCGCGGTGTCGCTCGCGGCATCCGGTGAGCTGAGTGTGGCGAACCCGGTGACTGCGGCGAGCGCGGCGGTGCCGGCGATGAGGGACAGGGTGGTGCGGTTCACTGCTGACTCCCGTCGGGGCGCTCACTGCCGTCGGCGCCCGGGTGCTGCTGCGCCGGGTCGTACGCGGGGTCGTAGCCCTGGTCGTACTGCTGCTCGTACTGGCCGCCGTACGACTGGTCGTACGGCGCCTGCTGGGCCTGGCCGCCGTAGGCGTACGGGTCGTACTGGCCGCCCTGGTAGGGGTCCGCCTGGTACGGCTGCTGGTCGTAGCCGCCCGTCTGGTACTGCTGAGCGGTGTTCTGGTACTGGTCGCCGGTGTAGGTGCCGTACTCGGCGTTCGCGTAGCTCGGGGCGTCCCAGTCGCCGTAGGACTGCTGCTGCGGGACGGGGGCCGGGGCGGGGGCCTCCTCCGGAGGAGCAGGGAAGTCCTCGGTCCCGGCGGTCTCCTCGGCCTCGGCCTGGGCGCGCAGCCGGCGGGCGCGGCGGCCCTCGCCCGCCACGGCCTGGGCGGGGATCGACGGCTCCTCGGGGAGGTCGTCGTCGATGTCGCGGCGGCGGCCGGGAAGGGCCATCACCACGAGGACGACCGCGAGGGAGCCCTGGATCCACAGCCAGAGGGTGTGGGTGAAGGGGTCGTCGAAGGTGACGTCCAACGTGCCGCCGGAGGCGGGGAGTTCGAAGCCCTGGGCCCAGCCGTCGACGGTGGTGGGGCTGAGCGGCTTGCCGTCCAGCGTGGCCGTCCAGCCTTCGGCGGCGGTGTCCGCGAGGCGCAGGATCCGGCCGTCGGTGCCGGACGGGATCGTGGTGTGGATGTCGACGGGGCCCGCGGCGACGGGCTGCGCGGTGCCCGAGCCGGACTTCGCGACGATGGTCGCGCGCGCGACCTCCTGGTCGACCCGCCACAGGCCGCTGCCGTCCTGCTGGCTGAGCCGGGTCAGGCCGGGTGTGGCGTCCAGCACGCGCGTGACCGCGCGGGGCGCGCCCTTGTGGACGAGGACGTAGCGCACGGCGAAGCCGCCGAGTTCGTCGGCCTGGTCGGCGCCGGAGCCGGCGACCAGGTTGGCGACGACCTTGTCCAGCTTGCTGTTCTCGCCGTCGGCGGCGGCGAGTTCGGCGTCGCCGAGGCGGGCGCCGGAGCCGCGCACCAGCATGTAGCCGACGTGTGCGGTGGAGTCGCTGTCGAGGACGAGGGTGCGGGCCTGGTCGCGGGTGCCGCTCTCCTCGGCGACGAACGCGGGCACCTGCACGGGGTCGCGGCGCTCCAGCGGTCCGTCGGCGCCGCCGATCATCCAGCCGGCTGCGACGAGCAGCGGGCCCGCGGCGGAGGCGAAGGCGATCAGGGCGGCGACCGGCTGGCGCCAGCCGAAGCTCTGCTCGGCCACGCGTGCGCGTGCCCCGTCGGCGCCGAGCATGGCGGCGGCCAGCAGGGCGAGGCCGTAGACGAGGGTGGCGGGGCCGGCCCAGGTCGAGTCGTTGGACAGGACCGCGAAGACGAGGCCCACCAGGGCCACCGCCCAGGCCGTCCAGACGCCGAAATGCCGCTCGGTGCGCAGCAGGGCGGCGAGCGCGGCCAGCACCACACCGATGAGCATCAGCCCGTCGACCGTGCCGGGGCCGCCGGGGCTCGCACCGAGCAGGTCGAGCGCGGAGGCGGCCGAGGAGCCGTAGGCGAGCCCGGCCTGGTCGAAGAAGCCGAACGGGAGCAGCGTCAGCGACCAGGGCGCGAGCACCAGCAGGGGTGTGCCGAACTGGGCCAGGAAGCGCAGACCGTAGGCGGTGATGTCGGTACGGCGCACGACCAGCAGGGCGATGCCGAGGATCAGCGTGATCGGCCAGATGATCGGCGTGAACGCGGTCGTGACGGTGAGCAGGAGCGCGAACGCCCAGGTGGCGCGCCAGCTTCCGCGTGCGCCCGAGGTGGTGGTCAGGCCGGCGGCCGCGACGCCCGCGCGCGCGATGAGCGGCAGCAGGACGGCGAGGACGGCGGTGCCGACCCGGCCGCCGGCGAGGGCGCCGGTGGCCGCGGGCAGGAACGCGTAGACGACGGCCGCCCACGCACGCAGGAGGCGGGACTCGACGAGCGGGCGGGAGGCGAAGTAGGCCGTGAAGCCGGCCAGCGGCACCGCGCAGACCAGAAGGATCGTCAGCGCCAGGCCGGTCGAGCCGAGCAGGACGGAGGAGAGCGCGGCGATGATCGCCAGGTACGGCGGCGCGGACGGGGTGCCGCCCGCGCCCACCGCGTGCCACGCGTCCGCGTAGCGCGACCACAGCTCGCTCGCGTCGGCCGGGGCGGGCAGCAGGGCGCCGCCCGCGAGGGCGCCGCCGCCCAGGAGGTTGCGGCAGGCGACCAGGGCGACCAGCAGCAGCCCCAGGAAGAGCATCGGGCCGGGGTTGCGGGCGATGCGCTTGAGGCGGGCGAACTGCTCGATCTCCAGGAAGTCCGCGTCGTCGCCGCCGGGTCCGGACTCGATGCCGCCGCCATGGCGTCCGGCCGTGGTGGTCTCGGCGTCGGAGCCGCCGAAGAAGTTTCCGGCCACCTGTTCCACGGTGGCCCGCACGGTCGCGCCGGGTGGCGGGAAGAGCTGTCTGAGCTCGTCCTTGTCGACGACCGGCTTGCCGCGCTTGTTCCGCCCGGCGATGATCCTCTCGGGCCGCAGCAGGGTGCCGAGGAGGCCGCGGATCTCGTCGAGGGCCTGTCCCGGGACCTTGCCGACGAGATAGGCGACGGTCCGCAGGAGGGTGCCGAGGACCAGCCGCAGCAGTACCCAGGGCAGCCCGGCCGTACGGGTGTTGACGAGCAGGGTGTAGACGGCGCCGGCCTTGTCGACCTTGTGCGGGGAGGCGGTGGTGCGGCCCGCGCAGTCGACGGTACGGCGCTCTCGGGAGGCCGCCTCGGCATGGCGTACGACGGCTTCGGGGGCGATGAGGACGCGGTGGCCCGCGGCCTGGGCGCGCCAGCACAGGTCGACGTCGTCGCGCATGAGGGGCAGCCGCCGGTCGAAGCCGCCGAGCTGTTCGAAGACGTCGCGGCGGATCAGCATGCCGGCGGTGGAGACCGACAGCACGGACCGGACGTGGTCGTGCTGGCCCTGGTCCTGTTCGCGGCGGTCCAGGCCGGTCCAGCGGCGGCCTGAGTGGGCGATCGAGACGCCGACCTCAAGGAGCTGCCGCTTGTCGTACCAGCCGCGGAGCTTCGGGCCGACAACAGCTACGTCGTCCCGGCCGAGCTCCAGTTCGTTCTCCACGACACGCAGCAGCTGGGCCAGGGCGTCGGGCTCGGGGGCGCAGTCGTCGTGCAGCAGCCACAGCCACTGGACCGGCTCGCCGTGCGGCAGCTCCGGCATGTCGTAGGCGTCGTCGCGCCAGGTGCGCGTGACCGGGTCCCAGCCGCTGGGCCGCTTCAGGTACGGCAGCTCGTCCGGGGTGAGGACCGGGGCGGTGCGGCTCGCCTCCTCGACGGCCTGGCCGAAGCCGGTGCGCCGGGCGAGGTGCAGGACGCGGTCGGCGCCGAGGGCGTCGGTGACCAGCTGGGCGGAGTCGTCCGCGCTGCCGGTGTCGGCGGCCATGGCGAACTGCACGGGACGCTCCTGGCCGAGCAGCCCGGCGAGCGCGTCGGGCAGCCAGCGGGCGCCGTCATGGGAGACGAGCACCGCGGTCACCACATGACGCGGGAACTCAGGAGTGGCAGCGTGGTCTTGGGCTGCCGTGTGGCTGTGCACGGACATCGAGGTACGGGCCCCGGTTCGGTGGACTGCGGTGGACGCCTGTGCCCTGAGGGGGCGGCGAGGCGTCTCGGACGAGCGCCCACACTATCGGCTGGGCAGGACGGCGGCCCGCCGCCTGTGGATAACCCACGTGCGACGGGCCGTTCGGTTGCGTACGAAAAGTGCTGCGAAGAGTGCTGCGCAGTGTGCCTCGCGTCAGACGGCGGCCTTCTTCAGCCTGCGGCGTTCGCGTTCCGACAGGCCGCCCCAGATGCCGAAGCGCTCGTCGTTGGCGAGGGCGTATTCGAGGCACTCGGAGCGGACCTCGCAGGAGAGGCAGACCTTCTTGGCCTCGCGGGTGGAGCCGCCCTTCTCCGGGAAGAAGGACTCGGGGTCGGTCTGGGCGCACAGCGCGCGCTCCTGCCAGCCGAGTTCCTCGTCCGCGTCGTCGACCAGCAGTTGCTGCACCGTCTCGGTCATGTGCGCCCCTCGTCTGTCTTTCGCGTCCCCGTGTGACGGCCGTTACCGATTTCGGCTGAACGACACGAGTGAAATTACAAGTGTGCTGCTCCGGGCGAGTCAAGCCGAGATCTGCTATTGGGCCCCTTATTCACTCTGCGGAACCAAGGCCTAGCAGAAAGTGTTCAAATCGGCATAAACCTTGACAGGCAGGCGAAGCCCGAGGGGGTTGCCGACCCCACCCCAAGCCTGTGCGGACCTGTACGGGGAAGGACGCCCATCAGTTCGATCTCGTTCCGTACGCGCGCATGGAAGTCGCGTGGAGGTCACGGTCCGTGCGCCCGGTTGTGCGCCATGTGTCCCGGTAGGCACATGAACAAACCTTTCACCTCCGAGATGAACCGGATGAGGTGAAACCCGTCCCACATGCCGGTGTCGAGTTGACAGTCATGGTGTGAACCGATTGCCTTGTGGGCATGCTCGCGAACTTGGCACTCACCTCGACCCGCCCCGCCGGGTCCCACGGTGCTGCCCGCGCTCGCTGTAGCTGTTGTTGCTGTTCCAGCTGTTGAGCCCAACGCGCTCCGGCTGCCCCTGAGTCCACCGTGACTCGGCTGCTTGTTCCCCGCCCGCACCAGGGCATTCCTGTCTTCCCGTGATCCGGGCGGACGGTACGCGACACCCAGCCATCCCCCACTCTTCCGCCGAGGACCCACCGCACCCCATGAACAGCGACAACGACCTCCAGATCGCCGGCGACCTCCTCGAAGTCCCCCACCTCCTGCAGGCGCCGCGCGAGCACCCGGCCACCGTCGCCGACTTCGTCGGCCTGGCCCGCTCCATCGCCGCCGACCGCTCGCAGTGGGCGCATCTCGTCCAGTACGACGCGACCAGCCGCTGGTACCACCGGCTGCGCACCGGGCCCGGCTACGAGGTGTGGCTGCTGTCCTGGGTGCCGGGACAGGGCAGCGGGCTGCACGACCACGGCCGCTCCTCCGGTGTCCTCACCGTCCTGGAGGGCGCGCTGACCGAGCGCACCGAGCGGGGCACGCGCGCGCTGGGGGCGGGTTCCCAGCGGGTGTTCGCACCGGGGTACGTGCACGAGGTCGTCAATGACGCGCTGGAGCCGGCGGTGAGCCTGCACGTGTACTACCCGGGCCTGACCGAGATGCCCATGCACACTGCCTGCACCGCGCGCGAGTCCTACGACGAGGTCGACGCCGTAACCGCATGACGCGTTGTCGTACCCGCCTGCAAGACTGGCTTCCATGCGAATCGTGGTTCTGGCAGGCGGCATCGGTGGTGCCCGTTTCCTGCGTGGTCTGAAGCAGGCCGCGCCGGAGGCGGACATCACGGTCATCGGCAACACCGGGGACGACATCCACCTCTTCGGTCTGAAGGTCTGCCCGGACCTCGACACGGTGATGTACACGCTCGGCGGCGGCATCAACGAAGAGCAGGGCTGGGGGCGGGCCGAGGAGACCTTCCACCTCAAGGAGGAGCTCGCGGCGTACGGGGTCGGGCCCGAGTGGTTCGGGCTCGGGGACCGGGACTTCGCCACGCACATCGTGCGGACGCAGATGATCGGTGCCGGGTATCCGCTGAGCGCGGTGACCGAGGCGCTGTGCGACCGGTGGAAGCCGGGGGTGCGGCTGATCCCGATGACCGACGACCGGGTCGAGACGCATGTGGCCGTCGAGGTCGAAGGTGAGCGCAAGGCCGTTCACTTCCAGGAGTACTGGGTGCGGCTGCGGGCGTCCGTGCCGGCCCACGCGGTCGTGCCGGTGGGCGCGGAGCAGGCCAAGCCGGCGCCGGGCGTCCTGGAGGCGATCGCCGAGGCGGACGTCGTGCTGTTCCCGCCGTCCAACCCGGTCGTGTCCGTCGGCACCATCCTCGCGGTGCCCGGGATCCGTGAGGCGATCGCCGAGGCCGGGGTGCCGGTGGTGGGCCTGTCCCCCATCGTCGGGGACGCGCCCGTGCGCGGTATGGCCGACAAGGTGCTCGCGGCGGTCGGCGTCGAGTCCACCGCCGCCGCGGTCGCCGAGCACTACGGCTCGGGGCTCCTTGACGGCTGGCTCGTCGACACCGTGGACGCGGGCGCGGTCGACCGGATCGAGTCGGCCGGCATCCGCTGCCGGGCGGTGCCCCTGATGATGACCGACCTCGACGCGACCGCGAGGATGGCCCAGGAGGCGCTGGAGCTGGCGGAGGAGGTGCGCGGAGCTTGAGCGAGATGGCTACCGAAGCCGACGGCTACCGGGTCTGGGCCGTATCCGGTCTTCCCGAGGTGCAGCGGGGGGACGACCTGGCCAAGATGATCGCCGCCGCCGAACCCGGCCTGGTCGACGGGGATGTCCTCCTTGTCACCTCGAAGATCGTGTCCAAGGCGGAGGGGCGGGTCGTCCGGGCCGATGACCGGGAGGCCGCGATCGACGCCGAGACCGTGCGGGTCGTGGCGCGGCGCGGGCCGCTCAGGATCGTGGAGAACCGGCAGGGGCTGGTGATGGCGGCCGCCGGGGTGGACGCCTCCAACACCCCTTCCGGGACCGTGCTGTTGCTGCCCGAGGACCCGGACGCGTCCGCGCGGGCGATCCGGGACGGGCTGCGGGACGCCCTCGGGGTCGACGTCGGCGTGGTCGTCACCGACACCTTCGGGCGGCCCTGGCGCGCCGGGCTCACCGATGTCGCGATCGGCGCCGCCGGGGTGCGGGTGCTGGACGATCTGCGGGGCGGGACGGACGCGTACGGCAATCCGCTGAGCGCGACCGTCGTGGCGACGGCCGACGAGCTGGCCGCCGCCGGTGATCTCGTCAAGGGCAAGGCCGCCGGACTGCCCGTCGCCGTCGTGCGCGGGCTGGGGCATGTGGTGGCCGAGGAGCACGGGGAGGGGGCGCGGGCCATGGTGCGCCACGCGCGCGACGACATGTTCCGGCTGGGGACGTCCGAGGCGGTGCGGGAGGCGGTCGCCCAGCGTCGTACCGTGCGGGCCTTCACCGACGAGCCCGTCGACCCCGGGGCCGTGCGGCGGGCGGTGGCGCTCGCGGTCACCGCGCCGGCGCCGCACCACACCACACCGTGGCGGTTCGTGCTGCTGGAGTCCGAGGGCGCGCGGACCGCCCTGCTGGACGCCATGCGGGATGCCTGGATCGCCGATCTGCGGCGGGACGGGAAGTCCGAGGAGTCCATAGCCAAGCGGGTCCGGCGGGGCGATGTCCTGCGGAACGCGCCGTATCTCGTGGTGCCCTGTCTGGTGATGGACGGGTCGCACAGATACGGCGATGTGCGGCGGGACGGGGCCGAGCGGGAGATGTTCGTCGTCGCCGCCGGGGCCGGGGTGCAGAACCTCCTCGTCGCGCTGGCCGGGGAGCGGCTGGGGTCGGCGTGGGTGTCGTCCACGATGTTCTGCCGGGACGTGGTGCGCGAGGTGCTGGGGCTGCCGGAGGACTGGGACCCGATGGGGGCCGTGGCGGTGGGGCATCCGGCGGAGGAGCCGCGGCCCCGGCCGGAGCGGGATGCGGGGAGTTTCATCGAGGTGCGCTGAGGTGCGTCTAGTGTCGTAGGGCTTCTCCCCGTTTCTCTCGTACCTCAGGACTTCATCCGTGGCAGGACGCTTCGCTCCCAGGCCCACGCGTACGACCGTGCGCGGTGGGGAGGTCGTCGTGCCCGCCGCGCGGCGGGGGGCGGCGCCGGTGGAGGCCGGGCGGGTGCGGACCTGGACGCCCGGGTGGCCCGTCGAGCTCGGGCTGGTGCTCGGGGCGCTCAGACGGGGGCCGGGTGATCCCACGTTCCGGGCGATGCCGGACGGGTCCGTGTGGCGGGCCAGTCGTACGCCGGTCGGGCCCGGGACCCTGCGGGTTTCCGTGTACGGCGGTCAGGTGCGCGGGGAGGCGTGGGGGCCGGGGGGTGAGTGGCTGCTCTCGCAGTTGCCCGAGATGCTCGGGGCCGCGGACGATCCTTCCGCTTTCGTGCCCCGGCACCGGGTTGTGGCGCATTCCTGGCATCGGCGGCCGGGGCTGCGGTTGACGCGGACCGGGCTGGTGCTGGAGTCGTTGATTCCGTCCGTGCTGGAGCAGAAGGTCACGACCGACGAGGCGTATCGGGCGTGGCGGTTGCTGGTGCGTAAGTTCGGGGAGCCTGCGCCCGGGCCTGCGGCGGGTGGGCGGTTGTGGGTGATGCCGACGCCTCGCGCGTGGGCGTTGATTCCGTCGTGGGAGTGGCATCGGGCCGGCGTGGACAACAAGCGGGCATCGACGATTCTGCGGGCCGTGCGGGTTGCTGCGCGGCTGGAGGAGGCGGTGGGGATGTCTCCTTCTGCCGCGCAGGCCCGGTTGGAGGTTGTGCCGGGGGTGGGGCCTTGGACTTCCGCGGAGGTGGTGCAGCGGAGTCACGGGGCGGCGGATGCGGTGACCGTGGGGGATCTGCATCTGCCGGGGATCGTGGGGTTTGCGCTGGCCGGGGATCGGGATGCGGACGACTCGGTGATGTTGTCGTTGCTGGAGCCGTATGCGGGGCAGCGGCATCGGGCGGCTCGGTTGATCTTGTTGAGTGGGCGTACGCCTCCTCGGCGGGCGCCGCGGATGACTCGGGGGGATATCGGGCGGTTGTGAGGGTCCCTCCGGGGGTGCCGTCGGGAGTTTCCGCCCCCGCCGCCCCTACCCGTCCCATCTCCAAGGGGCGCTGCCCCTTTCGACCCCGTTCCCAGGGGGCTCTGCCCCCCTGGACCCCCGCTCCTCAAACGCCGGAGGGGATGGAATTACCCGGCTGGAATTGCCCCCGGAGGGGCTGGGTGTGCCCGAATCCTCACTGGTCCGACGAGAAGCGGACCGCTCCCGCCGGGATCCTGGCGTCGCACCAGATCCTCATGCCGTCCAGTAGCTCGTTGTCGGCGCCGACTATCGCGCCGTCGCCGATGACCGTGCCGGTGAGGACCGAGCGTTCGCCCACGCGGGCCCTGGTGCCGATGAGGGAGTCCGTGATCACCGCGCCCGGTTCGATCACGGCGCCCGGGAGGATCGTGGAGCCGGAGACCCGCGCGCCCTCCGCTACGAACGCGCCCTCGCCCACCACCGTGCCGCCGGTCAGCTTGGCGTCGGGGGCGACCCGGGCCGTGGGGAGGATGAGGCGGTCGCCGCAGCGGCCGGGGACCGCGGGGGACGGGGCACGGCCCAGGACCAGGTCGGCCGAGCCGCGGACAAAGGCGGCGGGGGTGCCGAGGTCCAGCCAGTACGTCGAGTCGACCATGCCCTGGAGGTGAGCTCCGGCCGACAGGAGTCCGGGGAAGGTCTCGCGTTCCACCGAGACCGGTCGGCCCTGCGGGATCGTGTCGATGACCGAGCGGCGGAAGACGTACGCGCCCGCGTTGATCTGGTCGGTGACGATCTCCTCGGGGGTCTGCGGTTTCTCCAGGAAGGCGAGGACGCGGCCCGTGTCGTCGGTGGGGACCAGGCCGTAGGCCCGGGGGTCCGTGACCTTCGTGAGGTGGAGGGAGACGTCGGCGCCCGTCGTCTCGTGGGTGCGCACCAGGGCCCTGATGTCCAGGCCCGTCAGGATGTCGCCGTTGAAGATCAGGACCGGGTCGTCGGGGGCCGAGTGCAGCCGGGCGGCCACGTTGCGGATTGCGCCGCCCGTCCCGAGGGGCTCCTCCTCGGTGACGTACTCCAGGTGGAGGCCCAGGGACGAGCCGTCGCCGAAGTGCGGTTCGAAGACCTCCGCGAGGTAGCTCGTCGCGAGGACTATGTGGTCGACGCCCGCCGCTCTCGCTCGCGCCAGCTGGTGGGTGAGGAAGGGGACGCCGGCCGCCCGGACCATGGGCTTTGGGGTGTGCACCGTGAGGGGCCGCAGCCTCGTACCCTTGCCGCCGACCAGGAGGATCGCTTCTGTCACCTGTCGTCTCCGCTTCCTGCCGGGACCGGCCCGAACTGCCTTTCGACCGGCCAGTGTATGCAGACCGTTGTGCGGCGCCTTCGACGGCCGTGCGGCATTCGCGCCTGCCCCCCGACGGCGGTGAAACGGGTGGTGCGGCCCCCTGCGACTGTCAACGGCCCTGGAGACGGGCCGCGGTCGAGCGGGTGGAGCCGAGCTTGCGGTAGAGCTGCCGTCCGGGGCACTCCGTGGCGAAGCCGTCCCGGTGGCCGGAGATCACGTTCAGTCGTACCTTCTTACCCTTCGGGTAGAGGTTGCCACCGCCCGACTTCAGATACGTCTTCCCTTTCGGGTTGGCGCCATGGAGACCGAGCTTCCACGCGGTGAGCCGCGCGACCGCCTTCGTCACGGCGGCGGGCGGCTTCTTGGAGCCGTAGCTGCCGAGGACGGCGATCCCCATGCTGTTGGTGTTGAACCCGAGGGTGTGCGCCCCGAGGACCGGCTTCGCCACGCCGCCGGCCCGGCCCTCGTAGATGTTTCCGCACTTGTCGACGAGGAAGTTGTAGCCGATGTCACGCCAGCCCATGCTCTTGACGTGGTAGCGGTAGATACCGCGAATGAGCGACGGGGCCTGCGCACAGCGGTACCCGTTGCCGGACGCGGTGTGGTGCACGAAGGCCGCCTTGACCTTCTTCGTGTAGACGAACGTCCGCTCGCGCAGCTTCTCGTCGGCGCCCCAGCCGTGCCGGGTGACGATGCGCGGACGCGGTCCGATGTACGGCTTCACCCGCTGCCGCTCCGTCAACTCCCCCGCGCGCAGGGCGAACAGCTCCTTCTCGGTCTGCTTCCGGTTCAGCGCCGGGATCTCCGCGGCGGCCGGGCCCGACAGGCCGGTCAGGCCCGTGTTGGCGGCGGACGCGTCCGTCGCGGCGGGGGCGTCCGCCGGTGCGGCGGTGGGGGCGGACGGATGAGCGGCTCCGTGGTGGGGCGCGGACGGACGAGCGGCTCCGTGGTGAGGGGCAGACGGACGAGCGGCTCCGTGGTGAGGGGCAGACGGACGAGCGGCTCCGTGGTGAGGGGCAGACGGACGAGCGGCTCCGTGGTGGGGGGCGCCCGCCGCCGCCACCTCCCGGGTGCCGGGCGCCGGTGCGCTCTCCCCCGGGTCCACCAGTTCCAGACGCAGGCCCGTCGGGAGCGGGGAGACCGTCGTCGCCGTACGGGGGCCGCGCGCGGTGTCCTCGGTCCTGCGGCCGGCCTCGGCGCGGACCCGTACCTCCACGCCGTCCGACTCCCCCACCCACAACGGTGCGGTGGCGCCCCGGACCCGCCCGGAGGTGCGTTCGGCGGTGCCGGGGTCGGCGGCGTCGTCGTTGTGGGTCTCCAGGTCCTGCCAGCCGGACCAGGTGTCCGCGCCGACCGCGCGGGTGCGGACCTGGACGCTGCCGTGCAGCACGGCGTCCGGGTCGTCCCAGACCACGCCGACGAGGGAGAAGTGGTGCACGTCCCGGCGGGGCAGGCCCTGCTCGGCGGTCGGGGCGAGGGTGCGGTCGCGGGTGGCGAGGGGCACGAGGGGCAGCGACTGGGTGCCGCCGAGGGTTTCCGCGGCCGGCATCGCGCTCACGGCCGCCGGGGACGCCGGTCTCGCCGCGAGCGCGGGTGAGGTGAGGGGCAGGGCGAGGGCGGCCGCGCAGGTGACGCCGATCGAGGAAGCAAGAAGTCCACGCATGCTCCCGATCCTGGACATAGTCATATAAATCTGTCCATCCGGGAACTGACGGACCGTCGGGTCCTGTTGCGCCGAACCGGTGGACCCGCGCGGAGGTGGCCGTCCGTGTGTCCGCGTACGCTTCTGCGGGTGAACGCCACCGATCGCACCCCTGCCGACCTGCTGCGTTCCGCGCTCGCCGCGGATCCCGGACGCCCCCTGGTGACCTTCTACGACGATGCCACGGGCGAACGTGTCGAATTGTCCGTGGCCACCTTCGCCAATTGGGTGGCCAAGACCTCGAACCTCCTCCAGGGCGACCTCGCGGCCGCGCCGGGCGACCGGGTGGTGCTGTTGCTGCCCGCGCACTGGCAGACGGCGGTGTGGCTGCTGGCGTGTGCGTCGGTGGGGGTGGTCGCGGACGTGGGCGGGAATCCGTCGGCCGCCGACGTGGTCGTGAGTGGGCCGGACTCCCTCGAGGCGGCTCGGGCGTGTTCCGGGGAGCGGGTCGCCCTTGCGCTGCGGCCGCTGGGTGGGCGGTTTCCGCAGACGCCGGAGGGGTTTGTCGACTACGCCGTGGAGGTGCCGAGTCAGGGGGACCGGTTCGTGCCGTTCGCTCCGGTGGATCCTGATGAGCCCTCGTTGGTCGTGGCGGGGCGGGAGTTCAGTGGGGCGGAGGTTGTGGAGCGGGCTCGGGCGGAGGGGACGGGAGATCGGGTGTTGTCGGGGTTGCCGTATGACACGTGGGACGGGTTGAACGCCGGGTTGTACGGGCCGCTCGCGAACGGGGGGTCCGTGGTGTTGTGCCGTCATCTGGAGCAGTTGGGTGAGGAAGGGCTTGCCAAGCGGATCGAGAGTGAGCGGGTTTCGGCTACTCGTCGTTGATGGGACCGTTTGAGTGCCGGGTGCGGGTCCGAGGTGGCTGGTCGCGCAGTTCCCCGCGCCCCTGGGTGGGATCAGTCACCCGGACAGCCCAGCACCGGACGCTCCTGGCACCCAGGTCACGCCATGGTCGTAGGACGAGACTCTTACGCCACCAGGGGGCCCGCACATGACCGACGGTGCAGGAACCCTCGGTCCCGGTGCCGGGTCGTCCGCGAGCGGGAAAGGGCTCATACGGCGGCGGCGGCGCAGGTGGGTCCGGTACGGCGGGGGTGGGGCCGTGCTGCTCGGGCTCGGGGCCGTCGGGATCGGGTGGGGGCTCTACGCCGCGCTCGACGGGAACATCACGCCCGACGACGCGGCCGCCGCCGAGCTCGCCCGGTACGAGAAGGAGCGGCCGACCGCGCTCGTGAAGGACGCGCAGAACGTTCTGCTGATCGGGTCGGACTCGCGGTCGGGGGACGGCAACGGGCGGTACGGGCGGGACTCCGGGACCGAGCGGTCGGACACCACGATCCTGTTGCATCTGGCCGCCGGGCGGCGCACCGCGACCGCTGTGTCGGTGCCGCGCGATCTGATGGTGGACGTGCCGGGCTGCCGGGAGGCGGACGGGACCCGTGGCGAGCCCGTGTTCGCGATGTTCAACACCGCCTTCCAGAAAGGCGGTTCGGCCTGCACGATCCGGACCGTCGAGAAACTCACGGACATTCGCGTGGACCATCACATGGTCGTCGACTTCCATGGCTTCAAGGACATGGTGGACGCCGTGGACGGGGTGACCGTCTGTCTCGACGAGCCGATCGACGACAAGGCGGCCAGGCTGCGGTTGCCGGCGGGCCGGGTGACGCTCGACGGCGAAGAGGCGCTCGGCTATGTGCGCGCCCGCAAGTCCCTCGGCGACGGCAGCGACACCGAACGGATGGACCGGCAGCAGCGCTTTCTCGGGGCGCTCGCCAAGAAGGTGCAGAGCAATGACGTACTGCTGAATCCGGTGAAGCTCTATCCCGTGCTGGACGCGGCGACTTCCTCGCTCACCACCGATCCGGACCTCGCGAGTCTGCGCGGTCTGTACGAACTCGTGCGCGGCCTGCGGGACATCCCCACGGAGCGTGTGCAATTCCTTACCGTGCCGCGGGAGCCGTACGTCCACGACACCAATCGTGATCAACTCGCGGAACCCGAGGCGCGTCGGCTTTTCGAACGGTTGCGCAGGGATGCGCCGGTGAAGGTGACGGAGAAAGCCCCGAAGGTTTCAGAACATTCTCATGACGAAGACCCCTATGAAGAAACCGAGAACGAGGGCGGGGCGCCCACCTTCCGCGGCAACACGGCTGCCCAGGGCAGCTGTGGGTAAAGCGTTTCCCAAGGCGGCGCAGCGGTGTTCGAGCAAATGGGCGGATTGCCCGGTTGTAGGGACGTGGAATTCGTCACCGTCGTAACCTGTCGGCGAATCGGACGGCTAGTGTGACGCTCCGGTTCATCCGGCCGACGGAGGATTCAGCAACCGTGGACACACAAGGCCGAGGGCGGGCGGGCGACATCGACCCCGCCGACCAGTGGGTACTCAACCCGCACACCGGTGAATACGAACTGCGACTGACCCCTTCCGCACCGCAGTCGACCGTTCCCGGTCCCCGTAGGTCCACGCCCTCCGCGAGCAGGGTGGGCGCACCCGCGGGTCGTACGGCCGCTCCGGTGGCGCCCGGCCGGGACGTCCCACCGCCGCGCAGGCGCCGGGGCGCACCGCCCGAGGAACCGCTGCCGGGGCGGCGCGGGCGCCGACCGGTCAAGAAGACGTCGAAGGCGAAGAAGGCGCTGCTGTGGACCGGCGGCACCATGGCCTTCGTGCTGGTCGCGGCGGCGGGAGGCGGCTACCTCTACATCCGGCACCTCAACGGGAACATCACCTCCGTCTCCGACGACGGCGCGAGCACCGGTGGCTTCCAGACCGACAAGGCCATCAACATCCTGCTGATCGGCACCGACAAGCGCACCGGCGCGGGCAACGAGAGCTACGGCGACTCGGGCAGCGTCGGTCACGCGGACACCACGATCCTGCTGCACGTCTCCAAGGACCGGACGAACGCGACCGCGCTGAGCATCCCGCGCGACCTGATCGTGGATGTGCCGGACTGTCCGACCACGCAGGAGGACGGCAGCAGCAAGGTCATCCCGGGCACGGACGGGGTGCGCTTCAACACCAGCCTCGGGCAGGACGGCCGTACGCCCAGCTGCACGGTGCGGACCGTGACCGAGCTCACCGGGATCCAGGCCGACAACTTCATGGTGGCCGACTTCAACGCGGTCAAGACGCTGACCACGGCGGTCGGCGGTGTCGAGATCTGCCTGGCCAAGGACATCGACGACAAGGACTCCAAGCTCAAGCTGTCCAAGGGCAAGCACACCATCTCCGGTGAGGACGCCCTCGCGTTCGTGCGCACCCGGCACTCGGTCGGCTTCGGCGGTGACCTGAGCCGGATCGGGCTCCAGCAGCAGTTCCTGAGCGCGCTGATGCGCAAGCTGAAGTCGAACGACACGCTCACCAGCCCGGCGAAGATGCTGAAGCTGGCCGAGGCGGGCACCAAGGCGCTGACCGTCGACTCGCAGCTGGACAGCATCTCCAAGCTGAAGGACCTCGGTCTGGAGCTGGGCAAGCTCAATGTGAAGAACCTGACCTTCACCACCGTGCCGGTCGTCGACAACCCGGCGGAGAAGGTGAAGGCGACGGTCGTCCTCAACGACGCGACCGCGCCCACGGTGTTCGACATGATCAAGAACGACGTGTCGTTCACCGAGGTCAAGAAGAAGGCGAGCGCGTCCAAGAACGCCGAGGCGGCCGAGGCGGCGGCCCGGCTCAAGGGCACCAAGTCCGCCGCGTCCCAGGTGCGGGTGCGCATCCTCAACGGCGGTGCGGCGGCGGGCAGCGCGCAGGCAGAGCTGGAGTACCTGCAGAACGAAGAGGGCGTACTGAAGTCGGAGAACGCGGGCAACGCGGACGCGGCGCTCAGCAGGACCACGCTGGAGTACGCCCCCGACCAGGCCGACCAGGCCCGCAGGCTGGCGGACATCCTGGGCCTGTCGGGGTCCGCCATGAAACCCGGCAAGAGCGTCACCAACTCCCAGGGTCTGCCTACGATGACGCTGACCCTGGGCAAGGACTTCAAGGGCGCCGGGGTGTCCTTCACCGCGGCGACCAAGGCACCGGCGGGGGTGCAGCAGTCCACGGCCGACAAGGTCGAATGCGCCAAGTGAGAGTCGGCAGGGGGTCGTTCACCGGCTCTCCTGTGACCTGAGGGGCCTGTCGTGCGTCTAAGGGGACGTACGGCAGGTCTTTTCGTTCGTTCGGTGTGAGGGTGGGGAGACAGGGGATGGTGCACAGCAGTGTCCAGGGGGAGGCGCCTCGGGCGGACGTCCGCTCCGAGCGGGGCGGGAGTCCGGAGGGTTCGGGGCGGCACGGGCGGCGGCGCGCCAAGCGCAAACACCGGCTGCTCAGATGGTCCGCGACCACGCTCGCGGTGCTGATACTCGGGTCGGCCGGGGCCGGATACCTCTACTACCAGCACCTCAACGACAACATCCGCAAGGGCGAGCGCAGCAGCGGTGACTCCAAGGCGAAGAAGACCGAGGCCAACGCGGCCGGGCAGACGCCGCTCAACATCCTGCTGATCGGCTCGGACAGCCGTAACTCGGACGAGAACGTGAAGCTCGGCGGCAGCAGGAACAACCGCGGCAACCCGCCGCTGGGCGATGTGCAGATGCTGATCCACCTGTCCGCGGACCGCAAGAGCGCCGCGATGGTGAGCATCCCGCGCGACACCCGGGTCGACATTCCGAAGTGCACGGACCCGGACACCGGTAAGACGTACGAGGCCACGACCGACATCATCAACCTCTCCCTGGCCCGCGGTGGCCCCGGCTGCACGCTCGCCACCTGGCAGAACCTCACCGGGGTCTACATCGACCACTGGATGACGATCGACTTCTCGGGCGTGGTGCGGATGGCGGACGCCATCGGCGGCGTCAACGTCTGTGTCCGGGAGAACGTGTGGGACCGCCCGACGGCCGAGGTGCCCGGCGGCTCCGGGCTGAAGATGCGGGCCGGGACGCACAAGGTCCAGGGCAAGGAGGCCCTGCAGTGGCTGCGCACCCGGCACGCCTGGGGCAGCGACCTGATGCGGGCCAGGGCCCAGCACATGTACCTGAACTCGATGATCCGCACGCTGAAGGGGCAGAACGTCTTCACCGACACCCCGCGGCTGATGGGCCTGGCCGAGGCGGCCACGAAGTCGCTGAAGGTGTCCGAGGAGATCGGCTCGGTGAAGAAGCTCTACGACCTGGGCATGCAGCTCAAGTCGGTGCCGACGAACCGCATCACCTCGGTGACGATGCCGAACGTCCAGGACCCGGAGAACAAGGAGCATGTGAGGCCTGACGGCGCGAACGCCGAAAAGCTGTGGGAGATGCTCCGCGACGACGTGCCCCTCGACAAGAACGGCAAGGCGCCGAAGGCCAAGAAGACCACCGAGGCCACCAAGGCCCCCTCCGCCCCGGACGCCGAGATCGGCGTGACGGTGCAGAACGCCACGGCCACCTCCACGCTCGGCCCGGTGAGCGGCCGCGCCGGCACGATCGCCCAGGAACTCGTGCAAAAAGGTTTCTCGCAGGCGTCCAAGGACGCGACAGCGGGCCTCTCCGAGGACCGGACGGTGGTGCGCTACCCGAGCGCCGACCTGGAGGGCGACGCCCAGCGCGTCGCCAAGTCCCTCGGTATCCCGATGAGGTCGGTGAAGAAGTCGACCGACGTGTCCGGTGTCACCCTCGTGGTGGGAGCCGACTGGCGCACCGGGACGGCGTATCCGAAACAGCCCGAGGCCAAAGCCGGTGATCTGCCGGGCAATTCGGACGCCATCAACGGCTCGGACACCGGGCAGTGCATGCCCGTGTACTGGGTGTACCGCTGGTAGCCGGTCGAAGGCCCGCTCGGATGCCGAACGGATTGCCCCTGTCGTACGTACATACTTACAGAATCGGAACAGGAACAACTCACGTCGCTCAAAGCCCAACCGGGCGGATAGTGTGAGCGATCCAGCGATCGCCGCGTGGCCCTGACGGAGGATTCGGACAACCGTGGACGCACAAGGCCGTGGGCGGGCGGAGGACGTCGACCCCGCAGATCAGTGGGTGCTCAATCCGAACACCGGTGAGTACGAACTGCGACTGACCCCTTCCGCACCGCAGTCGACCGTTCCCGGTCCGCGCAGATCCGTGCCCGCCCCGAACAGGGCGGGTGCACCGGGTGGTCGTACGACGGTCCCCGTGGCCCCCGGCCGGGACGTCCCGCCGCAGCGCAGGCGCCGGGGCGTACCGCCCGAGGAGCCGTTGCCGGGGCGGCGCGGGCGCCGGCCGGTCAAGCAGAAGTCGAAGGCGAAGAAGGCCGTGCTGTGGACCGGCGGCACGATGGCCTTCGTGCTGGTCGCCGGGGCCACGACGGGCTACTTCTACCTCAAGCACCTTGAGGGCAACGTCGGCACGACCGACGTCGGTGACGCGGCCGCGAGCAGCTTCAGCAAGGACGAGGCCTTCAACATCCTCATCATCGGCACCGACAAGCGCACCGGTGAGGGCAACGAGGGCTACGGCGACGCGGGCAGCGTGGGCCATGCCGACACCAACATCCTGCTGCACGTCTCCAAGGACCGTACGAACGCGACCGCGCTGAGCATCCCGCGCGACCTGATCGTGGACGTCCCGGACTGCGAGACCAACAAGGAGGACGGCACCAAGGCCATCGTCGCGGGCACGGAGGACGTCCGCTTCAACACCAGCCTCGGCCAGGACGGCCGGGACGCGGGCTGCACGATGCGCACGGTCGACGCGGCCATCGGGATCAAGCCCGACCACTTCGTGATGGCCGACTTCAACGCGGTGAAGACCCTGACCTCGGCGGTGGGCGGGGTCGAGGTCTGTGTGGAGAAGGCCGTCAACGACAAGCAGTCCAAGCTCGTCCTGCCCGCGGGCAAGTCGACGGTGGAGGGCGAGCAGGCCCTGGCCTTCGTGCGCACCCGGCACGCCTTCGGCAACCAGGGCGACCTGGACCGGATCAAGGTGCAGCAGCAGTTCCTGGGCTCGCTGATGCGCAAGATGACCTCCGGCGACACCCTCACCAGCCCCACCAAGCTGCTGAAGCTGGCGGAGGCCGCCACCAACGCGCTCACCGTGGACCAGGCGATCGGCAAGGTCGGCACGCTCAAGGACATCGCCCTGGAGCTGAAGAAGGTGCCGACGAAGAACATCAGCTTCATGACGATCCCGGTCAAGGACAACCCCGCCGAGCCGACCCCGGTGACGGTGGTCGTCGACGACTCGAAGGCTCCGCAGGTCGTCGACGCGATCAACAGCGACGTCTCGTTCACCGAGGTCAAGGCCCAGGAGAAGAAGGAGAAGGCGGAGGTCGCCGCCCGCCTCAAGGGCACCAAGTCCGCCGCGTCCGACGTGCGGGTGCGCATCCTCAACGGCGGGGCCGCGGCGGGCAGCGCCCAGCAGCAGCTCGCCTACCTCCAGACCGAGGCGGGTGTGCTGAAGTCCGACAACGCGGGCAACGCCGAGGCGACGCTGGCGAAGACGACCCTGGAGTACGACCCCGACCAGGCCGACCAGGCCCGCCGTCTGGCCGACATCATGGGCCTGTCCGGCTCCGCGCTGAAGCCCGGCAAGAGCGTCACCAACGCCCAGGGCCTGCCCGCCATGACCCTGACGCTGGGCAAGGACTTCAAGGGCGCGGGCGTGAAACTCAGCTCTTCCGCGGCGGCCGCACCCGGCGTGGAGAAGTCCACCGCGGACAAGGTCCAGTGCGCGAGCTGAGGTCCACGGGGGACCGCGAGCGGGCCCCCAGGTCCCGCACAGGTTCGTAGGGCAACCTCACCGGCCCGTCGTATGTCTAAGACGTGCGGCGGGCCCGTGGTGTGACCGCGGGACCGGTGGGGTGGGTGGGGAGGACGGGAACGTTGACAACGCAATACAGGGTGCAGGAAGTCGTGCCGGACACAGCGGCGGACGGTGGACCCGGCAGCCGGCGGGCGCCGCGCAAGCACCGGGTGCTCAGATGGTCCGCGGCGACGCTCTCGGTGCTGATACTCGCGGTGGCCGGGACCGGCTACCTCTACTACCGGCACCTGAACTCCAACATCGAGCAGGACGAGCTGAACCTGGGCGACAACAAGGTCGCCGAGCCGACGCCGAACGCGGCGGGCCAGACCCCGCTGAACATCCTGGTCATCGGGTCCGACGCGCGAGACAGCAAGGAGAACCAGGAACTCGGCGGCGCCAAGGAGACGTTCGGCTCCACACCGCTCGCGGATGTGCAGATGCTGCTGCACCTGTCCGCCGACCGCTCCAACCTGTCGGTCGTCAGCATGCCGCGCGACACCCTCGTGAAGATCCCCAAGTGCACGGATCCGGACGACGGCAAGGTGTACGCGGCGAGCGAGGGCCGGGTGATGACCAACCGGAGCCTCGGCCACGGCGGTCCCGGCTGCACGGTGGCCACCTGGCAGGAGCTCACCGGCATCCACATCGACCACTTCATGATGGTCGACTTCTCCGGCGTGGTGTCCATGGCGGACGCCATCGGGGGCGTCCCGGTCTGCGTGGACGCCAACATCTACTCACGGGACAGCCAGGGGCACGGCTCGGGGCTGAGACTGGAGGAGGGCACGCATCCGATCAAGGGCGTGCAGGCGCTCCAGTGGCTGCGCACCCGCTACGGCTTCGAGGACGGCAGCGACCTCGCCCGGGCCAAGGCCCAGCACATGTACATGAACTCGATGGTCCGTGAGCTGCGTGCCAACGCGACTCTGAGCAGCCCGAACAAGCTGCGCAAGCTCGCCGAGCAGGCCACGCGGGCGATCACGGTCGACTCCGGACTCGGCACCGTCAAGAAGCTCTACGACCTCAGCAACGAGCTGCGCAAGGTCGAGCCGGAACGCATCACCATGACGACCATGCCGAACCGGTACGTCGGTGCGCGCGTGGAGCCCACCGAGGACGCCGAGACGCTCTTCCGGCTGGTGCGCGAGGACGTCGCGCTGGACGGCAAGGACGCGAAGAAGGCGACCGCGGGGAAGACCGAGGCGGCCTCCGACGACCCCGCCGCGGCGAAGGACGAGATCGGGGTCCTGGTCCAGAACGGCACCCGCACCGACACCCTGGCCGCGGCGACCGGACGGGCGGGCACGGTGGCCGGACTGCTCGCGGAGAAGGGCTACACCAGGGCGGCCTCGGACCGGACCGCCTCCCTCAGCGAGCCGAAGACGCTCGTCCGCTACCCCAGCGCCGAGTTGGAGGGCGATGCCCAAGCGGTCGCCAAGTCCCTGGGCATTCCCATGAGTTCGGTGAAGAAGTCGACCGACGTGTCCGGGGTCACGCTCGTCGTGGGAGCGGACTGGCGCGAGGGTACGGCCTACAAGGCACCGAAGCAGAGCGACAGGACGCCGGAGTCCGCCGAGGCCCTCAACGGCGCCGACGACTCGGCCTGCATGCACGTGAACCCGGGGTTCACCTGGTGAGCACCGCGGGCCGTCGCGAGGCTATGACCCGCTTCGCCAGTGAACGCGGGCTGGTCAGGAAGCCGTACCCCCAGCACATGTGCATGGTGGCGAGGGCGACCGGGATCTGGAGCCGTGCCTTCAGCGGCAGCCCCTTGCCCGCGGGCAGCGAGCCCAGCACGATCGCCGCGAGGTAGCCGCCGGGGACCACGAACCCGAGCGGGGTCAGCGTGGCGCCGACCACGATCCCGGCCGCGATCGCGCACACCGCGGTCGGCGGGGCGAGGTAGCGCAGGTTGATGGAGCCCTCGTGGTAGCGGGCGACGACGCGCCGCCAGCGGCCGTAGTCCTTGTACTGCTTGGCGAGGGCCTTCACCGACGGCCGCGGCCGGTACGACACCCTCAGCTCGGGCGAGAACCAGATGAGCCCGCCCGCTTCCCTGATCCGGAAGTTGAGCTCCCAGTCCTGGGCGCGGATGAACTCCTCGTTGTAGCCGCCCTGTTGCTCAAGGGCCTCACGCCGGAACACCCCGAGGTAGACGGTCTCGGCGGCCTGCGCCTGGCCACCGGTGTGGAAGGCCGCGTTGCCGACGCCGATCTTGGAGGTCATCGCGGCGGCGACCGCGTGCTCCCAGTCGTTCTCGCCCTCGGCGTGCATGATGCCGCCGACGTTCTGCGCGCCGGTCTCCTCCAGGAGCCGTACGGCGGTCGCGATGTAGTTCGGCGAGAGCATGCCGTGTCCGTCGACGCGGACGACGATCGGATGGCGGGATGCCTTGATCGCGGCGTTGAGTGCGGCGGGCGTACGGCCGGTGGGGTTCGGGACTGTGTGGACGCGGGGGTCTTCGCTCACGAGCTCGGCCGCGATCTCGTCCGTGCGGTCCTTGGACGGACCGAGGGCGATCACGACCTCCATCTCGCCGGCGTACTCCTGCGCGAGGATCGCTTGGACGGCTCCGCGCAGATGCCGCTCCTCGTCGAGGACGGGCATGATCACAGAAACGGCGGGGAGCCGCACGTCGGGCTTGGCGTTCATAGGGGGATCACGTTACCGCGAACGGGGGACACCGCCGCGCCCCGCCCGGGGCGGTGCCGGTCGTCGCAGATCGTATGGGCCTACGGTGCTCAGGATCCCTCGTTCGGCTGTTCCTCGCGGAGGTGTCCCCCCATGCCCGCCACGCCGCCCCGCCCCTCCGCCACCCGCCCTCGCCCCCCGCAGCGCCGGCCCGTCCGGCCACCCGTACGACGGAAGAAGCCCCGCTGGGCCATGCGGGCGGCGACCACGCTGTCCGTCGTCGTGCTGGCCTCCGCCGGGATCGGGCACGCGGTGATGACCAGCCTCGACGCGGACATCGAGCGCGTGGACCCCTTCAAGGACATGAAGAACCGGCCGCGCGCCGGGCACGGCATGAACCTGCTCCTTGTCGGCACCGACGGCCGGGACAAGATCACCGAGGCGGAGCGGCGGAAGTACCGGCTGGGCGGGGCGCCCTGCCACTGCACCGACACGATCATGATCGTGCACATCTCGGAGGACCGGGAGCGGGCGAGCGTGGTGAGCCTGCCGCGCGACTCGTACGCGATGACGCCGGCGCACATCGACGCGACCACGGGGGAACAGCACCACGGGCACCCCCTCAAGATCAACGCGGCGTACGCGGAGGGCGGGCCGCAGCTGACGGTCCGGACCGTGGAGAACATGACCCACGTGAAGATCGACCACTACCTGGAGGTCGACTTCACCAGCTTCATGCGCACGGTGGACGTGGTCGGCGGCGTCGAGATCTGCAACGCCGACCCGCTGAAGGACGCCTACACCGGCCTGGACCTGGCACCGGGCCGGCACCGGCTGATGGGCGGTGAGGCCCTCCAGTACGTCCGCTCCCGGCACGCCGACGGGTCCTCCGACCTCGGCCGGATGAAGCGGCAGCAACGATTCCTCGCGGCGCTGATCGACCGGTCGACCTCGTCCGGCATCCTCCTGAACCCGATGAAGTTCCGCGACGTGACCCGGGCCGTCCTCGGCTCCGTACGCGCCGACAAGGGCTTCGGCACCGATGAGCTGCTCGACCTGGGCCGGGCGATGCGCAACTTCTCCCCCTCCTCGTCGGAGTTCACGACCGTGCCGATCGGACAGATGGGGTACGCCGTCAAGGGCGTGGGGTCGACCCTGAAGTGGGACCCGGTGAAGTCCGGGCGCCTCTTCAAGTCCCTGCGCGAGGACCAGCCGCTGGCCGCGCACAAGCCGAAGAGCAAGGCGCTGCTGGTCCCGGTCTCGCCACAGCAGATCCGCGTCCAGGTCGAGAACGGCACGGCGACGGGCGGCCTCGGCAAGCGGGTCGACGCGGCCCTGGCGTCGACGGGCTTCCGCACGACGGGTGCCCCGACGACGTCGGCCGACCACGCGGTCAAGCGCACGGTCGTCTCCTACGACCCCCGCTGGGACCGCTCCGCCCGCTCGCTGGCGGCGGCACTGCCCGGGAGCGAGCTGCGGGCGGTGAAGGGACAGGGGCCGGTGCTGAAGGTGATCGCGGGCGCGGACTTCGAGCGGGTTCGGAAGGTGCGGGCCGAGGACGAGCTTCAGGGGGAGTTCGGGGTGGTCACCGGGGACGAGGTGGGGTGCGCGTAGGCGAGAAAACTCGGTGCCCGTCCGCGGGCGGCCGGCACATGATGGCGTCATCCACATCTCCGAGTACGACCCCGATTGGCCCCGTCAGGCCGCCGCGGCGATCGACGCCCTCCGCTCGGCGGCCCCCGGAGTGTTCGTTGCCGTCTCGGGGCTCGCGGCCAAGCCCGTCATCGATCTGATGGCCGCGGTTCACGGCCTCGCTCACATCCGGCCCCACGAGAACGCGCTGGCCGCCCTCGGCTTCCGTCCGCACGACAACGGGATGACCGACCGGCTGCTGTACGTCCGCGTCCGTGACGGCGTCCGCAGCCACATCCTGCACCTGCGCGCACACCCGGAGGACGCCGCCCGGTACGCCGCGCTCAAGCGGGCGATCGTCGCCTCCGGCACCGAACCCGGCGCCTACACGTACGCGAAGACCGCACTGGTGCAGGACCTCACGGACCGCGCCCGCGCGGCACGGGGGCTGCCGGTGGAGCAGGTGTGGGAGAAGCCGCACTGATGCGGCCCACGCCCGATTTGCGTCGGTCCCGTGGCGGTCGGGGCCGGATGGGCGTAGGACGGAAGGCGACGGGGCCCACCCCGGGCTCCCGCGTCCCCCAGGAGGAGTCATGACCCAGGCCGAGAGCATGTCCACGATGAGCAAGGAGATGCAGGACTGCGTGGCGGCGTGCATGGAGTGCCACAGCGTCTGCGAGGAGACCATGAGCTCCTGCATGCAGATGGGCGGCCAGGCACAGATGCAGATCATGCGCGCGCTCATCGACTGCGCCGACATGACCCGCATGTGCGCGGACATGATGATGCGCCGCTCGCCCATGTCCGCGGAGATGTGCGCGATGTGCGCCAAGGCGTGCGAGATGTGCGCCGAGGCGTGTATGTCCATGCCGGACGACCCCCAGATGATGCGCTGCGCGCAGGCGTGTCGCCGCTGCGTGGAGACCTGTCGCGCCATGGCGGGCATGGCGATGTGACACCGGCCGGCCGAACGGATCGAGGGCACCCTCTCGGGGGCCCTCGATCATGCGTGGGGCAGGCTGGGCCCATGACACCGATGAACAGGGCCGAGGCCTTCGACGCCGCCGAGCGTGCGATGTGGCAGGGCCGTACCGAGGCCTACGCCGGGAGTTTCGCCCGTCTGTGCGCCTACCCCGTGGAGGCCCTGCTGGACGCCGCCGGAGTCGGTGAGGGGACACGCGTCCTCGACGTCGGCACCGGGACCGGTACGGCGGCCGTGGCGGCGCTGGCGCGCGGCGCCCGGGTGAGTGCCGTGGACGCCGACGCCGGGATGGTGGCGGCGGCGCGTGCCCGCGGGGTCGACGCGCGCACCGGCGTGCTTCCCGAACTCCCTTGTTCCGAGGGCGAGTTCGACGCCGTCGTCGGCAACTTCGTCCTCAACCACGTCGGCCGCCCCCGCGCCGCCCTCGCCGAACTCCACCGCGTCCTGCGCCCCGGCGGCCGCCTCGCCCTCACCACGTGGAGCGCGAACCGCGGGGCCGGACAGGACCTCCTCGGCCGGGCCTGCGAGGCGGGCGGGGCCGTACCCCCGGAGTACCTCCCGCGACTGGACCCGGCGGAGGACTGGCCCCGTACGGCCGAGGGGTTCGCCCAACTCCTCGGCGAGGCGGGCCTCGTGGCGGCGGAGGCGGTCGAACTCTCCTGGGATCACCGGGCCGGGGTCGAGGAGTGGTGGAGCGGTGCCGCGGGTGGCGTCGCCACCATCGGGCTGGTCGTCACCTCTCAGGACCCGGAGACGGTCGTACGGATCAGGCGGGAGTACGACCGGCTGTGCGCCGAACACACGGTGGCGGAAGGGCAGTTGGCCCTTCCGCACATCGCGCTGCTCGGCTCGGGACGGCGGGCCTAGGCCCTGTCGTCAAATTCCCGTCGTCCGCCCGGAGCGCGGCAGGCGGGAATTTGATGACAGGGCCTCGGGCCCTGGCCCTCAGTTGCCGGAGACCGTGACCTTCTCGTCGTTCTTCAGCTCGTCCACCAGCGCCTTGACCTTGGCCTTGTCCCAGAGCAGGTTGCCGCCGGTGGAGCCGGAGATCGGCATGTTCATGGACTTGCCGTCACCGCCGTTGACGCTCTTCATCGCCCAGAACATCTTGCCCAGGTCGTACAGGCCCATGTCCTTGTCGACGACCAGCGAGTCCAGGCCCGCGCCCATCGTCGGGTAGAGCTTGAAGGGGTTCAGGATGGTGCTCGGGGTGGCGACCTGGTTGGCGAGCGCGTTGAGGAACTTCTGCTGGTTCTTCGTGCGGTCGAGGTCGGAGCCCGCGAGGGCGTACCGGGTGCGGACGAAGGCGAGTGCCTGGTCGCCGTTCAGGGTCTGCTTGCCCGCCTTGAAGTCGGCACCGGACTTGGTGTCCTTCATGCCGCCCTTCGGGATGTCGATCTCGACCCCGCCGACCGCGTCCACGATGTTCGCGAAACCGGCGAAGCCGATCTCGACGTAGTGGTCGATCTTCAGGCCGGTGTTGAACTCGACCGTGCGCACCAGGAGTTCGGGGCCGTCCTCGGCGTAGGCGGCGTTCAGCTTCACGTGCCGGCCCGTGCCCTTGTAGGTCTTGCCGGACTCGGAGCCCACGAAGGAAGGGATCTCCACGTCCGAGTCACGCGGCAGCGAGATCAGGGTGTCGCCGTTGCTGCCGGTGTGCAGGATCATCATCGAGTCGGTGCGCTTGCCCTCGGCGGAGCCGGTGTGCAGCTGCTTCTTCTGCTCGGAGGAGAGCCCGGCGCGGCTGTCGGAGCCGACGATGAGGTAGTTCGTGCCCTCGCCCTGCTCCGGCCGGTCGATGACCTTGGACAGGTCGACCTCACGGTTGAGCTTGGAGTCGGCCCAGAAGTAGGTGGAGACGGTCGTCACAATCAGCCCGGTGATCACGATGATCGCGGTCCACTTGATCCGCTTGCGCCAGTTCGGCGCGGGCCGCGGACCCCGGACCGCGCCCGGGTCGCCGGGCCCGCCGTGGCCACCGCCGCCGGGGCTGCCGTAGACCTGGCCGGTGTTGTAGCCGCTGTCGTAGCCGTCCTGCCCGTCGTAGCCACCGCCGTAGCCCTGGCCGTTGACGTACGACGGTTGCTGCTGCTGCGGCACGCCGTTGCCGTACGGGGGCGCCGGCTGACCGCGGCGGACCTGCCGCATCACGCGGGCGCTCTCGGGCTGTGCGCTCGCGCTGCCACGTCCGTACCGGCCGCCGCGGTTGTCGCCGGACCATCCCTCGGGCCAATCGTTCATGGGCCCCAGTGTGCAGGTACCTGCTGTGCCCTATACAAGGGTCGTCGGAAAATCAGGGCAGCGCTGTTGCCAAGCTGACACAAATTCCCGGATTGTCACACCGCATAGGGTGGGGGCCATGACAGACCAGGCCACCGCCCCGGACAGCACGGAATCGGGTACTCCGGAGATCCCGGGCAAGCCCACCTCGGCGTCCCGCACCACACTGAGCCACATCATGACGCAGGCCGACACCAACCTCCTCGGTACCGTGCACGGCGGCGTGATCATGAAGCTGGTGGACGACGCGGCGGGCGCGGTCGCCGGGCGGCACAGCGGCGGGCCCGCCGTCACCGCCTCGATGGACGAGATGGCGTTCCTGGAGCCGGTGCGGGTCGGCGACCTCGTCCATGTGAAGGCGCAGGTCAACTGGACCGGCCGGACCTCGATGGAGGTCGGGGTCCGGGTCCTTGCCGAACGCTGGAACGAGTCGAACCCGGCCACCCACGTCGGCTCGGCCTACCTCGTCTTCGCGGCCGTGGACGCCGACGGCAAGCCGCGCCGGGTCCCGCCGGTGCTCCCGGAGACGGAGCGGGACGAGCGCCGCTACCAGGAGGCCCAGATCCGCCGGACGCATCGGCTGGCGCGGCGCCGGGCGATCCTGGAGCTGCGGGAGAGGCGGGCGGCAGAGGGGTTCGAGGACTGAGCGGAGGCAGGGAGGCCTGATCCACTGGCGGTTCGCCGAAGAGGGCGGGGAGTGCGGGTGGTGTGCAGGTAGGCGTTGGTGACGAGTTCGGAAGTGCGTACCGAACCGGCGTGGCCCGACTGGCGTCTTCGGCACCAGGCAACAGAACTCACGTGCCCTGTCCGGTAGTTCCCCAAGAAACCAAGGAGCCCCGGCCCACCGGACCGGGGCTCGACCGCAACTCGCTACGGAAGGTTCCGCGCCATCACGATCCGCTGGACCTGGTTCGTGCCCTCATAAATCTGGGTGATCTTCGCGTCCCGCATCATTCGCTCCACCGGGTAATCACGGGTGTACCCGTACCCCCCCAGCAGCTGCACCGCGTCCGTGGTGACCTCCATCGCCACGTCCGAGGCGTAGCACTTGGCGGCGGCGCCCTGGAAGGTGAGGTCCTTGTCGAGGCGTTCAGAGGCGGCCGCGGCCTGGTAGGTCAGGGCGCGGGCGGCGGAGATCTTCATGGCCATGTCGGCGAGCATGAACTGGATGCCCTGGAAGTCGGCGATGGCCTTGCCGAACTGCTTGCGCTCCTGGACGTAGCCCTTGGCGTAGTCGAAGGCGCCCTGGGCGACACCGAGGGCCTGGGCGGCGATGGTGATGCGGGTGTGGTCCAGGGTCTTCATCGCCGTGGCGAAGCCGGTGCCCTCCTCGCCGATCATGCGGTCGGCGGGGATGCGGACGTTGTCGAAATAGACCTCGCGGGTCGGGGAGCCCTTGATGCCGAGCTTCTTCTCGGGGGCGCCGAAGGAGACGCCCTCGTCGGACTTCTCGACGACGAACGCCGAGATTCCCTTGGAGCGCTTCGAGGGGTCGGTGACCGCCATCACCGTGTAGTACTCGGACTCGCCCGCGTTGGTGATCCAGCGCTTGACGCCGTTGAGGATCCAGTGGTCGCCGTCGCGGACCGCCTTGGTCTTCATGCCGGCCGCGTCGGAGCCGGCGTCCGGCTCGGAGAGGGCGTACGAGAACATCGCGTCGCCCTTGGCGAGCGGCGTCATGTACTTCTTCTTCAGCTCCTCGGAGCCGGAGAGGATCACCGGGAGCGAGCCCAGCTTGTTCACCGCGGGGATGAGGGAGGAGCTGACGCAGACGCGTGCGACCTCCTCGATCACGATCACGGTGGCGAGCGCGTCGGCGCCCGCGCCGCCGTACTCCTCGGGGACGTGCACGGCGTGCAGGTCGTTGGCCACCAGGGCGTCCAGCGCTTCCTGGGGGAAGCGGGCCTCCTCGTCGACCGCGGCGGCGTACGGCGCGATCTTCGCCTCGGCCAGCGAGCGGATGGCGTCCCGGAGCATGTCGTGCTCCTCGGACGGGCGGTACAGGTCGAAGTCAGCCGATCCGGCCAAGGTCTCTCACGCTCCAAGGACGCTGCGATGCCTGTGCTAATTACCGTTAAGTAACTCAAATTTTAGGGGCCTGCCCACGGGACTGATACGTGAGCTTGGCGACAGCGGGAAAGTTGCCCGTCACAGGGCCCGACTATGCTCGGGCACCGCAACGCCAATGACCTCGCCTGGAGACCCCATGAGCCTCAAGATCACCGTGATCGGCACCGGCTACCTCGGCGCGACACACGCCGCGGCCATGGCCGAGCTCGGTTTCGAGGTGCTGGGGCTCGATGTCGTTCCCGAGAAGATCGAGAAGCTGGAGCGGGGCGAGGCCCCGATGTACGAGCCCGGCCTCGACGAACTGCTGCGCAAGCATGTCGCCGGGATCGAGGGTTCCACCGGGCGCCTCCGCTTCACCATGGACTGGGCCGAGGTCGCCGCCTTCGGTGACGTCCACTTCGTCTGCGTGACGACCCCGCAGAAGCACGGCGAGTACGCCTGCGACATGTCGTACGTCGACTCCGCGATCGCCTCCCTCGCCCCGCACCTGACCCGCCCTGCTCTGGTCGTCGGCAAGTCGACCGTGCCCGTGGGTTCCGCCGACCGGCTCGCCCGCTACCTGGCCGACCACTCCCCCGCGGGCGCCGACGCCGAGCTGGCCTGGAACCCGGAGTTCCTGCGCGAGGGCTTCGCGGTGGACGACACGCTGCACCCCGACCGGATCGTCGTCGGCGTGCGCAGCGAGCGTGCGGAGAAGCTGCTGCGCGAGGTGTACGCCACGCCGCTCGGCGAGGGGACGCCGTTCGTGGTGACCGACTTCCCGACGGCCGAACTGGTGAAGACGTCCGCGAACTCCTTCCTGGCGACCAAGATCTCCTTCATCAACGCGATGGCGGAGATGTGCGAGGCCTCCGGCGGCGATGTCGCGAGGCTCGCGGAGGCGATCGGGTACGACGACCGGATCGGGAAGAAGTTCCTGCGGGCCGGGATCGGCTTCGGCGGCGGCTGTCTGCCGAAGGACATCCGCGCCTTCATGGCCCGTGCGGGTGAGCTGGGCGCCGACCAGGCGCTGACCTTCCTGCGCGAGATCGACTCGATCAACATGCGCCAGCGCGGCCAGATGGTGGAGCTGGCCCGGCAGATACTGGGCGGCGGGCCGTTCCTCGGCAAGCGGGTCGCGGTGCTCGGCGCCACCTTCAAGCCCGACTCGGACGACGTCCGGGACTCGCCCGCGCTGAACGTCGCCGGTCAGATCCACCTCCAGGGCGGCCAGGTCACGGTGTACGACCCGAAGGGCATGGCCAACGCCCGCCGGCTCTTCCCGACCCTGGGCTACGCCGACACCGCCGTGGAGGCGGTACGGGGCGCCGATGTCGTACTCCATCTCACGGAGTGGCGGGAGTTCCGCGAGCTGGACCCGGCGGCGCTCGGTGAGGTCGCGGCGGCAAAGGTCGTCCTCGACGGCCGCAACGCGCTGGACCCGGTGCTGTGGCGGAAGGCCGGGTGGACGTACCGGGCGATGGGGCGGCCGACGGCCTGACCCCTCGAAGATTCGGCAGGGCCCCGGCGCAGGAGCGCGCCGGGGCCTTCTCGCGTCCGGGCAAGGCGGGTCGGTGGCCACCGCCTCGGCGGTGAGCGCGGCCATCCGCCCGTCAGGACGCGGCGGACCATGGTGCCGGCCTTCGACGACGGACCCACGGCCCGCCGCACGCCGTACCGGCCGCCGCCGCGAGTTCCAGGTCCGGAGCGGACTCAGCGATGCCAGTGGGCCGCACATCGGCATATGCCGCCCTCCCCGGAACCATCAACACGAGTTCGATTTGCATTCGAGCACAGTGGGGAATTGACCGTTCTCACAGACCACACCCCCACGAAGGAGAGGTAGGCAACGGTCGGTTAACCGACGCGTAGTCAAGCGGAATCCGCCCTGCACTCCACTGTTCGTCATTCGCCGAGTTCTTCGGTCGGATTGATCTGAGCACGTCAGGAGTGAGTCATGCCCTTGTTCCGCAGGGGGGAGTGGCCGCGTGATCACCGCGACGAGTTGGTCGCCGGAGCGCTCGTCGGAGCGGTGGTGATCGTGCTGGGGTACGCGTCGGGCATCGGCGCACCCGGCACGGCCGAGGCCGCCGCTCCCCCGGCCGCGCCGCCGCCTGCGGCCACCGTTCCGGCGACGACCGCACCGGGGGCCGCTCAAGTCCCGGTCGGTTCGGGGCAGTTGCCCGGGTACAGCGTGGGCGGGGCGGCGGGCACCGGGTTCGGGTACGGCGGCGGAGGCGCCGTGACCGGTACCGTGCCCGTCGATCACAGCGGAGGGCACGGCACCGGCCCCACCGGGGGCGAGACCCCACCCCCGCCCTCCGGCCCGGGCTCCGCCACGCCCACCCCTACGCCGACCCCCTCCGCCACGGACACCTGCCAGGACGGCGAGGTCACCCTCGTACAGCCGCTGCTCGAAGGCCTCACCGAGCCGGTCCTCGGCCTGCTGGGCGGGTCGGAGCCGAGCGCTTCCCCCTCGCCGACGCCCTCCCCGTCGACCTCGCCCTGCGTCGGCCTCGCGCCCGCCTCCAGCCTCCTCGGCGGGATCCTCGCCGGCTCCCCCTCCGCCTCCCCGCGGCCGGAGGCGACCCGATGAGGCCGCTGCTCGTCCTCGCCGCCCTGCTCTGCGCGCTGCTCGGCGCCGCCGCTCAACCCGCCTTTGCGCACACCGAGTTGGTGAGCTCCTCCCCCAAGGACGGCGCCACGCCGGCCAAGGCCCCCGACCACCTCACCCTCACCTTCGACGAGGCCGTCGACCTGGCCGACGTACGGGTGCTGACGGTGGACGGGGACCGGCTGCCCCTCTCACGCACGGCGAAGGGCAACGTCGTGCGGGTCGCCCTCGGCAGCCCGGCGGACGGGAAGTTCGCCGTCGTGTGGTCCGTCGTGGACCGGGAGGACGGACACGCCTCCTCCGGGCGGATCGCCTTCGCCGTTGGGACGTCCGCCACCGGGACCGGCGGCGACGAGGCCCGGGCCCCCGCTCCCGCACCGTCCCCCTCGGTGCGCAAGGGCCTCGTCGCCGTCCGCTGGGCCGGATATCTCGCGCTGGCCCTGTTCGTCGGCGGCCTCGCCTTCGTCTCGCTGCTGTGGCCGGGCGGGGCGCACGAGCCGCGGGCCCGGGCGCTGCTGGGCCTTGCCTGGACGGTCGGGCTGCTGGCGACCGTGGCGACGGTCGGACTGCAGGGGGCGTACGGCTCCCTCGGCGGCTTCCGGGACGCGCTGCGCCCGGCGACCTACGCGGACGTCCTGGCCACCCAGCCCGGCATCGTGCTCGCCGCCCGCGGGCTGATGTGGGTGCTCGCGGCCGTCGTCCTCGCCGCCCTCCTCCAGGGCGCCGCGCGCTCGCCCGGCTGGCGGGTCGGGGCGCTCGCGGTGACCTTCGGGCTGCTGCGCACCACCGGTATGGCGGGCCACAACTCCGAGGGCAGCGAGCCCACTTGGGGTGCCGTCGCCGACTTCGTGCACCTGCTCGGGGCCGCGCTGTGGATCGGCGGGCTCGCGATGCTCGCGCTGGCGGTGCTGCCGCGCCGGCGGCCCGGGGAGCTGGCGGAGATCGTGCCGGGCTACTCGCGGCTCGCGGCGCTGAGCGTCACCGGCATCGTCGGCGCCGGGCTGGTGCTCGCCTGGCAGGTGGTGGGGTCGTACGGCGCCCTGCTGCACACCTCGTACGGGCAGCTGCTGCTCGTCAAGACAGCCGTCCTCGGGGGCGTCCTGGTGGCCGCGTACGCGAGCCGCCAGTGGGTGCGCACCCGTCTCGATCTCGCCGTGCTGCTGCGCGGCGACGCCGCCACCGTGCGGCCCTTCGGTTACTCGGTCGCGGCCGAGACGGGGCTGGTCCTCGTCGTGCTCGCCGTGACGAGTCTGCTGGTCACGGCCGATCCCGGCCGCTGAACTCCCTGAGAAACAAAAGGAGTTGTAGTGAAAAGCAAAGACGAGACCGGTGGCCGGCGCAGCAAGTCGCCGACCGGGAACCGGTCCCTGCTGTTCGCCGGCCTCGGCGCGGCCCTCGCCGCCGTACTGAGTCTCGGGCTGCTGAGCGCGGCCACGGGTTCCACGACGGCCTCGCAGCAGGCCGCGGGCGCGGCTCAGGCGCCCGCTGCCAACGCCGCGGACATGAAGGCCGACGCCGCCCCCGACTACCAAGTCGACATCATGGGGTACAAGTTCGGCGACGGTAAGCAGCTCGTCGTCGAGGTCGGCCAGACCGTTCAGTGGACCAACCACGACAGCGCGCCGCACACGGTGACCACGACCAAGGCCCCGGTGGCCTTCGACTCGGGGACCCTGAAGCAGGGCGACTCGTGGTCGTACACCTTCACCAAGGTGGGGACGTACGAGTACTACTGCGCGGTGCACCCGGACATGGTGTCGTCCGTGAAGGTCGTAGCCGCGTCCGGCGGTGGCGGTGGCGGTGGCGGTACGACGCCCGCGCCGACGCCGACCGCGACACCCACCGGCACCCCTACCGGTACCCCCACGGCCACTCCGACGGCCACTCCCACCTCGACCCCGACCGGGATGCCGACGGCGACCCCGACGGCCACGCCCACCAGCGGTGACGGCGAGCAGTGCACCAGCATCCGCAACGAGCTGCTGCCGATCCTCCAGCACCTCTACGCGGCCCACCTGGAGCAGTCGCCGGGCCAGCAGGTGCAGGACGCGCTGGCGCTCGACTCGTACATCAAGATGCACACGGTGTGGATCGAGAGCATCCTCAAGCCGGCCGTCAACGACGGCGGCACGGTGCTCGACAGCACGCTCAGCGTGCTGCTGGCCCACATCAACTCCGCGCACCTGGAGGAGTCGCTCGGACAGCAGGTCACCGATCTGCTGAACCCCGACGCCTACGTGAAGATGCACACCGTCTGGGCCGAGCACCTGCTCACGCCCACCACGGACTTCCTCACCACCAGCTGCTGACACACAGGTGGACGCCGTTCCGGCCGGGGCTCAGCCGGCCGGAACGGCGTCCACCGCCATTCTCCACACCCCCACCACATTTCGGGAACCGCTTTCCAAGGAGTTCGGGATGACAACCGTCACCCTGCCCACCGTTCCGCCGCCCCGCCGCCTCACCGTGGCCCCCGGCCGCTCGCTCGCCGAACTCACCGCCTGGTACGGGCCGCTGCCGGTACGGCGCCGTCGGATACCGCTCGCCTCGGCAGCCCTGGAGACCCCCGCGGAGACCGAACACCCCGCGTACCGCTTCGAGTTCGACGACCGCGAGCTGCGGGCCGTCCTCACCTCCGAGCGGGTCGAGGAGCTGCCCGGCGACCGCCTCCAGCTCACCACCGACCTCGTCCTCGACGGCGTCGCCTTCCCCGCTCTGCTCCGGCTGCGCGTGGTCGACCGGGCCGAGGACCGGCTGCTCGTCGTGGGCACGGCCCGGCTGCCGTACCGGCTGCTGCGCCGGGCCACCGGCTTCCGGCTGCCGTGGCGCCTGCCGGCCACGCGCCTCAGGCTGCTCGTCGCGGCGGAGTTCGCGTGAGGGGGCTGCTGAGGGCCGCGGCCGCGCTCGCCCTCCTCACCGTGTGGCTGCTGCCGTCCGGACAGGCATCCGCGGCGAGCTACTCCGTGGCCATGAAGGGGTACGCCTTCTCACCGGCCTCCTTGAGCGTGCCGGCCGGATCCACGGTGACCTGGACCAACTACGACACGGCCCCGCACGACGTGAAGACCACCTCCGGCCCGGTCTCGATCCACTCCCCCATGCTGAACAAGGGCCAGAGCTGGAGCTTCACCTTCACCACGGCCGGTTCCTACGGCTATGTCTGCACGGTCCATCCGGACATGATCGCGGGGATCACGGTACGGGCGGCGGCTCCGGCCCCGGCGCCGACCTCGGCGGCTCCTGAGCAGCATGTGCACACACAGGCGCCGACCACTCAGGAACAGCACTCGGCCATGCCGGGCATGACGATGGGCCGCACGCCGACGGCGACCCGCACCTCCTCGTCACCGTCACCCACGGCGCCCGCAGCGGTCGTACCGCAGACGACCCAGTCGTCCCCGCAGCCGGCACAGGTGCCGGCGACCCAGACGACCGCCTCGACGGTCCGCCCCCTGGATCCGTTGCTGCTCCTGGCCGGTCTGGTGGCCGGGGTGGCGGTGCTGTGCCTGCTGCTGGTGGGCTCAAGGACGTCCCGAGCGCAGCGAGAGGAGTCCTGACGGCAGGGGCAGGGCTCGCCGTTCCTGAAGACTGAGCGGGAGTGAGTCCGCTCAGCCGCGCACCCCGAACGGTCCTGGGCGAGCTGGTCCCCGGCGTACTCGGGCCCCGGGGCGGCGGCGACGCGCATCCTGTGCGTGGTCCGGTCCAGGGAGGCCCCCGCAGCCGGAGGTCGCTGACGGACGCCGACGGGGAGGGCCCGGACCATCTCTCTGGTGGAGCGGGTCCCCGCACACTGGCGCCGTACCCCGGCGACCCGACCTGGTCCACACTCTCCGGCAAGCAGCTACAACCCCTTGCCCCGATACCGCCGCATCTTCGCCCGGGCCCCGCACACCTGCATCGAACACCACCGCCCCCGCCCCGCCGGACTCCGGTCGTAGTACGCCCAGTGGCAGTCGACGGCCTCACAGGCCTTCAGCCGTATCCACGTGCCCGCGACCAGGGACTCGGCGACGGCGGCGGCAACCCTGGACACCAGCGGCCGTGCGTCCGCGGGGGCGAGGGCCGCGGAGCCGTCCCCCGCGGTGACCGTCAGCAGCAGCGGCGCCGACGCCAGCAGCTCGCCCAGCGGTGTCACCGCCCGGTGCGGGGGATGCCCCGCATGCGCCAGCAGCACGACCCGCAGGGACTCGCGCAGCTCACGCGCCCCCGCCACCTCGCCCTCGGTGATCCCGAACCGCGCCCGCCCGTCCGCCGTGTCCAGCGAGTCGGCACCCGACTCCAGGTCGAGCGTGTTGACCAGGGACTCGACCAGGGCCAGCCCTCCGGGCGCGGGCGTTCGCTCACTCATGGCTGCACGCTACCTACTCTCGGGAATTCCCTTGCGACGTTACCTCCTACGAGGCATCATGCGGTAACGGTTACTGGTTACCCGGCTCTACAGGTAACCCCGCTTCAGGGAGGAAGCACCATGGCCATCGCCGAACTCGGTGTCGTGGTACTGGACTGTCCGGACCCCCGCGCTCTCGCCGGTTTCTACGCCGGTGTCCTCGGCGGCAGCGTCGAGGGCGACGGCGACTGGGTGGACCTCAAGACCCCCGGCGGACAGTCGCTGGCCTTCCAGGCCGCCCCCGGCTTCGTACCGCCGAAGTGGCCCGCCCCCGACGCCTCGCAGCAGTTCCATCTGGACCTGACCGTCCAGGACCTGGACGCGGCGGAGAAGGAGGTGCTGGCGCTCGGCGCGAAGCCGCTGGACGCCGACGACCGCACCCGCGGCTGGCGTGTGTACGCGGACCCGGCGGGGCACCCGTTCTGCCTCTGTGCCTGCTGACGTGTGTGCCCGCTGAACCAGGAGGTCTTCCCGTGACTGTCGCGTCTTTCCGTTCCGTCGTCGTCGACTGCCCCGATCCCCCCCGCGCTCGCCCGTTTCTACGCCGGGATCGTGGGCGGCACTCCGGACGACGACGACCCCGACTGGGTCGTCCTGCACGTCCCCGGCGGCCCCCGGCTCGCCTTCCAGAGCGCCCCCGGGCTCACCCCGCCGGAGTGGCCGCGCGCCGACCGCAACGCCCAGCAGTTCCACCTCGACTTCGACGCCGGGACCACATGGGAGGAGATCGACGCGGCGGAGGCCAAGGTGCTGGAAATGGGGGCGCGGCTGCTGCACGCGGAGGACAAGGAGGACTTCCGGGTGTACGCGGATCCGGCGGGGCATCCGTTCTGCCTGTGCCGGATCGACCCGATCTAGCTCTAGCCGTCCAGGTCGGCGATCTTCGCCGTGGACGGCTCGCGCCGCAGCTGCGCGGCCTGTGCGGTGAAGTCTGAGCCGCGCAGCACCCGCTGGACGTTGCCCCAGGTCAGCAGCGCGATGTCGACCTCTTCCCAGCCGCGGCGCAGCAGCTCGGCGATGAGGTGCGGGTAGCAGGAGGCGTCGCCGAGCTCCTGCGGATGGGCGGTGCCGGCGTCATAGGTGCCGGACAGGCCCACGCACTCGGCGCCCGCGATCTCGCGCACCCGGTCGAGGTGGTCGGCGACGTCCCGCACCGTCGGGCCGGTCTGCTCGGCGGTCAGCGGCACCATGCACAGGCCCCTGGCGGCGCCCACCTCGGCGAGCACGTCGTCGGGGAGGTTGGCCGGGTGGGGGCGCAGAGCGCGGGCGGCGGAGCGGGTGAACATCACGGGCGCCTTGGACACCGCCAGGGTCCGCCGGATGGTGGCCTCGGAGGCGCCGGAGAGGTCGGCGAGGACACCGAGCCGGTTCATCTCACGCAGCATCTCCTCGCCGAAGCGGGTGAGCCCGGCCTCGCTCGCCCAGGACACCCCGGACAGGGTGAGGGCTCGCAGGCCGAGAGCGTGCAGGGAGCGCAGGATGCCGAGGGAGTCGCCGAGGGCGGCGGCACCGGCGGGGCCGAGCAGTACGGCGGCGCGGCCGCAGTTGCGGGCGTCGGTGATCTGACCGGCGGTGCAGGCGAGCCGCAGACCCTCCGGGTGGTTCCGTACGACCGTCTTCACCAGGTCGAGCTGCTCCAGGGTGGCCCCCACCGCACGGTCCCCGTCGAGCCCCTCGGGCAGGTGCAACGACCACATCAGGGCGCCCACGTGGCCCTCCCTGAGCCTCGGCACATCGGTGTCCACGGCGCTCTCGCCGAGCTCCAGGTCGTACCAGGGCAGATGCCTCAGGACCCAGGGCAGTCCGCTGTAGCCGTCGGCGACGGGGTGCGCGGCGAGGATGAGGTGGGCGCGCTCCAGGGGCTCGGTGTCCGGGTCGGAGACGGGGGTGTACAGCTGCGGCACGGCCTCGAAGTGCTGGGGCAGCTCTCCCACCTCAGTCGTGGGGTGCAGTTCGTCCTGGAGGTCTGCCATGACGGGCTCCGTACGTCGTGATCTTCCTGATCGCCGTACCGTCACCGTCGCACGGAGCGCGGGAGGCTTCCTGGTGGGCGGGGCGTTCGGGGGTACACCGGTTCGGGTACCGTGCGCCGCCCCGGCCACCAGGTCGAAGGTGCCCCTGGTGGTCAGCCGTCGAGCTGGGCGAGGGTCGCGTTGGACGGTGCCCGGGTCGCCTGAAGCTCCCTTGCCACGTCCTCCGCCGCGCCCAGTACCCGTACCGCGTTCTGCCAGGTCAGCTTGGCGAGGTCGGGCCTGGACCAGCCGCGGTCGAGGAGCTCCGCGATCAGGTTCGGGTAGCCGGAGACGTCGCTGAGGCCGTCGGGGGTGAAGGCCGTGCCGTCGTAGTCGCCGCCGATGCCGATGTGGTCGACGCCCGCCACCTCGCGCATGTGGTCGAGGTGGTCGGCGACCGTCGAGACCGTGGCGACGGGGCGCGGGGTGCGCTCCTCGAAGGCGCGGTGCACCTTCATCGCCTCGGGGGTGGTCGCGAGATGGTGGAGGCCGTGCTCACGCATGTTCTCGTCGGCCGCGGCCGTCCAGTCGACGGCGGCCTGGAGGACGAACTTCGGGACGAAGGTCACCATCGCCATGCCGCCGTTGGCCGGCAGGCGTTCCAGGACGTCGTCCGGGATGTTGCGCGGGTGGTCGCATACCGCCCGCGAGGAGGAGTGCGAGAAGATCACCGGCGCCTCACTCGCGTCCAGCGCGTCCCGCATGGTCGTCGCCGCCACGTGCGAGAGGTCGACCAGCATGCCCTCGCGGTTCATCTCCCGGACCACCGCGCGGCCGAACGCCGACAGACCGCCCACGCCGGGTTCGTCCGTCGCCGAGTCCGCCCAGTCCACGTTGTCGTTGTGGGTGAGGGTCATGTAGCGCACGCCGAGTGCGTACAACGCGCGTAGCGTGGCAAGCGAGTTGGCGATGGAGTGACCGCCTTCGGCGCCCATGAGGGAGGCGATACGGCCTTCCCGGCGCGCCTGCTCCATGTCGGCGGCGGTCAGCGCGGGCGCCAGCGTCTGCGGGTACCGCGCCTGCAACTGCCGTACGCAGTCGATCTGTTCCAGCGTCGCCGGCACCGCGTCGGGCAGGTCCGAGCGGACGAACACCGACCAGTACTGCGCACCTACCCCGCCGGCCCGCAGCCGGGCCAGGTCGGTGTGCAGGTGGGCCGACTGGTCGGTGGCGATGTCACGGGCGTCGAGGTCGTAGCGGACCTGTTCGCGCAGCGCCCAGGGGAGGTCGTTGTGGCCGTCGACGACCGGGAACTCGGCGAGTAGTTCCCGGGCTGCCTCGAGTGGGGTCATGGGCATCACCTGTTTCTTACGAGGGCCCCGACAGACACGCCAGGGAAGAACGGAGACGGAATGATGCGAATACGCGTGCCCACGTTCACCCATTGGAGCGTGCTCGCGAGATCGGGGCACGGATGTGCGGCCGTCGTACGTACGGTTCCGTCTGAGAGTTGGAAGTGCCGCGACGTTCCGCGCGGAAGGCTGGTGAGGGGGTGACGGAGCTGAAGGCGGCTCCACAGGGTGGACACGCTCGCTACACCTTCCGGCTGCGCGTGTCGTCGGCCACCGCTGCCGCGTTGGAGGCCGAGTGGGTCCGGTGCCGCTGGGTCTGGAACGAGTGTGTTGCCCGTTCCGTGAAGGCCCACCGGGACGGCGAGACGTGCGGCCCGGCCCGCCTCGACCGCATGCTCACCGAGGCCAGGGCGAACAACGCATGGCTGCGGACGGGGTGTTCGGTTCCGCAGCAGCAGATCATTCGCGACTTCGGCAAGTCCCGTGCCAAGGCTGTGAAGGACATCGTGCAGGGGCTGCCCGGACACCATCGCGCCGGGATGCCGAAGTACAAGAAGAAACACGCCGCACTGCCGACACTGAGCTATACCAGGCGCGGTTTCCGACTGAAGCACGGCCGTCTGCACCTTGCGGGCGGGATCGTGCTGAATGTGGTGTGGTCTCGGAGCCTTCCCACGGAGCCATCCTCGGTGCGCGTGTACCAGGACGCTCTGGGCCACTGGTACTGCTCGTTCGTTGTTCCGGCAGCAATGAGACCTCTGCCCACCACGGGCGCGGTGATCGGGATCGACTGGGGGGTGAAAGACACCGCGACCACGACCAGCGACTCGCACGACCTCCCGCACGCCGAGCACGGCCGCAAGGCCAAGAAGAAACTGAACCGGTACGACCGGATGATGGCCCGCCGCAAACCGAAGACGGGGCAGGCCGCATCGAAGGGCTGTCGAGAGGCGAAGCGCCTGCGGGCCAAGGCGCACAAGAAGGTCGCCCGGCAACGGCAGGACACCGGTCGCAAGTGGGCGAAGAAGGTCGTGCGCGACCACGACGCCATCGCGGTGGAGGACTTCCGCCCGAAGTTCCTCAGCCGCACCACCATGGCCCGCAAGGCCACCGACGCAGCCATCGGTGCCACCAAGCGGGCCTTGATCGAGATGGGCCGTAAGCACGCGCGGGATGTCCGTCTCGTGCACCCGGCGCACACCACCATGGACTGCGCGCAGTGCGGAGCGAGAACCAAGCACGCACTTCCTCTTTCGGAACGTACCTACACGTGCACCGCGTGCGGAGCAATGTCCCCCAGGGACAAGAACTCCGCCCGTGTGATGCTTGTCCGGGCAGGTCTGAACCCGGCTGGTGCTGATCGCACAAGACTCGACCGTTCGCTGAGCGACCGAGCAGCGTGAGCCAGGAATCCCCCTCGAAGACGGGGAGGAGCATTCAATTCCCGAAGCCGAAGCCGTTGCCCGGGCTCTCGACCTTGGCGCGCAGACGCTTGCCCTTCTCGGTGGCCTGGTCGTTGAGCTCCTGCTGGAACTCCCGCATCCGGCCGAGGAGTTCCTCGTCGTGGGCGGCGAGGATACGGGCCGCGAGCAGACCGGCATTGCGCGCACCGGCGACGGAGACGGTCGCGACCGGGACACCGGCCGGCATCTGCACGATGGAGAGCAACGAGTCCATGCCGTCGAGGTACTTCAGCGGCACCGGGACGCCGATCACCGGCAGCGGGGTCACGGAGGCGAGCATGCCCGGGAGGTGGGCGGCTCCCCCGGCCCCGGCGATGATCACCTTCAGGCCGCGCTCGGCCGCCTGCTCGCCGTACGCGATCATCTCGCGCGGCATGCGGTGCGCGGAGACGACGTCGACCTCGTACTCGATCTCGAACTCGTCGAGGGCCTGCGCGGCGGCCTCCATGACGGGCCAGTCGCTGTCCGAACCCATGACGATGCCTACAACGGGGCTCATTCGGTGATCGTGCCTCTCAGGTAGCCGGCAGCGTGACGTGCGCGTTCGAGAACGTCGTCCAGGTCGTCGCCGTAGGTGTTGACGTGGCCCACCTTGCGGCCGGGCTTCACGTCCTTGCCGTACATGTGGATCTTCAGCTTGGGGTCGCGGGCCATGCAGTGCAGGTACGCGGAGTACATGTCGGGGAAGTCGCCGCCGAGGACGTTGACCATCACGGTCCACTTCGCGCGGGGGCGCGGGTCGCCGAGCGGGAGGTCCAGGACGGCCCGGACGTGGTTGGCGAACTGGCTGGTGATCGCGCCGTCCATCGACCAGTGGCCCGAGTTGTGCGGGCGCATCGCGAGTTCGTTGACGAGGATGCGGCCGTCGCGGGTCTGGAACAGCTCGACGGCGAGGTGGCCGACGACGTCCAATTCCTTGGCGATGTTGAGGGCCATCTCCTCGGCGCGCAGGGCGAGGCTCTCGTCGAGGTCGGGAGCCGGGGCGATGACGGTGTCGCAGACGCCGTTGACCTGCTGGGACTCGACGACCGGGTAGGCGACGGCCTGGCCGTGCGGCGACCGTACGACGTTGGCGGCGAGCTCGCGGACGTAGTCGACCTTCTCCTCGGCGAGGACGGGGACACCGGCCCGGAAGGGGTCGGCGGCCTCCTCGGCGGAGTCCACGACCCACACGCCCTTGCCGTCGTAGCCGCCGCGGACGGTCTTGAGGACGACGGGGAAGCCGTCGCCCTCCGCCGCGAAGGCCGCCACGTCCTCGGGATCGCTGACGATCCGGTGCCGTGGGCACGGGACGCCGATCGCGTCGAGCCGCGCACGCATCACGCCCTTGTCCTGGGCGTGCACGAGCGCGTCGGGGCCGGGGCGCACGGGGATGCCGTCCGCCTCCAGGGCTCTGAGGTGCTCGGTGGGTACGTGTTCGTGATCGAAGGTGATCACGTCGCAGCCCTTCGCGAACTCACGCAGCGTGTCGAGGTCGCGATAGTCGCCGATGACGACATCGCTCACCACCTGCGCCGCGGAATCCTGAGGGGTGTCACTGAGGAGCTTGAATCTGATGCCTAGCGGGATGCCTGCCTCGTGTGTCATACGAGCGAGCTGGCCTCCGCCGACCATGCCGACTACCGGGAACGTCACGACCCCAGGGTATCGGTCACGCCATCGCGGCCGGATTCCGCGCCTCTTACCGGCCCTCTTACCAGCTTGTTTCCCTGTGAGTGAGGTCATCCACAGGCAACGGGCAGGGGGGATGGTTAGCATGGTTGAGTTGACGAAATCACTCGACTGACCGACCCGACTGGGGGACTGTACAACCATGGGACATGGTTCCTCAGGGCTGCGAAGGATCGTTCGCGAGGCCGCCAAATTCGGTGCGGTGGGCGGAGCGGGGCTCCTCGTCAACCTCGTCGTCTTCAACCTCGTCCGGCATGTCACCGAGCTTCCGGTGGTCCGGGCGAGTGTGATCGCCACGGTCGTCGCGATCGCCTTCAACTACATAGGGTTCCGTTACTTCACGTACCGCGACCGCGACAAGAGCGGCCGTACGAAGGAACTGACCCTGTTCCTGCTGTTCAGCGTGGTCGGTCTCGTCATCGAGAACGGCATCCTGTACGCGGCGACCTACGGCTTCGGCTGGGACAGCCCGCTGCAGAGCAACATCTTCAAGTTCGTCGGCATCGGCATCGCCACCCTCTTCCGCTTCTGGTCCTACCGCAGCTGGGTCTTCAAGACCCTCCCGGCCCGCGAGGCCGTGGCGAGCGCGGAGTCCTTCCTGGAGGAGGCGCAGGAGGCCGCTGCCCGGAAGGCACGGCCACGGCAGCGAGTGCTGTGACCTGGCGGTCGGCTGGAGCGGCCGGGGTGAGCGGTGAGCGTCCGGGTGTCGTAGAGCCGGCTCGTCGGGGGCTGCCGTAGGGCCGGTGTGCCGGGGCTGTCGGAGAGCCGGTGTGCCGGGGCTGCCGTGGAGCCGACCCGTCGGGGGCCGTCGCAGAGCCGTCCCTCCACGGACTGGCGGCGAGCAGGCCCGCCCCGCTCAGAAACAGCCCGTGCCCGCCCGAACGACTAGAGGCGGCGCAACGCAAGTCCAGCTGACACCGGCCAGCTCACCCGCCCCGCCGAGGACCGCCCCAAGCCGCCCGGCACCGGCTCCCGGCAAGCAAGCCCGCCCCGCTCAGAAACAGCCCGTGCCCGCCCGAACGACTAGAGGCGGCGCAACGCAAGTCCAGCTGACACCGGCCAGCTCACCCGCCCCGCCG
>NZ_JBEZKG010000040.1:61213-63809 GCF_040651535.1 Streptomyces sp. NPDC048420
CGAGGACCGCCCCAAACCGCCCGGCACCGGCTCCCGGCAAGCAAGCCCGCCCCGCTCAGAACCAGCCCGTGCCCGCCCGAACGACTAGAGGCAAGGCGCCGCGAATCCGGCTGACACCGGGCCGGGTGCCTCGTATCCGGCCGGTTCGAGGCCGGCCGGGCTTGAGGAGCGACTCACCGTACGGCCGCGCCCAGTCCCTGCCCCGGGGCAGGGACCGACCGGCATACGAACGTGACCCGCTGAGCGCCCCTCTGCCCACTGGATCAGGCCGACCCGTCAAACCGGCCCGTCTCTCTCGTCCCCCGCCCAGCCCGCGCAGCTCACCGCACCATCGGCTCGTCCTCGTCCAGCGCCGTCGACTTCAGCGGGGTGCGGGAGAGGAACAGGCCGAAGACCGGGGGCTGGGCCTGGAGCATTTCCAGGCGGCCGCCGTCGGCTTCCGCGAGGTCTCGGGCGACCGCGAGGCCGATGCCCGTGGAGTTGCGGCCGCTGATCGTGCGCTCGAAGATGCGGGCGCCGAGGTCGGCGGGGACGCCGGGGCCCTCGTCGGTGACCTCGATGACGGCCTGGTTGCCGGTGACGCGGGTGCGCAGGGCCACCGTGCCGCCGCCGTGCATGAGGGAGTTCTCGATCAGCGCGGCCAGGACCTGCGCGACCGCGCCAGGCGTGCCGACCGCCGTGAGGTGACGTTTCCCCGAGCTGACGATCGCCCGCCCCACACCGCGGTACGCGGGCCGCCACTCGGCGAGCTGCTGCTGGATGACCTCGTCGAGGTCGAAGGTGACGGCGTTGCCGGCCCGGGGGTCGCGGGAGTTGGTGAGCAGCCGCTCGACCACGTCCGTCAGCCGCTCCACCTGGGTGAGCGCGACGTTCGCCTCCTCCTTCACCGTGTCCGGGTCGTCGGTGAGGGTGATCTCCTCCAAGCGCATGGACAGGGCGGTCAGGGGCGTGCGGAGCTGGTGGGAGGCGTCGGCTGCCAGGCGCCGTTCCGCCGTCAGCATGCGCGCGATGCGCTCGGCCGAGGAGTCCAGTACGTCGGCGACCCGGTCCAGCTCGGGGACGCCGTACCGCTTGTGCCGGGGCCGCGGGTCGCCGGAGCCGAGGCGTTCCGCGGTCTCGGCCAGGTCGGTGAGCGGCGAGGCGAGCTTGTTGGCCTGGCGGATCGCGAGGAGCACCGCGGCGATCACCGCGAGCAGCGCCACCAGGCCGATGATCAGGAGCGTACGGCCGACCTCCCGGGTCACCGAGGAGCGCGGCTCCTGCACGGTGACCGTCTCGCCCTCCTCGCCCTTCTCGGTGGAGCTGATGACCTCACCGGAGGGCTTGGTGCCGACCTCGATCGGTGCTTCGCCCGGGATACGGATCACCGCGTGCCGGTCCGGCCCGACCTGGTCGCGCAGGATCTCCGCGGTCACGTCCTCCGCGGCGAACAACCGGCTGTCCACGATCCCGGCCAGCCGGATCGCCTCGGAGTCGACCCGCTCCTGGGCACTGTTGCTGATGGTGCGGGTCTCGACGATGACGAGGGAGACGCCGAAGACGGCGATCACCACGAGCACTACGGCGAGCGTGGACTGGATCAGTCGACGGCGCATGTCCTCTACCTGCTATTACCTGCTAGTACCTGCTGGTACCTGCTGACGGATACCCAGGGGTTCAGCTCTTCTCGAAGCGGAAACCCACTCCTCGTACCGTCGCGATGTACCGCGGGTTCGCCGCGTCGTCGCCGAGCTTCTTGCGGAGCCACGAGATGTGCATGTCGAGGGTCTTGGTCGACGACCACCACGTGGTGTCCCAGACCTCGCGCATCAGCTGGTCCCGGGTCACCACTCGGCCGGCGTCCCGGACGAGCACGCGCAGCAGGTCGAACTCCTTGGCGGTGAGCTGGAGTTCCTCGTCGCCCATCCACGCGCGGTGCGACTCGACGTCGATCCGCACGCCGTGGGTCGCGGGCGGCTGGGCGGGCTCGGCCGCCCCGCGCCGCAGCAGGGCCCGGACCCTGGCGAGCAGTTCGGCGAGCCGGAAGGGCTTGGTCACGTAGTCGTCGGCGCCCGCGTCGAGTCCGACGACGGTGTCCACCTCGTCGGCGCGCGCGGTCAGGATGAGGATCGGTACGGCGTGGCCTTCGGCGCGCAGTCGGCGGGCCACCTCGAGGCCGTCCATGCCGGGCAGACCCAGGTCGAGGACGACCAGGTCGATGCCGCCCTGCATTCCGGCGTCGAGTGCGGTGGGGCCGTCCTCACGCACCTCGACCTCGTACCCTTCCCGGCGCAGGGCGCGGGCCAGCGGCTCCGAAATGGACGCATCGTCCTCGGCGAGCAGTACACGGGTCATGAGCTGATGGTAGACCGCTCTTGACAGAACCAAGAGTGTGATCGGGGCGCTGTAGTTCTTACCTTTGAGCACATTCGCGCGAACCTGTGAATGATGGCCTGGAACTGTGCGGATACCTTGGAAAGGGGGTGTACGGTTCCATGGTCACCTGTGATTCATGTCTCAAGTGAAGTTTCCCCGTGATCTCGGACACGTGATCGTTATGCCGCGAGGGCGTGCTGATGCCGCTGCCTGGTCTCGGCCGGGGTGAGGTAGCCGAAAG
>NZ_JBEZKG010000041.1:0-62460 GCF_040651535.1 Streptomyces sp. NPDC048420
CACACCGCACGCGCTACACACACCCCCACCGAACCGCAACAGGCCGCCGCAGGCATCCAGGGGCGCGGGGAACTGCGCACAACACCAGCCCCCACCGACCCGCAGACAACCAACAACCGAACCCCGCCCAACCGCCGGAGGCAACCCGCAGGCACCTCAGGGGCGCGGGGAACTGCGCAAAAACACCAGCCCCCACCGGCCCGCACCCAAAAGCCAACCCCACCCCGATGTGACAGAATCTGCCATCCGGTGGGGCACCCCGTGGTTCAGGTACGGGGTGACCCACCGTTCCGGTTTCCCGGGGCGGAAAAAGAGCCGGACCCCGGCGCCCGGGGGGAGGGGCGCCGAAGTCCGGCTTCGGAGAGTCCCGGCGCCGGGGGGGTGTGCGTCGGGACGTGGTTCAGGTGGGCCTGGAGGCAAGACCTCCGGGGCCCGAACACCTGGACCCTGAAGTCTTGTTCCCAGGGTCCAGGGGGTTGAAGCGACTTAGTACAGCCATGTTTACGCGGTCTTTCGCCACCCGGCGTACGCGGGCACACCCCGCCTACGCGGCCGCGTCGAACCCGGTGTCCCGCGCGAGCTTCTTCAGCTCCAGCAGGGCGTGCTTCTCTATCTGGCGGATCCGCTCGCGGGTGAGGCCGTGCTCCTTGCCGACCTCGGTCAGCGTGCGCTCGCGGCCGTCCTCGATGCCGTACCGCATCTTGATGATGGAGGCCGTGCGCTGGTCCAGCCTGCCGATGAGGTCGTCCAGTTCCTCACTGCGCAGGAGGGTCAGGACGGACTGCTCCGGGGAGACCGCCGAGGTGTCCTCCAGCAGGTCGCCGAACTGGGTGTCGCCGTCGTCGTCCACCGACATGTTCAGGGAGACCGGGTCGCGGGCCCAGTCCAGGACGTCGATCACGCGCTCCGCGTTGGAGCCGAGCTCGGCGGCGATCTCCGCGGGCTCCGGGTCGCGGCCGTGCTCGCGGTTGAACTCGCGCTGCACACGGCGGATACGGCCCAGCTCCTCCACGAGGTGGACGGGCAGCCGGATGGTGCGGGACTGGTCGGCGATGGAGCGGGTGATGGCCTGACGGATCCACCAGGTCGCGTACGTCGAGAACTTGAAGCCCTTGCGGTAGTCGAACTTCTCGACCGCGCGGACCAGTCCGGCGTTGCCCTCCTGGATCAGGTCCAGGAGCGGCAGACCGCTGCGCGGGTAGCGGCGGGCCACGGCGACGACCAGGCGGAGGTTGGAGCGGATGAACACGTCCTTGGCGCGCTCGCTCTCCTCCACCAGGGCCTCCAGCTCCTCGCGGGTGGCGTCAGCCTTGGCCTCCTCGAACCCGTCGAGGACCTGTCGGGCGAACACACCCGCCTCGATGATCTGGGACAGCTCGACTTCCTTGGCGGCGTCGAGCAGGGGTGTCCGCGCGATCTCGTCGAGATACATGCCGACCAGGTCGCGGTCGGCGATCTCGCCGCCATGGACGCGAACACTGCGTGCCGCGTCGGTAGACCCGCCGGTGGCGGACTTACGACGGGCGACGGCACGGGTTGCCATGCGTGCTCCCTTGCGATGTTTGGGTCAGCGGGTGGTCCTTCGGACGCTGGTACCCGGTTCCGGCTACTTCCGGACTCTCCTCGGGTGCCCTGCATCCGATGGAAACAACGACTGGAAACCGGACAGAATTCCCAACCCGCACCGCTATTTTTCTGATCTTGCAGTACCCTGTCCCGCCACAGGAGGAGGTCTGATGTCGTCGGAACGTACAGAGGTGCAGGTCAGGCCGGGAGCCGAGGGGGACCTCGCAGCCCTCACCGACCTCTACAACCACTACGTACGTGAGACGCCCATCACATTCGATACCGCTGTCTTCACTCCGGAAGAGCGCCGCCCTTGGCTGCTCTCCCACCCTGAAGACGGCCCGTACCGTCTGATGGTTGCCACCGACACGGACCCGACAGGAACCTCACAGCGGATCCTCGGGTACGCCACATCCAGCCCCTTCCGTGCGAAGCCCGCGTACGCGACCTCGGCGGAGGTCACGATCTACCTCGCCCCGGACGCGGGCGGCCGGGGCATCGGCACCCTTCTCTACAAGGCCCTCTTCGAGGCCCTGGCCGACGAGGACCTGCATCGCGCCTACGCCGGTATCGCCCAGCCGAACGAAGCGTCCACGCGGCTGCATGAACGCTTCGGGTTCCGGCACGTCGGCACATACCGGGAAGTGGGCCGGAAGTTCGGCCGCTACTGGGATGTCGCCTGGTACGAGAAGGACCTGTAGCCCCCCGCGAGACAGATCAGCCGAACTGCACCGACCGCTTGGCCATACCCAGCCAGAACCCGTCGATGACGGACTTCTGCGCGTCCAGCTCACCGGTCACGTCCGCCGCGCCCATGGTGACGAAGAGAGGTGCGAAGTGCTCGGTGCGCGGGTGGGCGTAGCGGCCGGCGGGGGCCTTGTTCAGGAAGTCGAGGAGGGAGTCCACATCGCGCGCCTCCAGGGCCCGGCGTCCCCAGTCGTCGAACTCCGAGGACCAGGTGGGCACTCCGGAGCCGGTGTGGCGCAGCGCGGCGAGGTTGTGGGTGAAGAAGCCGGAGCCGACGATCAGGACACCCTCGTCGCGCAGCGGGGCGAGCTTGCGGCCGATCTCCATGAGCTTGACGGGGTCGAGGGTCGGCATGGAGACCTGCAGGACCGGGATGTCGGCCTCGGGGAACATCTCGACGAGCGGGACGTAGGCGCCGTGGTCCAGCCCGCGGTCCGGGACGTCCTGCACGGGGATGCCGGGGGCGCGCAGCAACTTGCGTACGGACTCGGCGAGTTCGGGGGCGCCGGGAGCGTCGTACGTCACCTTGTAGTAGTGCTCGGGGAAACCCCAGAAGTCGTAGACGAGCGGGACGGGTTCCACCGCGCCGAGGGCGAGGGGGGCCTCCTCCCAGTGGGCGGAGACCATGAGGATCGCCTTGGGGCGGGGCAGGCCGGCGGACCAGGCGGCGAGTTCACCGGGCCAGATCGGGTCGTCGGCGAGCGGCGGGGCACCGTGGCTCAGATAGAGGGCGGGCATGCGCTCCAGCGTGTCGGCGGACATGGCGGGGACTCCTCCGGTACTTCCAATGCGTCCAGTGCTTCAAATTTAAAGCTTCTTCAGACATGACTGTACGCCTCATTTGTTTAAGCTTCAAGGAGAGAGCTCGTAGAGTGGAGTCCATGAACACGGCATCCGTCCCCGATGAGGAGCCCCAGTGGCTCAACGACGACGAGCAGCGCGTCTGGCGCTCCTACGTACACGCCACGACCCTTCTCGAGGATCACCTCGACCGCCAGCTCCAGCGGGACGCCGGCATGCCGCACGTGTACTACGGACTGCTCGTCGGACTCGCCGAGGCCCCGCGCCGGCGGCTGCGGATGACCGAGCTGGCCATGAAGGCGAAGATCACCCGGTCCCGGCTCTCGCACGCGATCGCCCGCCTGGAACGCAACGGCTGGGTGCGCCGGGAGGACTGCCCCGACGACAAGCGCGGACAGTTCGCGGTGCTCACCGACCCGGGCCTGGAGATGCTCCAGGGCGCCGCGCCGGGCCATGTGCGGGCCGTACGCAAGGCCGTCTTCGACCGGCTCACCCCGGAACAGCAGAAGTCCCTCGGCGAGATCATGGAGATCGTCGCCGAGGGGCTTCAGCCGAACGAGGCGGGCGCGGATCTGCCCTGGCTCCGCTGAGCCGCTCACTCAGCGGGGGCCAGGGCAGTTCCTGGGGTCGTGCGTACGGGGCGTCCCCTTCCCCGCACGCACGTGGTTCTCGAAGGGGTATCGCGGTGCGGTCGTCGTCAGTGGGCGATGACCGGCACCGCCAGCTCCTCCTCGGCGCCCTCGCCGGACCCGGTCACGGCGGCCATGTCCGGGCGGCCGGCGTTGACGAGGGTCACGACGATCACCGCGGCGAGCACCAGCATGCCGACGGCGAACCAGATCGCGTTGGTGTAGCCGTGCACCTGGCCCTCCAGCGCCACCAGCTGGGCCTGCGACTTGGAGGTCGCGGAGCCGATGTGGTCGGCGATGTAGGAGGTCGTGGCCGACGCGGCGATCGTGTTCAGCAGGGCCGTACCGATCGCACCGCCGACCTGCTGCGAGGTGTTGACCATCGCGGAGGCGACACCGGCGTCCCGGGGCTCGACACCCAGGGTGGCCAGGGACATGGCGGGCATGAAGGCCGTACCCATGCCGAGACCGAGCAGCAGCATGGCGGGCAGGATGATCGAGGCGTACGACGAGCCGATCTCCAGCTGCGTCATCAGCAGCATGCCGACCGCGGCGACCAGGAAGCCGGGACCCATCAGCATGCGGGCCGGCAGGCGGGTCATCAGACGGGTGCCGATCTGGGTCGAGCCGACCATCATGCCGACGATCATCGGCATGAAGGCGAAGCCGGTCTTGATCGGCGTGAAGCCCTTCACGATCTGCAGGTAGTAGGTGAGGAACAGGAAGGTGCCGAACATCGCGATGATCGCGATGCCGAGCGAGAGGTAGACGCCGCCGCGGTTGCGGTCGGTCACCACGCGCAGCGGCAGCAGCGGGGCCTTGACCTTCGCCTCGGTGACGACGAAGGCGATCAGCAGGACCGCGGAGGCGACGAACATGCCGACGGTCACGGAGTCGCCCCAGCCGTCGGACTCGGCGCGGGTGAAGCCGTAGACCAGCGCGACCAGGCCCAGCGTGGACAGCAGGACGCCGGGGATGTCGAGCGGGTTGCGGTTGCGGCCGCCCTCGGGCTCACGGATCACGAAGTACGCGCCGAGCGCGGCGACGATCGCGAACGGGATGTTCACGAAGAACGTCCAGCGCCAGTCCATGTACTCGGTCAGCACACCGCCGAGGATGAAGCCCACGGCGCCGCCACCACCGGCGATCGCACCGTAGATGCCGAAGGCCTTGGCACGCTCCTTGGCGTCCGTGAACATCACGGCGAGCAGGGAGAGCGCGGCGGGCGCGAGCAGCGCGCCGAAGACACCCTGGAGGGCGCGGGCGCCGAACATCATGGCCTCGTTGGTGGCGGCGCCACCGAGCGCGGAGGCACCGGCGAAGCCGATCAGGCCGACGACGAAGGCGTTCTTACGGCCCCACAGGTCGGCGATACGGCCGCCGAAGAGCAGGAGTCCACCGAAGGCGAGGGCGTAGGCCGTCACGACCCACTGGCGGTTGCCGTCGGATATGCCCAGGTCGGTCTGGGCGGAGGGCAGGGCGATGTTCACGATGGTCGCGTCGAGGACGACCATCAGCTGGGCGAGCGCGATGAAGACGAGCGCTTTCCAGCGGTTGGCGTCACCGGACGGGGCCGGTGCGCCGGGAGCCTTTGCGGCTGTTTCAGACATGGGGATACCCACTTCGGGACTTCGGAACGGAAAAAGAGTGTCGAAAGGGGACAGTCCGTCAGCACTGACGGCTGGTGGAAGTCGTATCTAGAGACTGCGGTCGTGCTCTGAACTCATCGGTCAGGCCTGGCGGAGGTCCTCCATGGTCAGTGCCGCGCCCGGCAGGTCGGAGCGGGCCGGCGCCCGCAGTCCGTCCAGGAACAGCTGAAGCATGCGGTGTACGAACCCGTCGAGGGTGAGGCAGCCGACGCCGGCCGGGGGCCGGGACAGCTGGGCCACGGCGATCATCAGGTCACCGACGCTCACGTCCGCGCGGAGCTGACCGGCCGTCCTGGCCCGGTCCATGAGCTGCTCGACGAGCTGCTCGATCCGTTCGCGCGAGGCCACCAGGTCGGGGTGGTACTGGTCGAAGGCGCCCTGGACCATCGGGCACAGCGCGGTGATCCGCTCGTCGGCGGAGGCGTGCACGAACCGCTCCAGTGCGCCGAAGGCGTCCCCGGTCTGTGCGAGTGCGAGCTCGGCCGCCTCGGCCGTCCGGTCCATGACGGAGCAGACGACCTCGCGGACCAGCGCGTCACGGTCGGGGAAGTTGCGGTACACCGTGGCGTTGCCGACGCCGGCCCGGCGGGCGATCTCGTCGAGCGGCACGTCGGGGCCGAACTCGGTGAACATCTCGCGGGCGGCGGTGACGATCCGCTCCCGGTTGCGCAGGGCGTCGGCGCGGGGCCGGGGCGCCTTGCGCTGCGCGGTCGTCGTGGCGGTCACGGTGTGCTCCTTGAGGTCTGTTTCTGCGATCCGGGGAAGTAGTCCCCGTTTCGCTCGGACACAGGTCTAAACGGGGAGACGCTCCCCGGTTATTTCGGGTTGAGGGGAAATTATGTTGTGACCTGAGTCACAGGTTTGGCGATACCCACGTTCGGTCTCCTCCAGCGCGCGTCCGCCCCTCCCGCGCCAGAGGGTGATCGAAAAGGTGCAGCCTTCCGACCAGCGGCTGCCGCGCTCCGAAGGGTGCCCGCATGCCGTGGACCAGACGTCACATACGCCCGCGCCGCATGGCCGCCCTCGCCTCCGTGACCGCCCTGACCCTCGCGGTCAGCACCTCGGCCGGCACCGGACGCCTCGCCCCGCGGACCCCCACCGCGGCCGGCCCGGTCTCCCTGGCCCGCTCCGACACCCACGACGCCTGTCTGATCAGCGGCGGCCCGACCGTCCAGATGTCCGAGGGCCTGCCCACCCCCGGCGGCTACTCCCGCTCCACCGGCACCGTCCGCGCCCTGACCCTGATGGTCGACTTCTCCGACGCGCCCGGCTCCGGGACCGCCCGGGGCCGGTTCCGTGAGTTCTTCCCGCAGACCCGGGAATGGTTCCGCACCAGTTCCTACGGCCGTCTCGACTACCGCCCCGAGACCCCGATCACCGACTGGCTGCGCATGCCGAGGTCGTTCCGGTCCTACGGCATAGAGCGCGGCGCCCCCTTCGATCCGGGCTACCGCCGACTGGTCCAGGACATCGTGGCCGCCGCCGACCCCAGGGTGGACTTCCGGTCGTACGACTTCCTCAATGTGCTGATCACCCCGAACGCCGGGCCCTCCGCCCTCGACACGGTCCTGTCGGTGACCTTCGCCGGCAACACCGACGCCCCGGTCGCCGACGGCGTGCCCGTGGCCAACGCGTCCTTCGTCTACTCCCGCCAGGACGACGGCTCCGGCTCCTACGCGCGGACCGGCTACCGGGTGCTGCCCCATGAGAACGGCCACGTCTTCGGGCTGCCCGACCTGTACACCCAGGCGGGCGGGGGCGCGGTCGGGCACTGGGACATCATGAGCGAGGACTGGGGCGCCGACAACGACCTCCTCGGCTGGCACAAGTGGAAGCTGGGCTGGCTGGACACGGCGCAGGTCGGCTGTGTGACGGCCCGCGGCACGTCGGAGTACACGCTGACCCCGCTGGCCCGCCCCGGCCTCGGCACCAAACTGCTCTTCGTCCCGCTGGGCATCCGCAGCGGCTACGCGATCGAGCTGCGCACCCGCGCGGGCAACGACGAGGCGGTGTGCCGGCCGGGGGTCCTCGTCTACAGGGTCGACGCGAACGTGGACACCGGTCGGGGGCCGGTCACGGTGTACGACGCACAGCGCGACAGCGGAGGCTGCACACGCAGCCCCAACGTCCACGCGGAACTCTCGGACGCGCCGTTCACGGCCGGGGAGGAGTTCCGGGACCTGGGCAGGGGCGTGCGGGTGCGGGTGATCGGGGCGGACTCGGAGGGCAACTGGCGGGTGTCGGTGACGCGGAGGTAGGGCGGGCCTGTCCGACGGGGGGTATCCGTTCTCACACCGGCGGCTCGGCTCTTTGCGCACCGTCGGCGGCTACAGCTCCCCAGGGGCGCGGGGCGGTGCTGAATCTGCGGCTACCGCCGCACGGGCGCGACCAGCCCCCACCGGCCCGCACCCGCCCGACCACCTGCCCCGGCACCCCCGCGACCACCCGACCGGCATGGGCATGGCGTCGCCGCGGCCGCCGTTCGGACTACCGTAGGCGTGCCGCAACCGCCGTACCGGAGAACCGATGCCCGCTGAGACGACCACCTTCCCGGTGGTGCCCAAGCCCGTCGTGCCGGACGAGGCGGTCGCGCCGCTGATCCGGGGGGTCAGGGTGCTGCGGGAACTGACCGAGGCGGGCGGGACGCTGAGCCTGAGCGGTCTGGAGCGGGCGACGGGCCTGGCGCGTTCCACGGTCGACCGCATCACCTCGACACTGGCACGCATGGGATACGTCCGTTTCGACGGCCGGGACGCGGTCATGACCCCCCGGCTCATGGAACTCGGCAACGCCTATCTCGCCGCCCTGCGGCTGCCCGCGCTGCTGTCCGGGCGGGCCGACGCCCTCGCCGACGCACTGGACGAGTCGGTTTCGCTGGCCGTCGCCGACCGTGACGGCATCCGCTTCATCCACCAGGCCACCCGCCGCCGCGCGATGTCCCTCAGCTTCCGCATCGGCGACCTGCTCCCCGCCGAACGCACCGCCCCTGGGCCCCTGTTCGCGTCCGAGTGGACCGACGAGGACTGGCGGACCTGGCGCGAGCGCCGGGCGGCGGACCCTGGGGACCGGGGCTTTCCGGCCATACCTCCTCGGGAACTCCCTTTCCCGGACGAGGAGTTCGAGCGGCAGGCGGAGCGGGCGGGCCGGGACGGCTGGGCGCTGGACGACCAGTTGATCGAGCCGGGCCTTGTCGCGGTCTCGGTGCCCGTACGGGATCCGCGCACCGGCCGGATCGCCTGTGTGGCGAACGTCGTGAGCCACACCAGCCGCCACACGGCCACGGATCTGCGCGACACCCTGCTGCCCCGGCTGCGGGCGACGGTGGCCGAGATGGAACGCGCGCTGGTGTCCGCCCCTGAGCCGGACCCGGGGCCTCCCGCCACGGACCTCGCCTCCTGGATCGGCGCCTCCAAGAGCGAACTGGGCCGCGACTTCATCGAGTCCCTGGCCCGCGGCCTCACCGTGCTGACGGCGTTCGGGGAGGGCCGGGCCGCGCTCACCCTGACGGACGTGGCGCGGGCGACGGGCCTCGCGCGGGCGACGGCCCGCCGGGCCCTGATCACCTACGAACACCTGGGCCTGGTCCGCCAGCAGCCGGAGTCCCGGACCTTCACCCTGACCCCGAGGGTGCTGTCCCTGGGCTTCCCGCCCCTCTCCCGTACCTCCCTCCCCCGCATCGCCACCCCGCACCTGACCGACCTGTCGGCGCGGGTGGGCGAGTCGACGGCACTGGCGGTCCTGGTGTCCTCGGGGCCGACCGCGGAGATCCAGTACACGGCACGGGCGATGTCCCCGCGGATCATGAGCGTGGACATCAGGGTGGGGACCCGGCTGCCGGCCGCGGCGACCTCACTGGGCCGGGTCCTGCTGTCGGACACCGAGGCGTACGCCCTGCTCGACGAGGACTGGGAGGACGGCCTGCGCACCCTGGCGGTGCCCCTCCACGACCGCACGGGCCGGGTGGTCGCCGCCGTGAACGTGGCCCTGCACGCGGCGGGCCGCACGCCCGAGGAATGCGTCGCCGAACTACTCCCCGAACTGCGCCTGACGGCGAGCCGCATCGAGACGGAACTCCGGGCGGCGGGCCACTTCACGAAGGTCGCGCTTCTCTGACCCCGGCGGCGTTCCTTTCCCTTTTTTCAGTGCCCGTGACGGGCTACTGACCAATTCCCCGCGGCCCGAGACTCGGTTCCGGCCGTCGGCATTCCCCCTAGTCGACGTGCCCGGGAACCATCCACCGACCCACGGGGAAGCGAGACCTCACCTTGCTGAACAAGCACAGCCGTACCGGCAGAAGTGCCGCGTACGGAATACCGGCCCTGCTCGCGGTCGCCGCGCTCACCGCCGGTGTCACCGTCACCCCCCCCACCGCCGACCCGTCCGACGCGGCACGGAGCGGTTCGCTCCGGGCCACCTCCCATGTGACGCTGCTGACCGGTGACACCGTCGGCGTCGACAGCCAGGGACACCTCACCGGCGTACGACCGGGCAGGGGCCGCGGCGGCATCGGCTACTCGGTGCGGAGCTTCGCCGGCCACACCTACGTCGTCCCCCTGGACGCGGTCCGGCTGCTGGCCCGCGGGAAGCTGGACCGCCGGCTGTTCGACGTCACGGAGCTGATCAAGGACAAGTACGACGACGCGCACCAAAAGCAGCTGCCGCTGATCGTCTCCTACAAGGGCAGCGGCACCACCCGGGCCGCCGCCCGGAGCGCTCTCGCGGCCGACACCGACTCCGTGCTCAGGCTGCCGGCCGTCCACGGTGAGGCGGTCACCGCCGCCAAGCCGGACACCGCGAAGGTGTGGCAGGCCCTGACCGAGCCCGCGGACCGGCGCGGTGCGGTGACGACCGCGCCCGGCATCGACCACGTCTGGCTGGACGGGCGGGTCCGTATGACCGCGGGGACCGCCGCCGGCGCCCCCGATCCCAAGGGCGGGGTCACTCAGATCGGCGCCCCCACCGCCTGGAAGGCCGGTTACGACGGCAAGGGCGTGAAGGTCGCCGTCCTGGACACCGGTGTCGACGCCACGCACCCGGACCTCAAGGGCCGCATCCTCAAGGCGAAGGACTTCTCCGACTCCGGCTCCACCGACGACAGGGTGGGACACGGCACCCACGTCGCCTCCACCATCGTCGGCTCGGGCGCGAAGAGCGGCGGCAAGTACGAGGGCGTGGCACCGGGCGCGCGGCTGCTCGTCGGCAAGGTCCTCGACGACACCGGCGCCGGAGGCGACTCGGCGATCATCGCCGGAATGCAGTGGGCCGTCGCGCAGGGCGCCAAGGTCGTCAACATGAGCCTTGGCTCCACCGACACCACCGGGACGGACCCGATGGAGAAGGCCGTGAACGACCTGTCGGCCTCCTCCCACGCCCTCTTCGTGATCGCCGCCGGGAACGAGGGCCCGTCCGACTCGACCCTCGGCTCCCCCGGCTCGGCCGCCGCCGCCCTGACCGTCGCCGCCGTGGACGGCGACGACAGGCTCGCCGACTTCTCCAGCCGCGGCCCTACCGCGAACGGCGCCCTGAAGCCGGACATCGCCGCGCCCGGCGTCGACACCGTCGCCGCGGCGGCCCTCCACGGCACCCTCGGCGAGGAGGTCGCCCCCGGGTACGTGACGATGTCGGGCACCTCCATGGCCACCCCGCACACCGCGGGCGCCGCCGCGATCCTCGCCCAGGAGCATCCCGACTGGACCGGTGACCGCATCAAGGCCGCGCTGACGGCCTCCGCGAAGCCGCTGACCGGCACCACCGCCTACGAGACCGGCGCGGGCCGCGTCGACCTGCCCCGGGCGACGGGTGCCGAGGTCACCACCGAGCCGTCCTCCGTCGACTTCGGCACGGCCGCCTGGCCGCACACCGACGACAAGCCGGTGCCCCGGACGCTCACCTACCGCAACACGGGTACCGAGCCCGTCACCCTCGACCTGACCACCGCGGCCACGGGGCCCGGCGGAAAGACCGCCCCCACCGGCATGTTCACCGTCTCACCGGCCCGGCTCACCGTCCCGGCCGGCGGCACCGCGCAGGCCACGGCCACCGCCGACCCACGGCTCGGCGGCGCCGACGGCGGCTGGTCCGGCGCGGTCACCGCGAGCGGGGACGGCCAGATCGCGCGGACCGCGCTGGGTGTCGTCCGTGCCGGGGAGTCGTACAAGCTGAAGCTGACGGTCACCCGGCGCGACGGCAAGCGCGACGACACGCCCGATGTCACGGTGGCGAACCTGGACACCGGCAAGCAGTACACGCCGTTCGACGACGGCAAGAACCACCCCGACGGCACGGCCACCGTGCGGCTGCCCAAGGGCCACTACGTGATCGACGCCCAGAGCAGCGACGACCAGGGGCGGACCGCCCTGATGGTGGCGCCCCGCCTGGTGCTCGACCACGACACCGACCTCGCCCTCGACGGGCGCAGGACCAAGCCGGTGAAGATCACCGCCCCCGACCGCGGGGCGAAGCTGCGCGACGCGCAGGTCCTCTTCGCGGCCCGTGGCGCCAAGTCGGCCTACGACTACGCGGGCGGCACCACCGTCGACAGCTCCACCTACCTCGGCCAGATCGGCTCCGCTGCCCCGGCCGGTTCCTTTGTCGCCCAGCTCGGCGGGATCTGGCAGCGCACCGCCACCTCACCGGCGTACGACCTGGTCACCACCCGCAAGGGCGGCTACTTCAACGGGCTGACCCGCAGGTTCGCCTCCACGAAGGGAATGGCCCGGGTGACCGCCTCCGTCGCCACCGCCCTTTCCCGGGCCGAGACCGCTCCCCAGGCGGACTGGTCCTACGCGGGCTGGCCGCAGCTGAGCCGGGCGTCCTTCGGGGTGGCGGGCGTGCTGCGTACGGCGCCGACCGCGTCGCTCGTGCAGTATCTGAGCGCCGATCCCGGTCTGAGCTGGTACCTGGGTGCCCGGGTGGTCAACGGCATGCACAACGAGGACGCGGTCTCCGCGCTCACCGCCCGCCGCTTCGCACCGAACCGCGCCTACCGGGTCACGTTCAACGGCGGTGTCGGCGGACCGGCCGTCGGGTCGGGCACCGGCGGCATACGGACCGGCGGCTACTACAACGTGTGCGTGCCGATGTTCGCGGACGGCGCGGGGAACTTCGGCTACTTCCCCAGGACCGCGATCACCACCAGGCTGACCACCGGCTCCCGGGTCATCGGCTCCTTCACCGAGGACACCTGCCCGCAGGTGTACGGCCGGCTGCTCGCCCAGAAGACCCGCTACCGGCTGTCCGTCAGCGCCGACCGCGGCTCGGACGTCAAGGTCAGCGACCGGGTCGACGCAGTGTGGACCTTCGTCTCCGTCGACGCGGGCGACAGCACGGCCGTCGCGTTCCCGCTCTCCGTGGTCCGCTTCCACCCGAAGCTGAGCCTGACCGCCACCGCGAAGGCGGGCGCCCGCTTCACCGTGCCGCTGTCCCTCCAGGGCCCGGCCGCGGCCAAGGGACACCTGAAGTCGCTGACCGTGAGCGTGTCGTACGACGGCGGCCGCACCTGGAAGCCGACGGCCGTGCACTCGGACCGCACCGGCAAGCGGTACCTGACTCTCACCCACCCGAAGAAGGCCGGCACGGTCACCCTCCGGTCGTCCCTGACCGACACGGACGGCAACACCTACACCGGCACCATCCACAACGCGTACCGCACGGTGCGCTGACCTCGCTGTCCGGAAAGTGAGCCGGAATTGCCTCGGATAGGAGGATAAACGTACGTTGGGCGCCCGTTCGATGGTGTGTGAGGGTCGAGAGGTACGCCCGGTGGGACGACGCGAGAAACCGGTGGACCCCGATGCCGGACCGGTGCAGCGGCTGGCGCACGACCTGCGCCTGCTGCGCGAGAAGGCGGGGAAGCCGCCCTACCGGGAGATGGCCGAGAAGGCGGGCTACTCGACGACCGCGCTCTCCCAGGCGGCCGCCGGCGACCAGCTGCCCTCGCTCGCCGTCGTCCGGGCCTATGCCGAGGTGCTCGGCGCCGACCCGGAGGAGTGGGAGGGGCGCTGGCGCGAGGCGGACGCGGAGGTCCGGGTGCCGTCCGCCGGAGAGCGGGCGCCCTACCCGGGCCTCGCGCGGTTCGAGCCCGGCGACAGCGACCTCTTCTTCGGCCGGGACAAGCAGGTCGGCGAGCTGCTGGGGCTGGTGCGCACGCACCGGTTCGCGGCCGTGTTCGGGGCGTCCGGCAGCGGCAAGTCGTCGTTGCTGCGGGCGGGGCTGATCCCGGCGCTGCGGACGGCGGAAGGGGGCGACCGCCCGGCGGTGATCCGTGTCCTCACCCCGGGCGACCGGCCCGCGCACACCCACGAGAACGCGCTCACGCCGCTGGACGGCGAACTGGACACCTGGGTGGTCGTCGACCAGTTCGAGGAGGTGTTCACCCTCTGCCACGACCGCGAGGAACGCGACCGCTTCCTCGACCTGCTGCTGTGCGCCCGCGACAAGTCGAGCCGACTGCGTGTGGCCATCGCCGTCCGCGGCGACTTCTACGGCCACTGCGCCGGCCATCCCGGGCTCGCCGAGGCGGTCAGCGGGGCGAACCTGCTGGTCGGACCGATGAGCCGGGACGAGCTGCGGGAGGCGATCACCGGTCCCGCGAGCGCCGAGGGGCTGAACGTCGAGCGGGTGCTGACCGCCCGGGTCATCGAGGAGGTCGCCGAGCAGCCGGGCGCCCTGCCGATGCTGTCGCACGCCCTCCTCGAGACCTGGCGCCGGCGCCGCGGCCGTACCCTCACCCTGGCCGCGTACGAGGAGACGGGCGGGGTGCGCGGGGCGATCGCCGCGAGCGCCGAACAGGTCTACGGCGCTCTCGCCCCGGAGCAGGCCCGCACCGCCCGTCGCATCCTGCTCAGACTGATCGCCCCCGGCGACGGCGCCGCCGACACCCGCCGCCCCGCGTCCCGGGCCGAACTGGGACCCGGCGCGCAGGACGTCCTGGAACGCCTCGCCGCCGCCCGCCTGGTCACCCTCGACGGCGACACCGTCGAGCTGGCCCACGAGGTCCTGATCACCGGCTGGCCCCGGCTGGCGGAGTGGATCGAGGCCGACCGGGAGCGGCTGCGCGCCCAACGCCACCTCGGCGAGTCGGCCCGCGCCTGGGAGGAACTGAACCGGGACGCGGGCGCGCTGTACCGGGGGACGCGGCTGGCGCGGGCGGAGGAGCTGTTCGGCGGGGAGACGCCGTCCGGACCCCGCGCTCACGAGGACGACCTCGCCCCGCTGGAGCGTTCCTTCCTCGTCGCCTCCCTCGCCGGCCGGGACGCCGAGCAGGTGGCCGGGGCGCGGGCCGCTCGGCGTACCCGGAATCTCAGCGTGGGGCTCGCGGTGTTCCTCGTGCTCGCGCTGGCCGCGGGGCTGCTCGCCTGGCAGCGGAACCAGGTGAGCGAGGAGGAGGCGGCGAAGGCGGCCGCCCGGCGCCTGGCCACGGTGTCCGAGAGCCTGCGGTCCACGGACCCCCGTACGGCCGCCCTGCTCTCCGTCGCCGCGTGGCGCCTGGCCCCGCTGACGGAGTCCCGTTCGGCCCTGCTGGAATCCCTGGCCCGGCCGGAACGGGACGCCTACACCGATCCCCGGACCGGCGAGAACGCCCGCCGTTTCCTCACCGGCCAGGGTCGCACCCTCGTCACCGTCACGGGCTCCCGGGTCACCGTGCGGAACACGGCCGACCACCGGGTCACCGCCACGTACCACCTGCCCAGCGCCTCGGAGGCCTCGCAGATGGGCCCCGACTCCCGCTTCCTCGTCCTCACCGGCGAGGGCGGCGACACCCTGTGGGACTTCACCGCCGGAGAGTCCGCCGCCGACCTGGCCGAGACGAGCTACTGGGGGGCGGCGGCCGACGGCAGCGCCTATGTCACCGGCCCCTCGGACGGGCCGGGCCCGCTACGGGTGCGCCGGACCGGCGACGGCAAGGTCCTGTTCACCAAGGACACGAGCGGCCTGACCGACGTCTCGGCCGGTCCGGGCGGCCGCCTCCTCGCCCTGTGCACGGCCGGAGGCGCACCGCAGGTGTGGGACACCGTCCACGGCAGGCGGCTGCCGGGCGCCTGGGAGAAGGCGGACGGCACGGTGTGCGGCACCGGTTCGGGCGCGGACGACGGCTCCCGGCTGCTGCGGCTGAGCGCGGACGGCCGGCGCCTGGCCTCCGTCCACGGCACCACGGCGACCGTCTGGGACATCTCCGCCGGACGGACCGTCGCCGACTTCACCAGCGGCGACGCCACCGGCTTCAGCGACGCCGTGCTCTCCCCGGACGGGCAGTTCCTGGCCACGGCGGACGGCCAGGAGGTCGCCGTATGGCAGATGGCGAACGGCGGCGGACTGGTCTTCCGCACGCCGACGGCCGGGGCCGAGGTGCGGGAGCTGACCTGGGACCCGGACCCGAGCAGCAGGACCCTGCACTATCTCGACGGCGCCACCGTCCACACGGACAACCTGAGCGACCGTCTGAACACCACCTGGCGGAGCACCCCGACGGACGCGACCGCCCTCAGCCCGGACGGCATGGTCCTGGCGACGGTCACCGATGCCGGCTCCGGTAGGGGCTTCCGTCTCGACCTGCGCGCCACCCGCAGTGGGGCGCTCCTCGCGCATGCCGCGCTCGGTCCGCTGCCCGGCGACGACGGCGACGGTGACAGCGACGGGATCCCGAAGCTCGCCTTCAGCCCGGACGGCAAGGCACTCGCCGTCGCCGACACGGTGTCCGCACACGGCTCCCTGCGGCAGCGCTTCACCGTCTGGGATCTCGGCGCCCACCGCGTCCGTACGAGGTTCGAGACGTCCGGCGCGGCCGACCGTGCCGTCTCCGGGCTGGCCCTCGGCCCCGGCGGCCGGACCCTGCTGGCCGTGCGCGGCACGAACGACAGCGGCACGGCCGAACTGTGGGACACCGCCGCCCACCGCCGTACGGCCGGCCCGAAGGGCGTCCTGTATCCGGGCACGCTCGCCCTGCGGCCCGACGGCGGGCTGCTCGCCGGCTCCTCCGACCAGTACGCCGAGCTGCCCTCCGGCCGGGTCACCGGGCGCTCGCTGGCCGACGGACGGCAGATCACCGCGCTGGCCTTCAGCCCCGACGGCACCCGGCTCGCCGTCGGCGACAGCACCGGGCACGTCACCCTGTGGGACGGCGAGCTGCGCACCCGCCTCGGCATCCTGACCGGCACCTCCGACACCGCCACCCAGGGCGACGCCGAGGCGGTGAACGCGCTCACCTTCTCCGCCGACGGCGCCACCCTGGCCGTCGGCGGCCAGAACGGCACCCTGCGGCTGTGGGACACCGCCGGGCAGCAGCAGCTCGGCACCGACCTGCCGACCGCGGGCGACGAGATCGGCGCCCTCGCCTTCACCCACGACGACTCGGTCCTCTACGCGAGCGGCCCGAACGTGCTGCTCCAACGGCACCCGGTGGCCCCGGCCGACGTCGTCCGCGTCCTGTGCGAGCGGTTCGGCGGCGGCCTCACCGAGGCGCAGTGGCGGACCTATGTGTCCGACGCGCCGTACCGGCGGGTGTGCCCGTGAGGTTTTTTGTTCAGGGTGACGCCGACAGTCGCTGAAAAAAGCCCCTGACCTGCACGATCGGGTTTCGGAAAACCCCTTCGACCCCAGGTTGCGGACCCATGCGCACTCATCGTCTTCTCCCCTCCCTCCTGCTCCTCGGCTCGCTCGCCCTGGCGACGGCCTGCTCGTCCGGATCCTCCGCAACGGCGAGCGGGACCGACACCGCGCGGCCCGGAGCGTCCGCCACCACCGCCCCGGCCCGGACGGTCGACCCCGCGAAGATCAAGGGTCTGCGGATCGTCAGCGACAACAGCGAGTCCACCTCGTGCGCCTGGGCGACCAGCTACCCGGACGTGCCCGGCGCGACCGCGATGACGGCCGCGATGAAGAAGGACGTCCAGGCGCGTCTGTCGACCTTCCGCGAGTCGTGCGACGACGGCTCCGCGATCGACGGCGGCGACGGCGGCGGCGAGCTCAACATCAGCCACCAGTTCCTGGTCGCCTCAGGGGACGTCCTCGGCGTCCGTCTCACCACCCTCGGCGGCGCCGGGGCGGGCAGCGGACTGGGCCGGCGCACCTACTGGTACGACGGCGGGGAGGGCGTGTCCCGCACCGCGCTGGACCTCGTCGACAGCGGCTCCCGGGACGCCCTCATCGCCGCGTTGAAGAGCGGGCTCGAGGGCCGCGAAGGCACCGACCCGGACACGCTGGCCCAGGCGTTCGACGACCGGTCGACCGGCGAGCTCGACGACATGGTCTTCACCGCGAACGGCGGACTGCGGGTGACCTTCGACCCCGGCGAGGTCGGTGCCGGGGCCGCCGGGTCCTACGTCGTGACCCTGTCCAAGGCCACGGTCACGCCCTGGCTGTCCGCGTTCGGCAAGCGCGTCCAGGAGCAGAGCGTCAACCCGTCCGGCTCGCTCGACCTCGGCGCGACGGCCACGCCCACGCCCGTGGTGCCCACCCACACCGCCTCCGGCGACGACGACACCGACTGCGCGAAGGTCAAGTGCGTCGCCCTGACCTTCGACGACGGCCCGTCGGCCACGTACACCGCGACCCTCCTCACCTATCTCGCCCGGTACGACGCCCGGGCCACCTTCTTCACGGTCGGCCAGAACGTCGTCGCGCACCCCGAGCTGGTGCGCGCCGAGGCCCGCGCGGGCAACGAGGTCGGCAACCACTCCTGGAGCCACCCCGACCTCACCAAGCTCACCGCCCAGGAGGTCGCCTACCAGCTGAACCGCACGAGCGCCGCGATCAAGGCGGCCACCGGCCAGGCGCCCACCCTGTTCCGCCCGCCCTACGGCGCCGTCAACAGCACCGTCCGCGGGGCCACCCGGCTCTCCGCGGTGATGTGGACCCTGGACACCGAGGACTGGAAGTACCCCGACGCCACGAAGGTCGCCCAGTCGGTCATCTCCAAGGTGAAGCGCAACGACGTCGTCCTCCTGCACGACATCCACCCCACGTCGGTCGCCGCCGTGCCACAGATCCTGCGCACCCTCTCGGCCCAGGGCTACCACTTCGTCACGGTCAGCCATCTGCGGGCGACGATGTGAGTACGGCCACCGGATTGCGGTCGGCCCGGTGACGGGGTGATGGGGTGATGGGACTGCGCGGGCGGCGGCACCCAGACCTTCACGCCACGCACACCTCGCGCGGAGGGCTGGTCGTCCACGGCGACACGTGCCTCGACGCCGACGGGGCCGACACCGCCACCAGCCAGAAGTGGCCCCGCAACCCCGACGGCACCGTCACCACAACCCCTCGCCTGCACCTGGACGATCACCTGCCCCAGCTCCCAACCGGGAAGAACACCGACGCCTCGATCGGCTACCCTGTCTGACGTCGGCTCGCCTTCGTAGCTCAGGGGATAGAGCACCGCTCTCCTAAAGCGGGTGTCGCAGGTTCGAATCCTGCCGGGGGCACAATGCATTACGGCGCCGACCTGGGTTTTTTCCAGGTCGGCGATCCATTCGGCCTCGGACTCCTCATCCGGGGCCGCTTGCGTGAGCGGCCTGATCGCCAAGCTTTGGCGCTTCAGAGTGTGCGGAGGGTCCAATCGATGCGCCGGGCGCGCGCCAGGGGTGCATACCAGATCGATGAGCGCCCATGCAGCAGCCTCGACCGCTGCGCCGATGCCGACGGACGGGGAGGGGCGTGAGCGGGACGAGCATGCCGGACGGATGGCGGACAGTACGCTGAGTCCAGCGGGATCGGGCCCGCAGCCCAGTGTCCGGGAGGTGCTTCATGACGGCCGAGATGGTGGCCCCGGCGTGGATGCACGAGCAGATCACGGCGGAGGAGTACGAGTCCTGGTCCGAGGAGCAGTGCGCCGGCATTGAGATCGTGGACGGGATGGTCGTCGTAAGTCCGAGTGCGTCCAAGCGGCCCAACCGGCTGGCGCGGATTCTGGCGAACGCCCTGGATGCCGCCGCGGGCCCGGAGTGGAACGCCGACACTGGCTTCGACGTCCGGCTTCAGGACGTCCCGCTCACCAATCGCCGCCCGGACGTCGTCGTGTACCGCGCAGACACGATCGACATCACCCCCACCCGCCCTGAGCACGTGCTGCTGGTCGCGGAGGTGGTGTCGCCGGGCTCGGAGACCACTGACCGGATCGTGAAGGCCGACCAGTACGCCAAGGCAGGCATCGGCTTCTACTGGCGGATCGAGCAGGCCGCGACAGGCGTCCCCCTCGTGTACACCTACGTTCTCGACCCCGCGACGAAGACCTACCGGGACGGCGACGTGTTCACCGGCGTCCTCAAGGTAGTGGCGCCCTTCCCGGTGGAGATCGACCTCGGGCAGGTCTGACCACGCGCTGCTCAGCAGTCGGCAGCGCGTGAGCGATGCGTGAGCGGACAGCCCGATACAGGGCCCGCATGAGCCGGATCAAGCGGCTCGCCGCGCGGTTCTGACCGGGGGAAACAGCACCGCTCGGCAGCGCCAGGCACCACCCGGCAAGGATTCGATCGCACTCCTGAAGCGGGTGTCGCAACCTTGACATCAACGAGGGCGATCACTCACGATCCGGGCGCCTCTTGAGCAACCGATCCATGTGACTGATGGCCTCCTGCTGGGTGTCCTGCACGACGTGCGTGTACACGTCGATGGTGATGCTGATCCGACTGTGGCCGAGGATCTCCATCACGACGCGGGGAGCCACCCCGGCAGCGGTGAGCAGCGTGGCGCGCCCGTGCCGAGATCGTGCCGGATCAGGCGGAGGCCGGCGGACTCGGCGACCCGCGTGAAAGAGCGGTACACGTTGCGCGGCTCGATCGGACAGCCGTTGCGGGTGACGAAGACGTAGCCACCGTCATCCCACGACTCCCCCGCACGCTGCTTGGCAGCCACCTGCTGCATCCGGTGCCGACGCAGCGGAGCGATGCACGGGACGCGCTTGTCCAGGTCCGCGTCGGTCCAGCGCAACCCAACGAGTTCACCGTGCCGCGGTCCGATGGCGATGGCGATGGCGATGGCGATGGCGATGGCGATGGCGAGAACGAACGCCGCGTACAACGGGTCCTTCCGGGAGGCGGCGAGGAAGTCCAGGGCTCAGCTCACGCGACGAGGCCCGGGGCGGCTCGAAACCACTGCGTCAAGCATCAACCGAGACAGGACAAGCTCCAGCAGACCGACTGAGTTAAGCCCCGCGCCTGCCTTCGGCGCGCTCTGCGCCGACGCGCGCCCATATGTGGATATTGGCTGGAGACCATGAGTCGATCACCGCAGAGCGCGGCCCACGGCCAGGTGCAATGCCTCCGGGGGATCGGCCGGCACCGGGTGGAGGGGGCGCCATTCCCGACCGCGGGGCCGTTGGGGCGTGCGCGGGGGTGGGAGCTGGGGAGGGTTGCTGTTGAGAAAGTGGGCGGCTAGGGCGTGCCGTTGCTCTCTCGATTACCGCCCGCGAGCTGGCCCACCGCCATTACGATGATGCCGACCACCAGAATCACGCTGCCGGTCAGGGTGCCCCAGAGCCGCGTATCCGAGTCGCTGATCACCAGCCCGAAGGCCGCCTGCCAGCACAGCGCGAAGGCCACCACCAGCTGGCCCCAGCCATAGACGTGAGGGCCGCGGACGTGGCGCCGGTTCATGGGGAGCACCCAGCCACGGGCAATCGCCGCCACGCCGGAGACGGCGACGAGCAACGCCAGCAGAACAAGAGGTATGGCGAGGTAGAGCTTCATGATCCCTCTCCTGCGCGCCAGGCCCACGCCGGACGCTAGCGTGATCATGGCACCCGCCGCGCCGCCCGTCCATAGGTCTCCCGCGCCCCTCATGACCGACCGGACAAGTCCCAGTACGCTGTGTTGGATTTGTCAAGAGCAGCCCTCTTCGCTGACACCATCTGATACCTCGACCGTGCCCCTCCCGCGCCAGAACGCACAGGGACTCACGGGGAACCGGGGTTCGCCAGGGCGATACCCAGTCCGCTCACCGAGTCCACACCCGCTGGAACTCCTCGGCCTGGATGGTCTCCAGCGGGTCCTCTTCAGGGTCGATCGCTTGGTCTGTCAGGCCGCCGTGCTCGTCCTCCAAGTGCTCCCAGCCATACCGGTGGAGTTGGCCGGCGGAGGTCAGCTCGGCTTGCTTGATGACGACCAAATCGCCGCGGTCGGGTACGGCCTCGATGTACCACAGACCACCCTCCTCGTCGGCGTGGCGGAAATGGTGTCGCAGGATGGCGTTCTCATCGAGCGCTCGGAAGTACGCCACGCTCTCTGCTTTGATGCGCTCCAGGTCAACCACGCGACCATCGTGCCCGCGAGCGAACGCACGCGGTGTCCCTGTTCTGACATCCACGAGTGACATCAACGACGCCGAGCGCCAGCGCTCCTGAGCGATCAGGCACGGCCAACGCGGCCAGACGGCTCCCCGGCAGCGCCTAGCAGCGATCGAACTCCTGAAGCAGGTGTCGCAGGTTCGAATCCTGCCGGGGGGCACAGGCTCAGGGATGCCGCATGGCGCGGACTCGCAGACCCCAGCGCTGACGGCGGGGCCGTAGCCCGGGAATCAGCTCGGATTCGGCTCCGGGTCCTTGCCGTTCCACGAATAGAGGTGCTCCGGGCGGCCGGCGGCGCCGTAACGCAGTTCGATGCGGATCGTGCCGTCCGCGGCCAGGTCGGCCAGGTAACGCTGGGCCGTGGGCCGGGAGATGCCCAGGCGTTCGGCGAGGGCGCTGGCGGTGATCGGGCCGTCGAGGGAGGCGACGGTCTCCGCCACGAGCTTTCCGGTGGGGGTGAGGCGCGGTCGGCGGGCGCGGCCGGAACGGCCCGTGCCGTGCAGGGCGCGCAGCGCGCGGTCCACCTGGTCCTGGGCGAGGGCGCTGCCGGTGGCCAGCTGGGCGCGGAAGCGGGCGTACGCGGTCAGGCGGTTTCTGAGCTCGCGCTCGTCGAACGGCTTGATCAGATAGCCGACGGCACCGCGACCCAGCGCCACCCGTACCTGCGCGGCCTCCGCGGCAGCCGTCACCATCAGCACGTCGCCGACCAGGAAGGGCAGCACCTCGGTGCCCGCGCGGTCAGGCAGATACAGGTCGAGCAGGATCAGGTCGGGCCGCATGGTACGGCTCAGCTCCACCGCCCTCGCCGCGGAGTGGGCGGTGCCCGCCACCGTGAAGCCGTCGACGGCGTTCACGTAGCGGGCGTGCAGTTCGGCGACGCGGTAGTCGTCGTCCACGACCAAGACCCGGATCACTGTTCACCTCCGTGTGTTCCAGCCCGTTCAGCCTCCGAGAAGGCCGGAGCGCACCGCTCCAGGACGCCGGGGAACCGTGCCAGGAAGACGGCGCCGTGCCCGTCACCGCCGGGCTGGCCCAGGCGTAGCTCGCCACCGTGCTTGGTCGCGAGCTGGCGGGCGAGCGAGAGACCGATACCGTGGCCCGACCGCTCCTCGGGACGCCGCGTGGTGAATCCCCGGCGGAACAGCCGCTCGGCGTCCTCGGCCCGGACCCCGTCCCCACTGTCGGCCACGGCCAGATGCAGCGTATCCCCCTCGGCCAGCACGCTCAGCTCCGCCCAGGCGGGACGCCGTCGTCCGCTCCGGGCCGCCTGGACCGCGTTGTCCAGCAGGTTGCCGACCACGCTGACCACGTCCAGCGGCTCGGTGAGCCTGCCTGGCAGATGGGAGTCCTCGTCAAGGCGCAGCTCCACGCCGTGTTCGGAGGCGGTCGCCGTCTTGGCGGCCAGCAGTCCGCGCAGGTAGGGGTCGCCGATACGGGCTCCGTCCCGGCCTTCGGTGGCCAGCGGGGCGGCGGCCAGTTCGCGGAGGTAGTCCTGTGCCTCCGCGACGCCGCCGGTGGCGAGCATGCCGGAGAGCGTGTGCAGCCGGTTGGTGTACTCGTGCGACTGGGCGCGCAGGGCGTCCGAGAGAGCGCGCAGCGCGGCTCGCTCGCGCTCCAGCTCGTCCACCTCGGTACGGTCCCGCAGCGTGACGACGTGGCCGAGGTCCTGCTCGCCGCGGCGGACCGCCTGCGCGCTCACCACGAGCAGCCGTCGGCCCACCACCGCCACGCTCTGCCACAGTTCCTGCCGTTCCGCCAGGGCGCGGTGCACCGGCCGGGGCAGGCCGGCGTCACCGAGCGGGGTGCCCGGCGGTACCGGGCCGTCGAGCAACCGGGCCGCCTCCTCGTTGCACACCGTGATCCGGTTCGCGGGGTCCACGGCGAGGACGCCGTCCCCTACGCCGTGCAGCACGGCCTGCTGTTCGCGCAGCAGGTCGGCGAGTTCGGCCGGTTCCAGGCCGAGGGTCTGCCGCTTGAGGCGGCGGGTCAGCACGGCCGCCGCGCCGATGCCGACGAGCAGGGCACCGGCCGAGAACGCACCCTGCTCACGGACCAGCGGCACGGCGGCCTCCAATGCCGTCGTGACCCGGGCACCCGTGCTGACCTCGCCGATCACCTTGCCGTCCGCGGAGCGCAGCGGGACCTTGGCGCGGGCGGAGACCCCGAGCGTGCCGCGCTGGACGGACACCGACTCGCGGCCGTCCAACGCGGTGGGCGGCGTACTGACCTCCTCGCCGACCTCGGCGGGGTCCGGGTGCGACCAGCGGATTCCGCGCCGGTCCGTCACGACCACGAAGAGCATGCCCGTGCGCCGCCGTACCGCCTCCGCGAGGTGTTCCACCTCGCCACCTGGATCCGAGCCGGCGCCGATCCGCCGGACCACGACCGGATTTTCGGCAACGGTGCGAGCCACTGCGAGCGCCCGCTGCTCGTACTGCTCCTCGGAGGAGTTCCGCAGCAGGGTCACGGTCAGCGTGAATCCGGCACCGAGGACGACGACGAGCGCCAAAACCTGGGCGAGCAGAGCCTGGGTGGCGATACGGGGGCCGCGGAACATGACGTCAGGGTATCCGGGCGAATGGCCGGTTCAGCCGCGCGCACAAAACGAACAGAATGCACGGAAAAATTTCCGGCTCCATCAATTAACGCAACCGTTACGCCTCTGGTGATGCGGCGCTGCCTGCGCATACGGTGCCCGGCAAGCACCAGCCGAAGAACACGTGAACAACGTGAGCTTCGGGAACTGGAAACCTCCGGCGATGACGGAACCCCGGATATTCCGATACGGGAGCTCCCGGAAATTAGGAAGCTGAATGCGCATGATGGCAGCGTTGGCATCACAGTCCGCGAAAGCGGCCCCCGTGGCCATGACCTGGTCCGGTCACGACACCTGGCTACTGGCTCTGGTGGGCATCTCCATCGCGGTGGTCGTCCTCCTCATCAGCTGGGCGAAGCTGCACGCCTTCCTGGCTCTGATGGTGGGCGCCCTCACCGTCTCGATACTGTCGGGGGCGGGCGTCGGAAAGGCGGCGGATTCCTTCACCACCGGCCTTGGCAACATCATGGGAAAGGTCGGCATCCTCATCGTCCTGGGTGCCGTACTCGGCCGTCTGATGGCGGATTCCGGCGGCATCGACCAGATCGTGTCGACGCTCAGCCGCGTCGCCGGGCCGGAACGGCTGCCGTGGGCCGTCACCGCGATCGCCTGCATCGTCGGCCTGCCGATGTTCTTCGAGGTCGGCTTCGTCATGCTGGTGCCGTTGGTCCTGCAGATCGCCAAGCGCGCGGACTACCCGGTGCTGCGGGTCGGCATCCCCGCCATGGCGGGCCTGGCCACGGTGCACGCACTGGTACCGCCGCACCCCGGGGTGCTGGTGGCGGTCAACGCGGTGCACGCCGACATCGGCCTCACCCTGGTCTACGGCCTGATCGTCGCGATCCCCTGCGCCATCGTCGTCGGACCGCTGTTCACCGCGTACATCTGGCCGCGGGTCCCGGCCCGCGTCCCCGAATCGGCGCTGGCGGCGTTCACCACCGTGGCCCCGCCGAGCGCCGCGGTCACCGCCGCGATCGATCACGCCCGGTCGCACACGCGGGCCGGTGCCCGCGTACCCGTACCCGCGTCGGCAGCCTCGGCGAGCGTCACCGTGACCGACCCTCCCCAGCCGCCGGTCGACAAACCGTCGGTCGACATCGTCCGCGGGGAGGGCGAGCCGCAGGACGGGCGGCGGATGCCGCGGTTCTCCGTGACGATCGGGACCATCCTGCTGCCGATCGTGCTGATGATGCTCAAGGCCGGCTGCGACACCTTCAACTGGGCACACGGCGTCCTCCTGACCACCATCGAGTTCCTCGGCACCCCGGTGATCTCCCTGCTCGCAGCGGTTCTGGTGGCGCTGTTCACCTTCGGCTGGGCCGTCGGCCACTCACGCCGTGAGGTGCAGGAGGCGCTGTCCCGGTCCTTCCCGCCCATCGCCGGCGTTCTGGTGATCGTCGGGGCCGGCGGCGGCTACTCCATGGCGCTGCAGGACTCCGGCATCAACGCCGCGATCGGCCAGGCCGCCCAGCATCTGCACATTCCGCTGATCCTGCTGGCCTGGCTGGTGGCCGCCCTCATGCGCACGGCGACCGGCTCCGGCACGGTGGCCACGGTGGCGGCGGCCGGCATCATCGGCCCGATGGCTCAGGGCCTGGACTCCCCGCACGCGGCCCTGCTCGCCCTGGCGCTCGGCTCCGGCGCGGCCTTCCTCGGGCATGTCAACGACGCCTCGTTCTGGATGTTCAAGGAGTACTTCGGGCTCTCCGTGGGCGGAACGCTCCGCACCTGGACCGTCTCCCACACGCTGCTGTCCCTGACGTCGCTGGGCGCCATCCTGCTGCTCCACGCCGTCGTGTGACGGGCCGCACGCAGGGCCCCGGCCGGGACCGTGCCGGTACGCGGGGGCGCGCTGCCGGACGGGGCGGCGTGCGAGGCCCGGCGTCGGCACCCGTAAGCACTGCGCGGTCTCCAGGAGGTCTGTCGGCGCCGGGTTACGCCGATCCGTTGGCGTCATGGCAACCGCGCGCGTAGGCAGTCGGCCACGGACGGAGGTCGCCCGTCACGCTGACGAGCCTGACGGGCGTGCGCTGATGACGGTCGGTGTCAGCGGCTGTCCCGCCCACGGGACGGATTCAGCACACATCAGGCCGGGAAACCCACGTGAACACCCCGTCACCATCGACCCGGGCAGAGGCGCCGTGGCCAGGCGGGTGGGCCGGCCCCCGGCCGCGGCACGCCGCGCCGATGCCACGCCGCGGCTCAGGGTCACGACCGCCCACCCCCGGAGTCAACCTCTGCTCGGCCCACTGATCAACACCGGTCAGCGGGTCACCTGCACCGGGTGAGGTCCAAAGGAGCGCGGAGGCGGACGATCGCAGGGAAGGGCGCCGTCCGCCTGTCCGAAGCGGTCCACGGAAGGACAGTTCGTGCGCTACGAGATCCGCATCGAGGGACACCTCTCGGAAACGCTGGCCAAAGCCTTTCCGGAGCTGGGCCACGTGGCGATGTCCGGCCAGACCATCCTGTTCGGCCCCGTCGTGGACGAAGCACACCTCTACGGACTGCTGGCACGCTGCCAGTCACTGGGACTGCGGGTCCTGGAGATGCGCCAACTGCCGGAGTGACGGGACACCGGCCGTGCGGTTGCGGAGGATGGTTCCCGAAGCGGCGCACTCGGCGCGCAGCACCCGGTCCTGTTCGTGTTCGCCAGGACCCGTCTTCGTGTTCCTGTCCTGGTGGATCGCCGTGTTCCCCGGCCATCGGCCGGTACGTCGCCTCCCCCGACCGGTACCGGACAGCCGCCGGCCCGCGGGTTCACCCGCGTCGGGTGAGGCGCCCGGCCCCGGCCGTGCCCACGCTGAAGACAGCACACAAGGGCGGTCGGGCGAGCGCCGGAACGGAGAAGAGACATGAGCGCACAGGCGTACCTGGCGTACACCTACCCCATGCTGGGGGCGTGTCCGGCTACGTGATCGCCCGCGTCAGGGAAGCCGCGGACGGCATGGGCCGGCCCAGCAGCGTCGACGAGCTCGCCCGGCTGTCCGGCATCCGCTCCCGCGGCGACAACACGGACGAGGAGGCGAAGTCCACCGCCCGCACCCCCGGTCGCTGAGCATCCACACACCACGAATCGAGGCGCAAGATGACCGCCACACACACTCGTCCGGAACACAAGGTGAGGCAGGAATGGGCGACAGGCCTGACCTCCTTCGCGGCCGTGATGCTCTTCCTCGTCGGCGTGCTCGACATCTTCCGGGGCATCATGGCCATCGCCGAGGACGACATCTTCGTCACGACGCGCCAGTACGTGTTCGAGTTCGACCTGACCAGCTGGGGCTGGATCCACCTCGCGCTGGGCGCGGTCGCCGTGCTCGTCAGCGTCGGACTGCTCATGACCTCGACCTGGGCGCGCGTCACCGGTGTGGCCATCGCCGGACTCGTCATCATCGCCAACTTCCTCTCCCTGCCGTACTACCCGGTGTGGTCGGTCGTGATGATCGCGCTCTCGGGCTTCATCATCTGGGCCCTGTGCGTGGTCGACCGCGGCAACCTGTTCGACCTGTCCGAGGAACGCCCGACGTACGAGGAGCGCCGCCCCTACGAACGGAGCACACAGCGCCCACCGGCCTAGAGCCCATCGCCCTCCGGCCGCTGTGCCGCCCGCTCGGCGTCAGCGGTGGCGCGGCCGGTGGCGGCGAGGAGGGCGAGCAGTGCGAGTACGGCAAGCAGGACGATGACCAGCAGCAGGATGGTCAGGGCCGTCGGATGGTTCCAGAGCGCGAAGAGCAGGGCCACGACGAGCAGGGCGGCCAAGGCGATCCACCGGCGGTGGGCCCGGGTCCAGGTCCCCACCCGGCCGGTGCGGACCTGGTGAGCGTAGGCCCACTGCGCTGCGGAGCCGGCAGCTCGCTCGGACGTGCCTCGGATCGCGCGCGGCAGCCGTCCGGGGCCGATCAGGTAGGCGCCGAGCGCGATGACCACACCGAGCACGATCGCCGTGCGCAAGCTGAGCCTGAGGAAGCGCAGCAGGGTGTCGAAGACGGCTGCCGCGGCGGCGTCCGACTGGACCTGGGGCGGGAGGTGGTCCAGGTAGTAGCGGCGGGCGACGACCAGGACGACGGCCACGACCAGGCAGGCGAAGGCCGCGCCGAGAGCCGTACGCGCCAGGGCGCGGCGGCGCCGGTGCGCCAGCAGCACCCCGGCCGCGCCGATCACCACCACGAGCACGGGAAGCCAGGTCCCGATGACGTCCAACAAGTGAGCGCCCTCGCGGATCTTCTCCAACTGGTCCGACTGGAGGAGGACCATCTGCTGGTCGACCTCGGGGATCTTGGCAGCCGGGGGACGGCTCGTGCGGGCTGGTCATGGATGCTCCAGGGCTCCTGGGGGATTACCTGCTTCCATTTCCACCGCTTCGCCGGCAGACAGCCCACCCAGGTGAGCCATACGGACGAGACGCGGTCGCCCCCGGAGCGGCGGCTCCGACCCCGGCGAGGTCGGCCGCGCCGACCAGGGCGTGGTGGTCGGCGCGAGTCCGCACGACTCAGCGCGTCTTGGCGGCGGACCGCTTCGCGCCCTTGGTCCTGCCGGTGGCCGTGCCGTTCCGAGCGGGCTTTGCGGCCGCGCTCTTGCGCCCCGGGGCCTTCTCCGTGCCCGTCACCGACCGCGACGGCGCTGCCGGGGTCGTTGCGGTCGGCCACTTGAACTCGATCTCCAGCTCGATCTCGCCGTCACCGATCTCGACCTCCACCTCACTGCGAAGGTCGTCGGGAATCCGCAGGCTCAGCGTTCCCGGGCCGAGTTCCAGTTCGGCTTCCCCGCCCTCCCGCAACGCGGCTGCGAGTGCCGTGAGCTGGTCAGCCGCCTCACGGCGGGAGAGCGAGCGCTTCTGCTCGAACTTGAGGTCCTTCATAGACTTCTCCGATCCGGCAAAAAGGGTAGATAGCGCCCATTTTGAAGGCATGCGCGGGATCGGACATCCTCACGACCGGCCGAAGGTGCCTGACCGCCAAACGGGTTCTACGGTTGAGGAGAACCCCCGAGCTCGCGGAACTCGGTTCCTTCCTCCTCGTACCTCCCGCGGGCCGGAAACTCACCAGGAGGACATGCGACATGTCCACTACACCCGAAACCCCTGTCCTGGACACCCTCGCCGCTATGACGGTCGACTCGATCGAACGGTGCGGGCTGCCCCCGGACATGCTCATCCTCACGCGCATCGCGGCACTCGCCGCCTCGGACGCCCCGCCCATCTCCTATGTGGCACATATCGACCCCGCCCTCAAGACCGGTCTGACCGCCGAGCAGTTGCAGGACGTCCTGGTCGCCATCGCCCCCATCGTGGGCACCGCCCGTGTCATGACGGCAGCGGGCAACATCGCCACGGCACTCGGCATCGCCATCGCCGTCGCCGACACCGAGATCGGGTCCCAGGGCTGAGAGCGGGCGCCCACCCGGCTTGGACGGTTCGCGCGGCCAGGTCCGTCAAAGGCCATGCCAGGCAGGAGGGTCTCCGATGTCCGAGACCGCGACCACGGCGATGCGCGCTGCGCCTCACACCAAGCCCGAGGAGCGTGCCGCGCTCGGCAAGGCGGCGCGCCGCCGCTCACCGCGGTCTGCCCACGCCGTGTACAAGCCGTCTCCTGACCGGCCGGATCCGCTGTCGATTCTGGAGGCGCAGTCCGCGTCGAGGGTGCCCGAACTCGTCCCGATCCGCTACAGCCGGATGACGGAGTCGCCCTTCCGGTTCTACCGGGGCGCCGCCGCGATCATGGCGTCCGACCTGGCCGGCAGCCCCCGCTCGGGGCTCACGGCCCAACTGTGCGGGGACGCGCACCTGCTGAACTTCCGTCTGCTCGCCTCGCCGGAACGGCAGTTGGTGTTCGACATCAACGACTTCGACGAGACGCTGCCGGGTCCCTGGGAGTGGGACGTCAAGCGGCTGTCGGCGAGTCTCGTCATCGCGGGCCGGGCGAACGGCTTCGACGACGCCGAGCGCGCCCGCATCGTGAGCGCCACGGTTCGTTCGTACCGCGAGGCGATGATCCGCTTCGCGAAGACGGGCAACCTCGACGTCTGGTACGCGAAGATCGGCGCGGACCTCCTCGAGTCCCTGGCCGCGGGCAAGCTCCACAAGCGTGGTCAGAAGAACCTGGCCCGTGCCCTGGCGAAGGCCCGTACCCGCGACAGCCTGGAGGCCTTCGACAAGCTCACAGAGACGGTCGACGGCCGGCCCCGGATCGCGGCCGACCCCCCGCTGCTCATCCCGGCCGGCGACCTGCTGCCGGACATCGAACGCGGTGCCCTCGAGCGCCAGTTCCGCGGCCTGATCGAGCGGTACGGCAGCACTCTGACTTCCGAGCGGCGCACGCTCCTGGCGGATTATGTGCTGGTCGACGTCGCCCGCAAGGTGGTCGGCGTCGGCAGTGTCGGCACGCGATGCTGGATCTTCCTCCTGCTCGGCCGGGACAGCCAGGATCCGCTCTTCCTCCAGGCCAAGGAAGCCGACACCTCCGTACTCGCCGCACACGTCGGCACCAGCCGCTACCGCAACCAGGGCGAGCGGGTGGTCTCGGGCCAGCGGCTGATGCAGGCCACGAGTGACATCTTCCTCGGCTGGGAACGGGTGGACGGGATCGACGGCAAACAGCGCGATTTCTACGTCCGCCAGTTGCGCGACTGGAAGGGCATCGCCATGCCGGAGAGGATGCGGCCGAAGGACATGCGGGTGTTCGGCGAACTGTGCGGGGTCACGCTGGCCCGTGCGCACGCGCGGTCCGGCGACCGCATCGCGATCGCCGCGTACCTGGGGAGCGGCGACTCGTTCGACCGGGCACTCACCATCTTCGCGGAGGCATACGCCGACCAGAACGAGCGTGACCACCAGGCCCTGGTCGACGCGGTACGCGCGGGCCGACTCCCCGCGGAGGATCTGCCTGCGGCCTGATCGGGCCGACGCGCACACGCTGCCACTCCTCGTCGGGGCGGTGCGCCGCGCGCCTGGGCAGGAGCACTGACATGCTGGGGCAAGAGAGGGCCGCCCATGACGTGGCCCTGACGGACAGGGTGGTGAGCGCCGTGGCCGAGATCTACGGGGACGCTCAAGGACCGGCCATGCCGGTCATTCCGGCGGTTCCGGGCTCCGATCCCCTGGGAGATCCGTTTCTGCGCACCAGGTTCGCCCTCCCGGCGAGGCCCGTCACGTTCCTGCGGCGGCAACGGCTCCTGGACCATCTCGACCAGGCTCCTGGGACACCGTTGACGCTGCTCAACGGCGCGGCCGGGGCCGGCAAGACCCTGCTGGCGGCCGACTGGGCCGACGGACGGCAGCCGCCGGTCGCCTGGCTCACCGTTGAAGTGGGGGACCGGCGTCCCGGGGTGTTCTGGGCGTACGTCGTTCAGGCCCTGCGCGTCAGCGGTGCGCTGCCGGCCGGCCCGGTCGGGTTCCCGGCGGACGCCTCCCGGGTGGACGGCAGGCTTCTGGCAGTGCTCGCCGCCGAGCTGAACGACCGCGGTCGGCCCGTGGTCCTCGTCCTTGACGAGTTCGACCGTGTGACCGCTCCGGAGATCGCCGAGCAACTGGAGTTCGTTCTCCACCACGCCGGTCGGAATCTGCACCTCGTCCTCGTCACCCGCACCGAACCGCTGCTTCCGTTGCACCGTTATCGCGCGGCCGACGAGCTGACGGAGATCCGCGCCGCCGAGCTGGCCTTCACCCCCGAGGAGGCCGTCGCGCTGCTGGAGCTGCATGGTCTGAGCCTTCCGGTCCACGCCGCCCGCGCCCTGGTGGACCGCACCCGGGGCTGGGCCGCGGGCCTGCGCCTCTCCGCCCTGGCCGCTCGGGAGAGCGCCGACCCGGAGGGCTATCTGAAGGAGTTCGAGGCGGACCGGAGCACGATCGCGGACTACCTGCTGGCCGAGGTCCTCAACGGGCAGACGGAGGAGAGGCAGGACCTCCTGCTGCGTGTCAGCGTCCTGGAGCGCTTCTGTCCGGAGTTGGCCGACGCGTTGACCGGCCGGACCGATGCCGAGCCCCTTCTCGTCGGGCTGCACCACGCGAACGCGTTCGTCGAGCGCCTCGGGCACTCGTGGTACCGCCTCCACCCGTTGTTCGCTGAGATACTCCGGGCCCATCTGCGTGTACGCCTGCCCGGGCTGGAGCCGGAACTCCATCGGCGGGCCGCGCGGTGGCTGCGTCGTTCCGGGTTCCTGCCGGAGACACTCGCCCACGGCGCCGCCGCGGGCGACTGGGATTTCACCGCCGGTGCACTCATAGACGACCTGGCGATCGGCCAGCTCTTCACGGGCCTGCGCTCGGGCGACCTGACCCCGTTGTTCTCCCGCATGGGGCCCGAAGCCGGCAGCCCCGCCACGGACCTCGTACGTGCGGCCCGCGACCTGGCCCGGTGCGACGTCGACCGTGGTCTGGCTCGACTGCGCCACGCCGAGGAGCGGCTGGCCCCCGGAGCGTCCGAAACGGCGCCCGGCGTGGCGCCCGACCGGGCGGCCGCCCAGCTGAGCTGCGCGCTGCTCGAGGCCCTGGCCGCCCGGCTGACGGGATGTTCCCCACGGGCCGAGAAGGCCGCTCGAGCTGCCGATGAGCTGTGGAACGAAGTCCCGGCGCAACTCCTGGCGGAGCATCCCGAACTCTCCGCCCTGCTGTTGACCCATGTGGGCTCGGCGCGTCTGTGGGCGGGGCGTTTCGAGGAGGCGCGCGCTGCTCTCACCACCGTGGCCGGCACTCCCGGCGGTGACTCCACCCTGCTGCCCCGGGAGGAGTCGATGGGGCACCTCGCCCTGCTCGACTATCTGAACGGCTGGCTCGGCCGGGCAGAGCGCAAGGCCCTGGCGGCGGTCTCCGAGACGGAGCGGGTCGGCCTGCCCCAGCCGGCCGGCTCCGGCCTCGGACGGCTGGTCCTGGCCGCGGTGGCCGTCGACCGTCATGAGCTGGACCGGGCTCAGACCCTCCTCGACGAGACGACCCAGCTTCCGTCGGGCGGGCGGGATCCGGTGCCGTCGGCAGGACGAGCCCTCGCCACAGCTCGCCTCCTGCTGGTCAGAGGCAAGACACAAGCCGCCGTCGAGGCGGCGGACCCGGCCGTCCGCGCCGCGATGGCCTCACCTTGGGCAACAAGCCATGCGGCGCTCGTCGCCTCCGCCGCCCACCTGGCCGCGGGACGGCCGGACGAAGCCGCCGAAATACTCCAGGACATGTCGGGCGACCAGCCGGCGTGTGCGGTGGAGGCCGCGGCGATCCAGCTCGCCGCAGGTCGTCCCCAGGCGGCCATGGACCTGCTCGACAGCATCCACACCCGGGGCAGTACGGGTCCGGCGGTGACCGTGAGGGCGGCGCTGGTGAGGGCTCAGGCCGCGGAGCGGACGGGGGACACCGCCGCCGCCCGCAGACTCGTGGCACAGGCGCTCCTCGACGCCCGGCGCGAGCGGCTGCGGCGGCCGTTCCTCGATGCCGGAACGTGGCTCCGGCCGCTCCTGGCCACGGCTCCGCTGCACGAACTGGCAGCGGGCTGGCTCACGCCCGGCCCGCCTCGACGCGGGGAGCGGTCCGGCCCGGAACCCCCGCCCTCGCTGCCCGTCGCCGTGGAGCTCAGCGGACGCGAGCTCGAGGTCCTGGAGCGGCTGGCCCGGATGATGTCGACGCAGGAGATCGCCGCCGACCTCTACGTGTCCGTGAACACGGTGAAGACCCACCTCAAGAGCATGTACCGGAAGCTGGCGGTGAACCGGCGCAGCGACGCGGTGCGCCGCGCGCGCGACCTCGGGCTGTGGTGAACGCACGTCGGTGAGGGCGGTCGGCGCCCCATCGGCGGGACATCGCAGGCCCCGGCTCTTCCCCCGTGGCGGGTGAGGCGGGAAAGGCGTGCTCGGGATGCGATGGGAGGAGCGGCGGGCGGGTGCCTGCCGCCGCCCGGCCGGCTCCGTCGGCGTACCGGGCCGACCGAGCGAGGTGGACGGTGTGAAGCACTGGCGGGCTCTGGTCGTCCTCGGCACCGCCCAGTTCCTGATGGTTCTGGACACCGCCGTCATGAACGTGTCCATCAGCCAGCTGGTCGAGGACTTCGACACCGAGGTCACCGCCATCCAGGCCGTCATCACCCTGTACGCACTGGTCATGGCGGCCTTCATGATCATCGGCGGCAGGTTCGGGGACATCCTGGGGCGGCGCCGCATGTTCCTGCTGGGGCTGGTCGTCTACGGCGTGGGATCGGCCCTGACCGCCGTGGCGCCCACGCTGTGGGTCCTCACGCTGGGCTGGTCCGTCATCGAGGGGCTCGGAGCCGCCATGGTGCTGCCGGCCATGGCCGCCCTCGTCGCCGAGTCGTACCGCGGGAAGGACCGGGCCGTCGCCTACGCGGTCATCGGCGGGCTCGCCGGCGCCGGGATCGCCGTCGGCCCGCTGCTGGGCGGCTGGGTGACGACGTACCTCACCTGGCGGCTGGTCTTCGCAGGCGAGGTCGTGATCGTCGTTGCCGTCCTGCTGTGCCGCCGCGTGATCGCGACACCCGCCCCGACCGGTCCGCGTCCCCGGCTGGACTGGGTCGGCGCGGTACTCTCCGCGGCCGGACTGGGGCTGGGTGTGCTCGGAGTGCTGCAGAGCAGCACCTGGGGATGGGTACAGCCCCGCAACCCTCCCTTCACCGTCCTCGGCTTCGCCCCGACACTGTTCGTCGTCGGCGCCGGGGCGGCCGTCCTGGCCCTCTTCCGGCACTGGGAGCGGCGGCGCGACGACCAGGGCGCCGACCCCCTCGTACATCTGTCCCTGCTGGGCAGGCCCGTGCTGCGGTCCGGCCTGCTGACGCTGCTGAGCCAGAACCTCATCCTGCTGGGGCTGTTCTTCACCATCCCGCTGTACCTCCAGGTGGTTCAGGGATTCGACGCCTTCGAAACGGGTCTGCGCCTGCTCCCGGTGTCCGCCACGATGCTGGTGACCTCCCTGTCCGCGTCGTCGCTGGGACGGGTGTGGGGGCCGCGCCGGGTGGTCCGGCTGGCCCTGGCGACCCTGGCGGCGGCCATCGTGTGGCTGCTGGCCACCATCGACCCCGTCATCGACGACGCGCAGTTCGCCGGAGCCATGGCCCTGCTGGGCGTGGGCGTCGGCCTGCTCGCCTCGCAGCTGGGCAACGTGGTCCAGTCCAGCGTCGGCGCGGAGGAACGCAGTGAGGCCGGAGGGCTCCAGTTCACGGCACAGAATCTGGGCTCCGCGCTCGGCACCGCGCTCATCGGGTCCATTCTGATCAGTGCGCTGGCCCACGCCTTCACCACGCAGGTGGACGACAGTCCGCAGCTGTCCGAACAGACCCGTGAACAGGTCGGTGTCGCCCTCCAGGCCGGGATCACCTTCGTCCCCACCGATCAGGTGCGCTCGGCGGCCGAGCGGGCCGGCCTGCCACCGTCCGAGGTCGACGCCGTCGCGGACTCGTACGCCTCCGCGCAACTCGACGGCCTCAAAGCCGCGATCCTGGCCACCGGCGGCATCGCCCTCGCCAGTTTCCTGGTCACACCGCACCTGCCGACCGCCCGGGCCGGCCGGCTACGGAAGCCGGACGACGCTCCTGCCGGAGCGACGCACTGAGTTCAGAGGGAGTCACCCGTGCCCAGGACCAGAACCGGAACGAGAGCCGGCCCGGCCACGGCCCGCGGGGCGCGACGTGCCGAGCGCCGGGCCCGCACGGACTACACGGGCGGTGTCTACGGATCCTTGGTCGCGGCCTCCGTGGTGATCGGCGCCGGCTCCCCGGGCTCGTTCCCCCGAGCCCAGCTCGTGGTGCTGCTGTTGCTCACCGGCGTGGTGTTCTGGATCGCCCATGTGCACGCCCAGCTGTTCGGGGCGCGCCTGGCGCAACGGGCTCCGGACCGCCGGGTCGTGGTCGACGTGTGCCGTGACGAGTGGCCGATCGTCAAGGCCACCGCCCCGCCGGCCGCCGCGGTGGCCGCCAGCCCGCTCCTGGGGCTCGACCTACGAGGCGCCCTCTGGCTGGCTCTGTGCGTCGCCGTGGCCGGGCAGGTGGGCTGGTCCGTGGCCGCGGCACGCCGTGCCGGTGCCACACAGCGGCTCATGGCCGTCACCGCCACCGTCAACCTGCTGCTCGGCCTCCTGATCATCTCCTTCAAGATCTTCCTGAAGCACTGATCCGTGACGTCCGGTCGGAAGGACAGCTCGTGCGCTACGAGATCCGCATCGAGGGACACCTCTCGGAAACGCTGGCCAAAGCCTTTCCGGAGCTGGGCCACGTGGCGATGTCCGGCCAGACCATCCTGTTCGGCCCCGTCGTGGACGAAGCACACCTCTACGGACTGCTGGCACGCTGCCAGTCACTGGGACTGCGGGTCCTGGAGATGCGCCAACTGCCGGAGTGACGGGACACCGGGCGCGGTCCGTCCGGGCGGGCGTCGATGGATCACCCGTGGTGGGTGAGCCGGTCGCCGAGCGCCAGGCGTGACCCTGGTCCGGTCAAGTGCTCGTACACCAGGAGGAGCCATGACCATGTCGCCCGCGGACCCGCTAGCGCGGCTCGGCCGTTCATGGACCTGGCTCCTGGGGGCGGCCGTCGCGACCCTGGTGCCGGGCGTCCTGGTCCTGGTCTGGCCGGAGGCGACGCTGCACGTCCTGGCGGTCCTCATCGGGCTGCACCTGTTGGTGACCGGCGCATTCCGGTTCGTGGACGTCTTCGCACGCGAGGGACACGAACGGCTCCCGGGGCTGCTCCTGGCCGTGCTGTACGTCCTCGCCGGCGTGCTGTGCCTGCGGAACCCGCTACAGACGATCGCCGCGCTCTCACTGATCACCGGGGTCGTGTGGCTCGTGTCCGGCATCCTCACCCTCTACACGACCGTCGCCGCCGAGGACCTGCCCCACCGTGGCGTCCTCGTGGGCGTCGCGGTGCTCGCCATCGTCGCGGGGATCGTGGTGCTCGCCCTGCCGGCCGAGTCGGCCCGCGCCCTGACCCGGCTGCTCGGATTGTGGCTCGTCCTGCTCGGCCTGGCCGAGGCGGTGGTCGCCGTCGCATGGCGGGCCGCACTTCGCGAGACGCGCCCCACAGGGTCGCCCTCCACCGCCCCGACGGACTGACACCGCGGCGGCGCACGCGAAGAGGAGATTCCATGTACCCGGCCCCGCCCGCGGATCCGCCGGACTCCGGCGAAGACGTCAACCGGCAGCACGTCATGACCGCCGAGGAACGAGCCGAAGAGGAGCGAGCGGAACCTGAGCGGCTGCGCCGTCACGCGGTGGTACGCCGGGCCGGCTCCGCGGTTTTCCTCCCGTCGGCCCTGTCGCTCGCGCCCTTGGCCGTCGTCGCGGCCCGGGTCCAGGAGGCGGTCTGCGACACCGACGGGTACGGGAAGACCGGCGCGCCGCCGACGTCCGAGTCGCCCGTGCTCCTCGCGGCGGCGGACCAGGCCACGGGACGGGTGGCTCCGTGAGTCATGGTCGGCAAACCCGGCCTCGGCCACGCGTCCCGCGGGCACACGGCCGCGCGGGTGGCGGCGGGTCTGCGGTCCGGGGGCGCGGCCCGGCTGCTGTCCCGCCTGTCGGCGCTCAACGTCGTGGAGGGCTCCGTACGGCTGGCCGCGCAGGCGTTCCTCACCGCGCTCCCGCTGCTGATGACCGTCGCGGCGTTCGCCCCGGGGTGGATGCAGGACCTGCTTGCCGACTCTCTCCGGGCGGTTCTGGGGATACGGGGTGACACCCTCGACGAGATGCGCGAGGTCTTCTCCGCGACCGGCACGACACGGAACACCACCGGAGCCGTGGGCGTGGTGGTGACACTGGTGTCGGCCACGGCGTTCAGCCGGGCTCTTCAGGCGGTGTGCGAGCGGTGCTGGCACCTGCCGCGTGCCCCGGTGCGGACCGCGGTCTCCCGCTGGCTGCTGTGGCTGATCGTCTGGATGGCCTTCCTCCTGCTCCAGGCACCGCTGCGGAGCGGGTTCGGCGCCGGCGCGGTGACCGGGCTGGTGCTGTCCCTGCTCTCGGCGACGCTGCTGTGGTGGTGGTCCCAGCGTCTGCTGCTGGGCGGCCGGATCGGCTGGCGGAGCCTGCTGCCGGGAGCGCTGCTGGCCGGTGCCGGTACGGACCTGCTGAGCGGGGCCGCCCGCGTGCTGATGCCCGCGGCCATGGAACGCAGCCTGGATGAGTTCGGTCCCCTGGGCCCCGTCTTCACGTTCCTCTCCTGGCTGATCGTCGTCTTCCTGGTGCCCGTCTCGGGCCTGGCCCTCGGCGAGTACGTCGCCTCCACCTCCTGGTACCGGACGGCCGCAGCTCCCCGCAGCCGCGCTCTCCGCAGCCGCGGGGAGCGCGCCCCCTCCTGATCCGACGGGAGGAGCGCGTCGGCCGATGGTGTGCCACTGCCGCGCACACTCACCCGCGTCGGGTGAGGCGCCCGGCGCTTGCCGTGGGCACGCTGATGACGGCACACACCCGCGACCGGGCGAACGCTCGGGACGGAGGACGGACATGAGCGCACAGACCTACCTGGCGTACGACTATCCGCTGCTGAGCGCCTTCTGGACCATGCTCCTGTTTTTCCTGTGGATCATGTGGTTCGTCCTGCTCTTCCGGATCATCACCGACATATTCCGCGACGACACCATGAACGGCTGGGCGAAAGCCGGCTGGCTGGTGTTCTGCATCGTCCTGCCCTTCCTGGGCGTGTTCGTGTATGTGATCGCCCGCGGCAAGAACATGGGCCGCCGGGAGATCAAGCAGGCGCGTGCGCAGCAGGAGGAGTTCAACGCCTACATCAGGCAGACCGCGGCCGGCGGCGGGACCAACAGCGTCGACGAGCTCGCCAGGCTGTCCGAGATCCGCTCCCGCGGCGACATCACGGACGAGGAGTTCCGCAGGGCGAAGGAGCTGGTCCTGGCCGGACACGGTCCGGCGGAGCACGCGGGCTCCACCTCGCACACCTCCGGTCGCTGACACCGGGCGCGGTCGCCGTGAGATCACACGGCGGTGGCACGAGGGGATCGCGGAATGCAGGAGCCCCGACGGCACTCGAGGGCAGGGCCGGATGGGCCCGTCTCGCCGTGCTCGCCCTGCTGGGAAGCATCCTGGTGCCGCTCGTCGCCGCCGGTCTGCGGAGCGTGCTGTGGGCGCTGGCCGGCGTCGCCGGACTGGCGCTCGCCGCCGTCGGTGTCTGGTGGACCCTGGCACACACCGGCGTGCTGCGCGCCCTCGGGGCGGTTCTGTCGGTGACCGCGCCGGTCGCTGTCCTCGCCCTCTATGCCGCGTCCGGCATGCTGGGGCCGGCCTTGCTGTCCCTGGCCTTGTGGCTGCTGGCCGTCACGGCGGCACGCACGGCCCTGAGTCCCGGTGCCGGGCCCACCCCCTCCGAACAGTCCGAACACGCTGTCTCAGAGGCACCCCACAGTCCCTGGATCCTCATGAATCCGCGCTCCGGCGGCGGCAAGGTGGGCCGATTCCACCTGGTGGAGAAAGCCCAGGCGGCCGGCTGCCGGGTGGTTCTGCTCGAAGGAGGCCGGGATGTCGCCGACCTGGCCAGGCAGGCCGTCACCGAGGGGGCGGACCTCCTCGCGGTGGCCGGCGGCGACGGCACCCAGGCGCTGGTGGCCGAGATCGCGGCACACCACGACCTCCCCTTCGTGGTGATTCCCGCCGGTACCCGCAACCACTTCGCCCTCGATCTCGGCCTCGACCGCAACGATCCGGCGGCCGCCCTGGAGGCCCTGACCCACGGCGTCGAACTCCGCGTCGACCTCGGGTACGCCGCGGACCGCGTCTTCGTCAACAACGCCTCGTTCGGCATGTACGCGTCCGTCGTCACCGACCCCGCATACCGGGACGCCAAAACCCGCACGACCCTGCGCACCCTCCCCGGCCTCCTCACCGGCGAGGACGCGCCCGGACTGCGTGCGCGTGCCGACGGAACACACATCGAGGGGCTCCAGGCACTCCTCGTCAGCAACAATCCCTACGGACGCGCCGTCGACGCAGCCCGTCCAGGGCGCAGGGAACGGCTGGACTCGGGCCTCCTCGGCGTGGTGTGCGTGCGGGTCGGCAACACCGCTCAGGCGGCCCGCCTCGTGCGCGGCCCGCGCTCCGGGCAGCTCATACGGCTGAACGCCGGGGAAGTCGTCGTCGAAAGCGACACGGGCACCATCCCGGTCGGCATCGACGGAGAGCACGTCGTTCTGCCGTCGCCCGTCGTGTGCCGCAGCGCGCCCGGGGCACTGCGGGTCCGCGTGCCACGCCGTCGCCCCGGCACACCGCGGGCAACTGGGGCCGACTGGCCGCGCACGGCACAGCTGGCGCTGGGCCGCCTGTTCCCACACAGATGACAGCACGCACCTTCCGGCCCAGGCCTGGCCACAGCGGCCGCGACAGCTGACTCGGGCAGGCCACAGGGCAGGGTGACGTAGACGGCCGTGCCGACGCCGACGCCGACGCCGACGCCGACGCCGACGATGGTGCGGGGGCGGGCCGCCGTACACGACCCACCGCCACCGCACGGCCCGACAGCCGTGACTACCCCGTGGTCACGGGTGCCGAGTGGAGTTGGCGGATGAGTTGTGGGGTGAGCAGTTCGCCGGCGCGGTCGGCGAGGACGGACATCTCGTAGCCGACCAGGCCGACATCGCATCCCTCGGCGGCGAGGACGCCCAGGCAGCTGCCGTCGCGGATGCGGCCGACCATGAGGAAACCCCCGAACATCTCGATCATGACGAGCTTCATGCCGTGGAAGCCGTGTGCCGTCGCCGCGTTCTGGGCGAGGCTGGTGATGCCGGAGACCACGGCGGCCAGGTGGTCGGCCCGATCTCGGCCGAGGCTGTCCGAGGCGGCCATGAGCAGGCCGTCGGAGGAGACGGCGACGGCGTCGGTGACGCCGTCGGTGGCGCGTACGAACTCCGAGATGAGCCAGCCGAAACTCTGGACGGCGGTGGTCACGATGACACTCCTTGGGTGCTTCTGGCCTCGGCACGGGCGACACCTGCACGGAAACCGTTGAGGAGGGCGGAGACCGCGGGTCTGGTGGGCGGGGGTGTGGCGGGGAGGGCCTGCGCGGGAGCGAGCACGCGCCCGGGGAGGACGAGGAGCGCGGACAGGCCGCCGCCGGTGGTGTCGAAGAGGTGGACCTGGGCGCCTTCACCGAGGCGGTCGACCAGGCGGCCGACGACGAGATGACCGAGGAACCGGGTCGGCGCGGCGAGGACGGCTTCCTCGCCGGCCCCGGAGAGAAGCGCGTTGGCGTGTTCCTTGTCGGCGTCCGACATGCCGACGCCGTGGTCGACGACGGCGAAGCTGTACGTGTCGTCGTCGGCGTCGTACCAGCCATGCACCTCGACCGGTTCGGTCGGCGGCGAGAAGTTCAGCCCGTTCTCGATGAGTTCGGCGAGGAGGTGGGCGACATCGGCGACCGCGTGCCCGCGCACCCGCACCGGCTCCACGGTCGCGATCAGCACCCTGCGGTACTGCTCCACCTCGGCGACGGCGGCCTGGACGACCTCCATGCCCTCGGAGGGTGCCGCCGTGGGCCGTGGCGGATTCTGCCCGGCGAGGACCAGCAGGCTCTCGGCGTTGCGCCGCATCCGAGTGGCGAGGTGGTCGAGTTCGAAGAGTTCGGCGAGGGCGTCCGGGTCGAGTTCCTGCCGTTCCAGGCGGCTGATGAGGCCGAGCTGACGGCGTACGAGGTTCTGGTTGCGGCGGCCGAGGTTGGCGAGCGACTCGGTGGTGTTGCGGCGCAGGCCGGCCTGCTGGGCGGCCAGATGGAGGGCGGTGTGTTCCACCTGCCGCAGGGACGCGGCGACCTCGGCGATCTCCGCCGCCCCGCCGAACGGCCGCGCACCGGGGATGTCCGGCCCCTCCTGTGGAGGCAGGAGCTCCACCTGGTCCACCTGGCCCACCTCGCCCACCTGGTCCTGCGGAGACCGCTGGATACGGGCGACGGTCTCGGGCAGCCGGTGCCGTGCCACGTCGTGGGCGGCCGCGGCGAGTTCGCGCAGCGGGCGCGTGAGGGAACGGGACGCGAAGACGGCGACGCCCGCGACCAGGGCGGCCACCAGCACTCCCGCACCGAGCCAGGCGGCAAGGCCCAGTTCGGCGTCATGGCTCAGCCGGTCGGCCCGGCCGCGTACGTCGTCGCCGACCGACCGCTGGACGGTGTGCAGATCGTCGACGAGCACGGTCATCGTCTGCCACCATGTGCCGGGGTCGGCACGCACGGCGGAACCGTCGGGGGCGCCTTCCGCCTGGTTCTCGTAGCGGGCGGCGCGTTCGGCGTCCGCGGTGCCGAAGGCCTTGTCCAGGGCGGCGCGCTGGGGAGCGGTGGCGACCTGGCGGAAGCGGGCCAGGGCGGCGACGCGCGTGGCGCGCACCTCGGTGAAGGCGAGGTACTCGCGGCCGTGGAAGGCCCCCTCGGCGAACACGCCGTTGAGGAGACCGCGTTCCAGAGCGACGGACTCCTTGGCCGCGGCCAGTTCCCGCAACGCCGCCAGACCGTCGCTCAGCGGCCGGTCGGCGCGGGTCGCGGTCGCCGCCACCGGGTCGACGGCGTTGAGCGCGTCGATGGCGGCGGTGTAGAAGGCGAGTGAGGTGGTCCGGTCGGTGTCCTCGCCGCCGATGTGCCGGTCGGCCGGGGCGGGGACGGCGGTGTCCTTGTCGGCGGTGGCGCGGACGGCCGCGAGGCGCCGCAGATGCCGCTCGACGACCTCCTCCACGGCGGGTTCGGAGCGCATTCCACGCAGCTCGGTGTCCACGCGCCCACGGGTGGCGGCGAGTTGCGTGCGAAACCCCTGCTCGCCGCCCAACAGACCGCTCGTCAGCCCGCGTTCGCGTTGCAGCTGATGCACCAGCTCCTGGACCCGCAGACTGAGGCCCACCTCGGCACGGGTGGTCCGGGCGTCACCGAGTGCCTCGGCGCGGTCGTACACGGCCAGACCGGCGACCGCCAGCAGCAGGCAGATCGGGACCGTGATGACCACCGCCACCCGGCCTCTGATGCTGCGCCAGCCGGGCAGCGGGCGGCGGGCGGGTGCCGTTCGGTCACGGTGGAGGCGCCCTGAACCGCCCCTGCCCGCACCGTCGTTGCCGAGCGCACCGAGCCTGTCGAGCACCGGCCGAGATGGCGTCCACACCCTCATGTCACGAAGCTAGACCGACCGCCGTGACGGTCGGTTTCCGACCTGTTAGACCCCGTGGGAACTTCGGTTGCGCCGCGCTCACACAGCGGACCGGGAAACTGTGACGGGGTCGGGACGCCGGCGTCGGCCGGCCAGGCGTTCGGTGAGCAGGTAGTGGACGAGCAGCGACAGGAACCAGGTCACCGCGGCTCCGACCAGGAACAAGGCGAGGGTGCTGAGGCCGGGCTGGCCGCGGCGCAGGAGCCAGTACACGGGGAGGTGCAGCAGGAAGAGGCTGTACGACATCCGGCCGACCTCGGCGAGGAGGTCGGTGGAGAGCAGCCTCGCCAACGGGCCCTGGCCGCCGCAGAGTGCCGCCGTCAGGAGCGCCGCGGACAGTACGGCCGCGGCCAGGTACCGGCGCTCGCCCTGTCCACCGCCGTGGAGGACCGCCGACACCACCAAGGCCGCCGCCGCGGCGATGCCGGTCGCGGTCAGCAGTACGGCGACCCGGCGGGACGGCGCGCGTCCGCCGCGTTCGGCCAGGTGGACGAGGCAGGCGGCACCGGCGCCGGCCGGCACCGTGAGTGCCTGCAGGCCGGGGACGACATCGGTGCCGGGCAGCATGCCACGGGCCGCGGCCACCACCGCCGCCCCGGTGAGCAGGGACGCGGCCAGTGCCACGCCGGTGAGTCTGCGACGGGCCAGGAGGCAGAGGACCGCCAGGAGAAGGGACCACGCCAGGACGGAGCGTGCGGTGAGGTCGAACAGCCACAGGGGGGCGAGCGGCGCCGCCGTGGTGGGGACCGTGTCCAGGGGGCGTCCGTGGAGCCAGTCGGTCCAGCCGCCGTAGCCGAGCAGCGCCGACGGGAGTGGGCGTGCGAGGTCGCGGACGATCCGGGGCGAGCCGAGCGTCCAGAAGACCGTGAAGGTCAGGGCGAGCGACACCACGAGGGCGGGGAGGAGCCGCCTGGTCCTGCGGGCCAGGAAGCCCAGGACGCCGGTCCTGCCGGTTGCCGTCGCCCTGCGGAGCAGAGGCAGGGTGGTGAGGAACCCCGCGAGCACCAGCAGGACGTCGACGCCGGCGCCGCTCCAGGAGAACCACCGTCCGCCCACGCCGGTGTCGTGCAGCAGCACGGCCAGTACGGCCGCCCCCCGCAGCCCGTCCACGGCGGAGAACCGCCTTACGGCCGCCTCGCCCGCGGAATCCTGATCCGGCTCGGCGACGGCAGGGCGGATCATCAAGCGGAGCGTGTCGTGCTGTTCGTTCATCTCGGCCAGGTCCGGAAGCAGGTGGTGAGGGCGGACTCGGCGGGGCGGCCGAGGAAGGAGGTGAGGGAGTCCGAGGGGGCCTCGGGGTCGGCGTGGAAGTCGAGGTTCCACCAGTAGAGGCCGGCCACGTCGCGGGCCCGGGCGACCCGGCAGGCCGCCTCGAACCAGCGTTTCTGGACCGTGGGGTTGGGTTTCGCCCCGCCCTGTCCGACGCTCTTCCAGACGGCCGGGTGCCGGTAGGCGCCGTCCTCGGCGATGATGCCGACCTCGCTCAGCACGATCCGGGGCAGCTTCCCGGTGCTCTTGCGGTTGAGCCAGCGTTCCCAGCCCGCGGCGATCTGCGCCACGGTGGCGTCGTCACCGAGCCCGGCGAGCGGGAAGTAGGCGTCCACGCCGAGGTGTTCGACGGGGACGGGGACATGCCGGGAGACGTAGTCGTCCCAGTTGGCGTCGTAGGACAGCTCACCGGAGAAGGACTTGCGGGCCGTGGCGGTCACCGAGCGCCAGCGCGGGTCGTCCTCCAGGGAGGTGAGTTCCACCCCGAGGACGAAGGTGCTCGCGTGGTGCCGGGCGGCGAGGGTGAGATAGGGCGCGAGGAAGGCCTCGTAGGAGCGGAACCAGGCCGCCCGGTCGGCGGGGGCGAGGGAGCCGCGCCAGGCCAGGGGGTCCTGGGCCACCAGGTTCTTCTCGTCGAGCAGGGGGCGCACGGTGATGCGCAGACCGGCCGCCGCCGCGGTGTCCAGGAGCATCGCCAGGTGTCGTACGGAGGGTGTGTCGGCCGAGGCGGCGACCCGGCTCGCCGTGGGGCCGGCGGTCGCGAACGGGAAGGTCACCGAGATCGCGTTCATGTGCCTGCCGACCATGTAGTTCACCAGGCGCAGCGAGTTGGTGCGCACGGACGCGTCCGTCTCGCCGGGGTAGGTGTACCAGAGGACCTGCGCGCCGAGTTGGGGGTCGCCGGGGCGCCAGGGGGCGGCGACCTTCGCGGGAGCGGGGGCCCGGCTCGTGGTCGCTGACGCCGACGCGGATGCCCGGGTCGGCGAAGAAGTTCCCGGGGAGACACACCCCGCCGTCAGCAGGAGAACGAGCACGCCGAGGCCGTAGAGACGAACCGGCAGACGAACCGGCACGACATGGCCGTAGAAACGTTTCCGCATGCCTCAGGCCGGCTTCGCTATCACGACGAACTGGTTCTCCACGCCCCGCAGACAGCGCAGCAGTCCCCGGAAGGACCCGGCCGCCTCCCAGAGCGCGAAGAACGGCATCAGGGCGATCACCGCGATCGGCTCCCACCACAGGCGGCGGCCGCCCGCCGACACCGAGGCGTTGATCTTCAGGCCCTCCCAGTACATCCAGACCGCGTAGCCCATGGTCACCGCCCACAGGGGCAGGATCCACGGGGTGACGGGCGAGGTGTTGAGGTCGCCGAGCAGCGCGCCGACCGCGAGGACCACGCCGACGTGCTGGAAGGGGCCGAGGACCCACGTCGTCACGCTGTACATGAGCAGGGCCCGCGAGCGGCGCGGCAGGCTGCGGTTGAAAGCGAGTCCGACCAGGCCCCAGGACCAGCGCTCGCGCTGTTTGAGGAAGTCCCGCATGGTCGAGGGGGACGCGCCGTAGCTGCGGCCGGAGAACCAGTCGCTGCGGCCCTTGTAGCGGCTGGCGAAGACGAGGGCGAGGTGGGCGTCCTCGCAGATGGAGTCGGGGCCGAAGTCCCAGCCGATGGTGGCCTCGATCGACGCGCGCAGCAGCAGGAGTTCGCCGTGCAGTCCGGCGAGCGGGGTGCCGCCGCCGGTGAGGACGGCGAAGCGGGCGATGTCGTCGGCGGGGCGGATCGCGTCGGCCAGCCAGGTCAGCCGGTTGACGGCGTTCTCGCGCGGATAGGTCAGCATGCCCTGGGCGAGGTGCTTGCCGTCGGGGCCCGCGCGGCGCTGGGCGTTGATGAACCGGGCGAGCTGCTCGGCGGTGTCCGGGCCGACGCCGGTGTCGTCGTCCATGTGCAGCACCCATACGTCGTCCAGAGCCTCACCCTCGGCGATGCGCAGCTCGTGGGCGTAGTGGTTGGCGCGGGCCTTGAAGCGGGTGCCGTTGGCCGTGCGGTAGGCCTTCGGCACGGTGACCACGCGCATCAGGGGGCTGCGCGCGGCCAGGGCGTCGATGCGGTCGGCGGCCTCGCAGCCCTCCTCGGTCAGGATGTCGATGCGCAGGGCGGGGAACCAGCGCGGCAGGAACGCGCAGTACGACAGCACCGACCGCTCAAGTGCCGGGTAGGTGTCGTCGCGGCCGATGGTCGGGACGAGCACCACGAGCCGGTCGTGCAGCGCGGGTTCCGCGTCGGTCCAGCCGCGCTGGCGGGCGATCCGGCGGCGGGTCAGCGCGGCACCGGTGACGCCGACGAAGGAGCTGACGACGGGCAGCGTCCACAGCACGGTGACCACCCAGCCCATCAGCGTCACCTTGGGCGAGTACAGCGCCGAGGAGAAGGCGTAGGCGAGGGCCGCGGTGACCAGGAAGGGCAGGAAGCCCGGCTTCCAGGCCGCCTGCCGCTTCACCATCCGGGCGGTGCGGCGGGACGGGGGTCCGTCCATGCCGGGTGCGGAGGCGGTCATGATCACCCACTTGAGTACGCCAAAGGCCGACTTGCCACTCAGGGGTGGAAAGCACCCGAAGTGCTATGCCGAACCTTGCACGAAGAGTATGCGTTTCGTGAAGATGATTCCCGTCACAGGCGTCACACCCGTCCCTCGGGGCTGGTCAGGATCACCAGCCGCTGCGTCGCCCTGGTCATCGCCACGTAACGGTCCACCGCTCCCTCCACGCCCTCTCCGAAGTGCTGTGGGTCGACCAGGATCACCAGGTCGAATTCGAGCCCCTTCGCCAGGGACGGGGTCAGGGAGCGGACCCGGGGGGTCGGCTGGAACTCCGGGACGCCGATCACGCAGGCGATGCCCTCGGGGTGGTCCGCCAGCCAGGTGTCCAGCAGCGGGGTCAGCTCCGTCGCCTCGCCGTACGTCACCGGTGTGCCGGTGCTGCGGATCGACGTCGGGACGTTGGCGTCCGGGAGGGCGGCCCGGATGACCGGCTCGGCCTCCTTCATGATCTCTTCCGGGGTGCGGTAGTTGACGGTGAGGGACGCCAGGGTGACGCGGTCCAGGCCGACCCGTTCGAGCCGTTCCTGCCAGGACTCGGTGAAGCCGTGCCGGGCCTGGGCGCGGTCGCCGACGATGGTGAAGCTGCGGGACGGGCAGCGCAGGAGCAGCATCTGCCACTCCGCGTCGGTCAGTTCCTGCGCCTCGTCGACGACGACGTGCGCGAACGGGCCGGCCAGCAGGTCCGGGTCGATGCTCACCAGGGCCGTCTCGTCGACGAGGGCGTCGTGGAAGTCCTCACCGCGGAGCATGGTCACCAGGCCCATGCCGTACTCGTCGTCGGCGACCGCGCCGAGGCTCTCCACGACCGTGGCCATCTGCTCGCGCTGGGCGGCCACGGCGGCCTCCTGGCGGCGCTTGCGGAGCGAGGCCTTCGGGTCGCCGAGCCGCTGCCGTGCCGCGTCCAGGAGCGGCAGGTCGGACACCGTCCAGGCCTGGGGGTCCGCGCGCTGGAGCCGTCGTACGTCCTCGCGGTCGAGCCAGGGGGCGCACATCCGCAGATAGGCGGGGACCGTGAACAGGTCGCCGACCAGGTCGGCCGCCTCCAGCAGGGGCCAGGCGCGGTTGAAGGCGGTGAGCAACTCCCGGTTCTGGCGCAGGGACTTGCGGAGCAGGTTCTCCGGGGCGTCGCCGTCGTGCTTGTCCACCAGGATGGTGACGAGGGCCTGCCAGACCTGGTCGCGCGCGTCGTTGTGCGGGGCTCCTTCCGCCGCGTCGAAGGCCTCGGCCCAGTCGGCGGCGGTGAGCCGGATGTCGGACCAGTGGGTGGTGACGGTCATGCCCTCGGTGGGCGGCTCCTCGTAGAACCGGACGGCCTTCTCGATGCCCTTCACCAGGTCCGCGGAGGACTTCAGGCGGGCCACCTCCGGGTCCTGTTCGGCCACCGCCGTGGCTCCTTCGGCCACCAGGTCCCGCAGGACGCAGGTCTGCACGCCCTCCTCGCCGAGGCTGGGCAGGACGTCGGAGACGTAGGCCAGGTAGGGCCGGTGCGGGCCGACGAACAGCACTCCGCCGCGGCGGTGGCCGAGGCGCGGGTCGGAGTGCAGGAGGTAGGCGGAGCGGTGCAGGGCGACGACGGTCTTGCCGGTGCCGGGGCCGCCGTCGACGACGAGCGCGCCGCGTGAGCTCGCGCGGATGATGGCGTCCTGGTCGGCCTGGATGGTGCCGAGGACGTCCCGCATGCGTTCCGAGCGGTCGCTGCCGAGGCTGGCGATGAAGGCGGACTGGTCGTCGAGCGAGGCGTGGTGCCCGGCGAAGCCGTCGGGGGCGAACACCTCGTCCCAGTAGTCGCCGATCCGGCCGCCCTGCCAGCGGTAGCGGCGGCGGCTCGCCAGCCCCATCGGGTTGGCGTGGGTGGCCCCGAAGAACGGTTCCGCCGCGGGGGAACGCCAGTCGACGAGCAGCCGTCGGCCGGTGCTGTCGGTGAGGCCGAGCCGTCCGACGTACACGGGCTCGGGGTCGTCCGCGCCGACCATGTGCCCGAGGCACAGGTCGAGGCCGAAGCGGCGCAGGGTGCGCAGCCGGGCGCTCAGCCGGTGGATCTCCGTGTCCCGGTCCATGGCCTCCTGGCCGATGCCGCCAGGGGCACGACGGGTGGCGTCGAGGGTGGCGGACAGTTCGGCGATCGTCTGCTCCAGACACTCCGCGATGGCGGCGAAGTGCCGCTCGTCGGCGGCGATCAGCGTCGGGTCGGCCTTGGCGGAGAGACGGTCGGGAAGGTCGAACACGCTGGCGGGCAGGGAATTCAAGTCAACAGCTCCGATGTGAGGTCATCTTCTACGACCATGGGGGCCGTGCGGCCGGTACGACTATGAGGCCATGTCGAGCAGCAGCCTCGCGGCCGCCTCCGCCCCGTCCGTACGGATCGTGGCGGCCACGTCCGTCGGTGTCGGACCGTCGTGCGCCGCGCCGATGCCCAGCTCGGCCACCCGCCCGGCCCGGTACGGCTGGTCCGCGATCTGGGGTACGACCACCTGGGGTACGCCGGCCAGGGCGGACGTGGTCGTGGTGCCGGCGCCTCCGTGGTGGACGACGGCGGCCACGCGCCGGAAGAGCGCCTGGTGGTCGGCCTCGCCGACGTCGAAGCAGTCGTCCGCCCCGTCGATCAGGGCCAGGTCGGCCCGGCCGCGTCCGACGAGCACACTGCGGCCCTGTGCGCGGACCGCGCCGACGGCGACCTGTCCCGCGTTCCCGGCGCCGTGCATCGGCATGCTGGCGAAGCCGACGTACACCGGCGCCTCGCCAGCCTCCGGGAACGTCTCATGGCCGTCGGGGAGCGGGCGTTCGTCCGGCAGCGCCCATGCGCCGGTCCGTACGACGTCGAGGTCGGCCGGCGTCTGCCACGGGCCCAGCAGCGGGTCCGCGGCCGGCCAGGGGCGGTCGGTGAGGACGTGGGTGCGGAAGTCGGCGACCGGGGGCAGGCCGATCGACGCGTGCAGGGCGTCGAGGCCGGTGCCGAACGTCTCGTTCATGAACCGGGCGTCCAGGTCGTGCAGCACCCGGTTGTCGGTCACGCCCTCGGGTACCGCGAAGACGTACGGCAGACCCAGCTTCCCGGCCGCCGTCCGGGCGCCGTCGGCTGCCGGGAGCAGGCCGGTCGCCACCCCAGCGTCGGCGTCCTCGGCCGCCGCGACGACCGCTTCGAACTGCGCTGCGGTCATCGCGGCCGCGCGCTCGGCCAAGCCTGCACGCGAGGGCTGTCCCGCCCGGGTCGCCGCCGTGCGCACCGGCTGCCCGACGGGCACCAGCTCCACGCCGACGCCGGCCGGCCGTTTGGCGAACTCCTCGTCCGGGGGCGCGCACACCCGCGCCTCGGCGCCCGACTCCCGCAACGCCGCGGCGAGTCCCGCCATCGGTTCGACGTCCCCGCACGACCCGTACGTGGAGAGCACCACACACATTCGATCCATCCCCCGTTGTCGGCGACCTGTGACTCAGGCGGGTAAGTCTGCGCCGACACCGGGGCCTTGCCGCAAGCCCCCCGGTGCGCTATACGTTGAGAGTGGCAAGGAGTGGTGTGACCTCCTTGCCTTTGTTACGCCGCGAAGCGCTCGACGAGCGTCCTCGCCTTCGCCTCCGCGTCCTGGAGCGCGCGCTCGCGGGAGGCCTCGAAGACGGGGATGAACTCCGCGAGGGCCGGGTTGTGCGGGGCCATGGTCATCTCCGGGACGATGAAGTCGACGTCGAGGGAGAGACCGCCTTCCAGGAGCGCCGTCAGGTAGTTCTGGACGAACTCGAAGGACTCACGCGGGGTGCCGGGGGCGTAGGAGCCGCCGCGGCTGGCGACGACGGTGACCGGGGTGCCCTTGGCAGAGGGGTTGTCGCCGAGGGTGCGGCCGAAGAGGGCCACGTTGTCCAGCCAGGCCTTGAGGGTCGACGGGATCGAGAAGTTGTACATCGGGGCGCCGATGAGGATCGCGTCCGCGTGCTCCAGTTCCTCGATGAGCTCCAGGCGGGGGGCGAAGGCCGCGGCCTGCTCGGGCGTGTGCGTGGCCGGGTCGGCGAAGCCCGCGGTGTGGGCGTCGGCGGAGAGGTGCGGGACCGGGTCGACGGCCAGGTCGCGGTAGATCACCGTGCCGGTCGGATGCTGCTCCTGCCAGGTCTTGCGGAAGGCCTCGGTCACGGCACGGGAGGCGGAGGCCGCACCGGGGAGGACCGACGAGTCGATGTGCAGCAGGGTGGCCATGGGTTTCTCCATCACGTAATGAGCTAAGAATCCGTACCCAGCTATATCTAGCACAGGTACTTACTTTTTTTCACCACCGTACGCCAGAGAGGTACCCTGCACCCATGACGGCCGAGCAGATCCACGACCAGGAACCGTGCAAGCAGGTCGACGACGGCATCACCCGCGTCTTCCAGCTGCTCGGAAAGCGCTGGAACGGCCCGATCCTCGCCGTGCTGATGGGGCGGCCCACCTACTTCTCCGAACTGCGGCGGGCCATCCCCGGCCTCAGTGAACGCATGCTCGCCGACCGGCTCGTCGAGCTCGGCGCGGCCGGTCTCGTGCTCCGCGAGGTCGACGAGGGCCCCCCGCTGCGGGTCTGCTACCGGCTGACGGCGGCGGGAGCCGCGCTGGAGCCCGCCCTGAAGGAGCTCGCCGGCTGGGCGAGGGCCCACCTGCCGGACACGCCCTGCTACAACAAGGACCACTAGCGCAGCCTCGCTCCGGAAGACCTTCGAAACATTCGGAGTTCGGTTGGGCTTTTCGATCTCCCCTCCCCGCGATCTTCCGAAAGATTTCGCGGGTTTCCTCAGGTGAGAGCGATCTCGAAGCCTTCGAAACATCTGCCGAAACTGTTGACGCTTGACAGGGGCAGGCCAAAACTGTGGCCCATGACTGACACACCCGCACACCCCACGCGCCGCAGCGTCTGCGGCCTCCTGCTGGCCACCGGCGCCACCCTGGCCCTGCCCGGCACCGCCGAGGCGGCCACGGTCATCACCACCAACCAGACCGGGACCAACAACGGGTACTACTACTCGTTCTGGACGGACGCCCAGGGCACCGTCTCCATGACCCTCAACTCCGGCGGCAACTACAGCACTTCATGGCGCAACACCGGCAACTTCGTGGCCGGCAAGGGCTGGAGCAACGGCTCCCGCAGGACCGTGAGCTACTCCGGCAGCTTCAGCCCGTCCGGCAACGCCTACCTGTGCCTCTACGGCTGGACGGCGAGTCCGCTCGTCGAGTACTACGTCGTCGACAACTGGGGCACCTACCGGCCCACCGGAACGTACAAGGGCACCGTCACCAGCGACGGCGGCACGTACGACATCTACCAGACCACCCGCTACAACGCCCCGTCCGTGGAAGGCACCAAGACCTTCAACCAGTACTGGAGCGTCCGGCAGTCGAAGCGGACCGGCGGCACCATCACCACCGGCAACCACTTCGACGCGTGGGCCCGCGCCGGCATGCCGATGGGCAGCTTCAAGTACTACATGATCCTCGCGACCGAGGGTTACCAGAGCAGCGGCAGCTCCAACATCACGGTGGCCTGATGAGGACCCGGACGCACCTTCCGTTACTGGCCGCCGCCGCTCTGGCCGCCGCCGGCACCCTCACCGTCCCCCTCGCCGCGCAGGCCGCTCCCGCGCAGGCCGCCGCCTGCACCGGATACGTCGGACTCACCTTCGACGACGGCCCGGGCGGCAACACCACCACCCTGCTCAACCTGCTGAAGCAGAACGGTCTGCGGGCCACCATGTTCAACCAGGGCCAGTACGCCGCCGCCAACCCGGCCCTGGTCAGGGCACAGGTCAGCGCCGGTATGTGGGTCGGCAACCACAGCTACACCCACCCGCATCTGACCCAGCAGAGCCAGGCCACGATCGACTCGGAGATCTCCCGCACCCAGCAGGCCATCGCCAACGCGGGCGGCGGCACACCGAGACTGTTCCGGCCGCCGTACGGCGAGACCAACGCGACGGTGAGGGCCGTCGAGGCCAAGTACGGCCTGACCGAGGTCCTTTGGCAGGTCGACTCGCAGGACTGGAACAACGCCAGCACCGACGCGATCGTCGCGGCGGCCGGCCGGCTCACGAACGGCCAGGTCATCCTCATGCACGACTGGCCGGCCAACACCCGCGCGGCGATCCCCCGGATCGCGCAGACCCTGGCCGCGAAGGGCCTGTGCTCCGGCATGATCTCGCCCCAGACGGGGCGGGCCGTGGCGCCGGGCTGACCCACAGCCACGGCGACCCCGTCCCGGCGCGGCGGTCGTACTCCTTCCCCCCTTGGACCGCCGCGCCGAACGCGGATCCCCGGAGCGCTCCGGCCACGACTCCCTTCGGCTGTGAATGTCGCGATTTCGCCACAGGGCCACGACATCGGCGCATTCACGAGTCGCACGCGAGACGATCACGTCCCGGCAACACGCAGCCAGCGCAGCCTGCTTGACGTGCCGTCACACGCCTCACGGAGGGAACCGCAGTCATGGCCACTCCCCTGTCCGCCGCAAAAATGCTCGCCGCGCTGAAGGCCGAGGGCCTCACCGTGCACGAGCACGCAGGCTGGAAGACCCACAACCGCGACGCCGAGTCCGGGAAGTCGTTCGGTCCCGTCATCGGGGTGCTGATCCACCACACCGGCGGGCACGGCGACAAGGAGCTCTGCTTCAACGGCAGATCCGATCTGCCGGGGCCCCTCTGCCATGCCTGGCTCGGCAAGACCGCGGGGCTGTGGATGATCGGCAACGGCCGTACCAACCACGCCGGTTACGCCGACATCGATGTCCTGAACGCGCTCCGCGACGAGAAGCCGCTCCCCCACGACGACGTGGCCAAGGCCGACGGCAACGACTGTCTGTACGGCCTGGAGATCGAGAACCTCGGCAAGGGCAACGACGCCTACCCGCAGGCGCAGTACCGGCAGGCGGTGCTGTGGGCGGCGGCGATCTGCCGGGCGCACGGCTGGAGCGAGAAGTCCGTCGCCGGACACAAGGAGTGCCAGCCGGGCAAGATCGACCCGAGCTTCGACATGGACGACTTCCGGGCCGACGTGAAGAAGCAGCTGGCCGTCGAGCCGGGGAAGTCGAAGCCGACGAAGCCCGGAGCGACGAAGCCGACGAAGCCGACGCCCCGTCCGGCGAGCAAGCCCCGCGTGGACCTGTCCCGGCTGGCGACGGCCGCGAGGACGGACCCCAAGGCCAAGCAGGGCCACATCACCTACATGACCGGCGTGAACCTCACCGAGGCGGCCCTCGTCGAACTCGGCTACCTCCCCCGCACCTACGCGGGCGACGGCTCCTTCGGCACCACCACCGTCGCCGCCTACGCCAAGTGGCAGAAGCACCTGGGCTACACGGGCGCCGACGCCAACGGCATCCCCGGCAAGACCTCGCTGTCCAAACTGGGCGAGAAGACCGGGCTCTTCACGGTCGTGGCCTGACCCGCCCCCGGGCCGGCCCGTCACCGAGTTGCGGGCCGGCCCGGACCCTGAGGTACTGGCTGTATCTCCCGAACCGTCGCGGAGTCCTGTCTACAGGACCGCGGGGAGAGGAGGCACAGCATGGCCAGACATCTGGTGGTCTGCTGCGACGGGACCTGGAATCGCGCCGACCAGTCGCACAAGACCAATGTGGCCAAGGTGGCCCTCGCCGTACGGCGACGCACGGCCGTCGGCACGGAACAGCGGGTCTACTACCACAGCGGGGTCGGCGCCCAGCGGCCGGAACGGCTGCGCGGCGGCGCGTTCGGCCTGGGCCTGTCGCGGAACGTACTCGACGCCTACCGCTTCCTCATCCAGACCTACGAACCCGGCGACAGCCTGTACCTGTTCGGGTTCAGCCGGGGCGCGTACACCGCGCGCAGCCTGGCGGGCCTGGTGCGCAACTGCGGCATCCTGCGCCGGGAGCAGGCCGAGCGGATCGACGAGGCGTGGGCGCTGTACCGCAGCCGCACCAGGCAGCCGACCAGCGTGGCGGCCACCCTCTTCCGCCAGGCCTACGCCCACGAGACGGAGATCCGCTTCATCGGCGTCTGGGACACGGTCGGTTCCCTCGGCATCCCGGTCCCGGCCCCCTGGTTCCTGCGGCCGCTCGTCAACCGCTTCAACAAGCGCTGGGCCTTCCACGACACCGACCTCAGCAGCTGGGTCAACGGTGCCTTCCACGCCCTGGCCGTCGACGAACAGCGCTCCGCGTTCCCGCCGACGCTCTGGCACCAGCAGAAGGGCGCCGCCGAGCAGGGCCAGGAATTGCGGCAGGTCTGGTTCGCCGGGGTGCACACCGACGTCGGAGGCGGCGAGGCGGACTCCGGGCTGTCCGACCTCACCCTGCTGTGGATGGCCGGGCACGCCACCCGGTACGGCCTCGAGTTCGACACCCGGGTCCTCAGCGAGAAGGGGCCGGACGAGATGAAGCCGGACAAGAGCGCCGACTTCGCCGTACGGCCGGACCCGCTGGGCCCGCGGCACTATTCGCGGGTGAAGTTCTACAAGGTGTTCCGGGTTCTGGACCGGCCCATCGGTCAGGCGGAGGAACCGAGGGACCCGAAGAAGCCGAGAGCCCCCGAGGACCACGTCCTCGACGGGTCCGAGTACCTGGCCGACTCCGTCCTCGCGCGGTACGAGCACCAGAGCGACTACCGCCCGCCGGCGCTCAAGGAGTACTTCAGGATCTTCGGGGACGGCCGGCGCATCGAACACGCGCCGCTCCGGGTGGACGAACCCGCCCCTTCCAGTGCACCGGTGCCGACCGTGGAACCCTGCCCCGCCTGCGACGGGCCGTTGACGTCCGGCGGCATGCTCCTGGTGCACCGCGAGGACGACGGCCTGCGCGCCTGCCGCACGCTGTGGCGCTGCGCCGAGCGGCACCTGTGGTGGCGGTGGGCCGACCGCCCCGGAAAACCCCTGGAGGAGTGTCCGTATCCGCAGGTGTTCCGGGGCTGAGGAACGGGTTGCGCGAGCTGGCCGGGGAGGTGCGGAGTTAGCATCCGCTCATGACTACTTCCTCTCCCCTCGACGTCGAGATCGGTGCCCTCACGGGTGGTTCGGCCGACCTCGCCCAGTACGCCGGCAAGGCCGTCCTCGTCGTGAACGTGGCCTCCAAGTGCGGGCTGACCCCGCAGTACAACGGCCTGGAGAAGCTCCAGGAGCGGTACGCGGAGCGGGGCTTCACCGTGCTCGGCGTGCCCTGCAACCAGTTCCTCGGACAGGAGCCCGGCAGCGCCGAGGAGATCGCCGAGTTCTGCTCGGCCACGTACGGCGTGACCTTCCCGCTGACCGAGAAGGTCGAGGTGAACGGGGAGGGGCGGCATGCGCTGTACGAGCGGCTGGTCGACGTCGCCGACGCCGAGGGGCACAGCGGGGACATCCGCTGGAACTTCGAGAAGTTCCTGATCGGGCGGGACGGGGCGGTCGTGGCCCGCTTCTCGCCGCAGACCGAGCCGGAGTCGGACGAGGTCGTGGCTGCGGTGGAGGGTGCGCTGGCGTAGTAGGGCGGGTGCGGCCCGGTGGGGCGGCGCGACCAGGCCGCACCGAGCCGCACCCGACACACAACCCCACGGCTGAAGTGCCGCAGGCCCCCTCGGCAAGGACGGCGATCTGGTCGAGAGGGCTCTGTGGTGGTGCTTGTGCAGTTGTCATGTGCGGTTGTCACGTGCAGTTGTTATGCCTTGACGGAGGCCACGAAAGCACTCCACGCGTCGGCGGGGAAGGCCAGCTTGGGGCCCTCGGGGATCTTGGTGTCGCCGAGTTCGAGTGCTTCCTCTTCGGTCGACCTCACCATCAGGCACGCCCCGTTGGCGTTGGTGTAGGTGGAGGTCGTCCATGTGTCCAGGTCGCCCAGACGAATTGCCATATTCGCTCCGTAGCCAGTTGCGCAGTGTTCGGATTCCGCCAACCTTTATTGATCGTTGGCGTGATCGACGCTACTCGCCGACTTCCTCTTTCGGAGCAGCCATTCACTCTTCTGGTGGCATATTCCAGTGGAGTCTTCCAGCCGGGCGTGGCCGGGGTGTACTATCCGGCCCGCCTTGTCGGGAAGGGGCCCGGAAGGCCTCAGAAACGGTTCAACGGGCGTACTCCCGGGCGTACTCCTTGGCGAGGTCCTCGATCAGCTGACGCGACTGGTCGACGTTGAGCGCCTGGGCCCTCAAGTGCTCGTACATCACGGTGTACTTCTGCACGTCGTGCGCCTTCTCCAGGTACAGGTCGCTGGTGACGCCCTCGATGTAGACGACGCTGGAGTCGGCCGCGTCCGAGAACTCCAGGATGGAGTACTGGCCGCTGAGCCCGGGGTGGGCGCCGACGTCGAACGGCAGTACCTGCACGGTGATATGGGGCTGCTGGGACATCTCGACGAGGTACTCCAGCTGCTCGCGCATGATCTGCCGGCCGCCGACGACCCGGCGCAGACACGCCTCGTCCAGGACCACCCACAGCCGCAGGGGGTCCCGCTCGGCGGCGACCCGGCTCTGCCGGCGCAGGCGTACCTCGACGCGCTTGTCGTTCTCCGTGTCCGTCGCCTCGGGCGCGCCACCGCGCACGATGGCCTCGGCGTACGGCCGGGTCTGCAACAGGCCCGTGATGATCTGGGGTTCGTACACGCGCAGCGACTCGGCGTCGGTCTCCAGGCCGATGTAGACGCTGTACGGGATGTCCCCGAAGGCATGCCACCAGCCCTGCTGCCGCGAGTCCTTGGCCATCTGCATCAGGGACTCGACGACCCGCTGGTCCTCGACCTCGTACACCCCGCACAGGTCACGGACGTCGCGCTGGCTGATGCTGCGCCGGCCGTTCTCGAGGCGGCTGATCTTGGACTGCGACACCAGCAGGCGTTCGGCGACCTCCTCGGCCGTCATGCCCTTGAGCTCGCGGAGCCTGCGCAGCTCCTGGCCCAGCCGGCGCCGCCTGACGGTGGGATTGACATTGGACGCCACGGGACGTGCACCTCCGGCTGCGGGCCTCGTTCTTGACTTTGCGTATCTGCTGTTGAGCAGACTGCCACCAAGGTGCTTATTACCGCTGGGAAACGGTGTATATGCGCCGCGTGCACGTCAGTTACGGGCACCCGCCCGGACATGCGGCCGCGCGGGGCGGCGGAACCCGTCGACGCCCGATGTACGGACGTACGGTTCTGTCACCCCGCGCGGACCAGCGGCTCCCGAACCGGTCTCTGGGGACTGACGGTGCGGCGCTGTGGCGGTGCGGGTGGTGCGGTCGTTCCCGGGTGTTCCCGGTCGTGCTGGCTGCCGTGGGACTGCGGCTCAGTGGGCCACGGCGCGCGCCATCGGTCCTCGGCGCGGTTGCATCGGAACGCCACGAGCGGGTTCCGGCGCGGGCCTGGCTCCGGGGGCGGCCTGACGGCCGGCCGGTGCCGGGCTACGACGTGGCTGTGCGGCCACACCGTTCTGGACGTCCATCACGGCGTGCGCGACGAGTCCGCCCATCGGGTCGTGCCTGATCAGGTCCCGCAGCCGGGAGCGGGACGAACGCCCCTCATTGCCCGGATACAGGTGCTTGCCGAGGCCGACCGCGTGAGCCAGGGCGGCGAGCGCCGCGGTCCGCGGGTCCGGCGGTACGCCGGTGCGGATCGCCGAGTCCAGTCGGGCCTTGATCTCCCGGCTGATCTCGTTGTCCGTCGCCTGGTAGCGAGTCGTCGGCAGCACTCCGCACATCTGACCCGCCACGGCATGCACCATGCCGCACCGCTCCAGATGCGAGAGGTAGGTCTGGCGGAGCCCGAGACGCGGCCCGCCGATCCAGTTCACTGCCCGCACGGGAGCGCCACGCCTTCGCAGCAACTCCAACGCGCAGTCCAAAGTCGGATCTCCAGTCGGCCGTGGGGCTACCACGGCGATACGATCCCCGTCTGGGGCTATCCGTCCGGCCAACGCCAGCTCCACTAGCTGTGCTCCGGCCAGACCGAGGTCGAGCGACTGCGGCTGTGCGGTGGTACCCGTGGTCGGGTCCAACGCCAGCAGCAGAAGCTCTTCCGGAAGAGTTCTGCGGCTCCTGCCCATCCATGCCTCCCCGCGTGGATGAAAGACAGGGTGACCCCTCTCACATTGGTCTGTCGAGGGTGCGTGACCTGTTTGTAGTGGAACCGGTAGGTATGTCGTTCTCGTCTACCGCCGTGGGCAGGCCCACACACAGGACACTGGTACATGGTTCGGACAGCGTGGTGTGGCGGTTGCCCGGGCGGCGATTCAACGGTTCGACGGACGCAGGGTGACGGATACCGATCACCCGCGGCACATGGAGGAGGCATCGGTGGCGGGCGAGTCCCCCGACAGGTCGAAGCAGCGCGAGTCGTCGGCAGAACCGACGTCGGGGAGCGCGAGTCCGGTTCCCGAGGCGAGGAGTTCGACCCGCGACCCCCGGCTCGCGGTGGCACGGGAGTCCATCTCCCTCGGAGGCGTCGACACGGCCACGAGGGTCTTCTCGGTACGCGACCTCCCGAGGACCCCGGAGGAAGCCCCCGAGAGCCCCGCGGAGGCCGGCGCGGCCGGTTCGGGGCCGGGAGAGCCCGAGGACGCGCCTCCAGCCCCGGAGAAGGGCGCTGAGGAGCCTGAGGCGGCGGAGAACACGGGCGGCGACACGGACACGGCCGAGGGCTCGCAGGACACGGCCTCGACGGAGACCCCGGCCGAGGACCCGGAGGACTCTGACAGCGGGGCCGGTGACTCGGGTACGGCAGAGGGTGCCGACGACTCCGAGAGCGGGCCCGGTGACTCGGGTACGGCCGAGAGCTCCCGTGACTCCGAGAGCGGGCGCGGTGACTCCGCTACGGCCGAGAGCGCCGACAGCTCCGCCAGCGGGCCCGGGGACTCCGCTACGGCCGAGAGCTCCCGTCACTCCGAGAGCGGGCGCGGTGACTCCGCTACGGCCGAGAGCGCCGACAGCTCCGCCAGCGGACCCGGGGACTCCGCTACGGCCGAGAGCTCCCGTCACTCCGGGAGCGGGCCCGGTGACTCCGCTACGGCCGCGGACTCGGAGGACCCGGGCTCGACGGAGGCTCCGGACGAGTCCGCCACGCCAGAGAGCGCCGGTGACTCCGACAGCGGGCCCGGTGACTCCGCCGAGGGCGATGCGCCGGCCACGCCGGGGGACGCGCGGTTGCGGGACGTGGTGGCGGCGTGGGTGGCCACGGGGGACGGGTCCGGCCCCAAGGACGGCTCCGGCAAGGCGAAGGCCACGGAGGAGCCGGAGGGCAAGCGCGCAGAGCCTGCCGACGAGACCTCTGAGGACGAGCCCGGCCCGGACACGGAGACCGGCAGTGATACCGAGCCGGAGCCGACGTCCGAGAGCGACGCCGCCGAGACGGCCGTAGCCGAAGAGGCTCCTGCGGACAACGAGGGTGACGACCCGGAGCCCGGCGACTCGAACCCCCCAGGGGCGCGGGGAACTGCGCGACCAGCCGACACCGACCCGCAGACGAACGACAAGCCCGACGAGGTCCCGCAGCCCGCCACCGACGAGCCGAACTCCTCAGGGGCGCAGGGCAATGCTGAATCCGCAGCCGCCCCCACCGACCCCCGGCCCGACGACGAGCCCGCTGACGCCGACGTGGCCGACGAGCCCCCCGTCGATCAGCCCACCGCCGTCTTCAAGGCCCCCCGGCCCCCCGTGGACCAGCCCACCACCATGCTGAAGCTCGGCAAGGCGGCGGAACCCAAGGAGTCCCCGGAGCCCAAGGATGTCGCCGCGCCCCGGAAGCCGGAGGCCGAGGCCGAGCGGACGAGCAGGTTCGTCGCGCTGAAGGCCCTCGACGAGCCCCGCGAGTCGCGGCCGAAGGCGGACGTGACCGCCGCCGTGCCCCAGGTCGGCCCGGAACGGACCACGCAGCAGCCCCTGCCGCCGAAGCCGCCGCTCGACCTGCTCGCGGAGCTCACCAACACCCCGCCGCCCCCGCCGAGCCCCCTGCGCACCCTCGGCCGCCGGGTCAAGATCTGGACCCCGATCCTCATTCTCCTGGTCGTCGTGTTTGCGATCGTGCAGGCCGTACGCCCGCTCCCGAACCCCACGCTCAGCCTCACCGCCGAGGACTCCTACACCTTCGACGGCAGCAAGGCCACGCTCCCGTGGCCCGGCGAGGGCCAGGGCTGGATGGACGTCAACGGCGTCGGCACGATGGGCGACTTCGGCAAGCAGACCCCCGTGGCGATCGGCTCCGTGGCCAAGGCCATGACCGCCTACATCGTCCTGAAGGACCACCCCCTCAAGTCCGGCGAGGAGGGCGCGAAGATCACCGTCGACGCGCTCGCCGAGAAGGAGGGCGGTTACAACAAGGAGGGCGAGTCCACCCTCAACACCGTCAAGGAGGGCGACGTCCTCACCGAGCGGCAGGCGATCTCGGCGATCATGATCCCCTCCGCCAACAACATCGCCCGGCTGCTCGCCCGCTGGGACGCCGGTTCCGAGGCCGCGTTCATCAAGAAGATGAACGACACCGCCAAGGAACTCGGCATGAAGAACACGACGTACACCGACGCCTCGGGCCTCAAGGAGACCACCGTCTCCAGCGCCGAGGACCAGGTGAAGCTCGGCAACGAGCTGGTGAAGATCCCGGCCCTGACGGAGATCACGTCCATGGGACAGTGGATCGATCCGTCCGGACAGAAGTGGTACAACTACAACTATCTGGTCCCCTACAACGGTGCCATCGGCATCAAGACGGGCACCACCACCGCGGCCGGCGGCAACCTCCTGTTCGCGGCCCGCAAGGAGGTCGGCGGCGAGACCGTCACCGTCGTCGGCGCGATCCTCGGCCAGCACAAGTCGCCGATCATCCAGACCGTCAACGACGTCAGCAAGACCGCGATGCTCGCCGCCCAGGACGCCCTCACCTCGGCGAAGATCCTCAAGAAGGGCGACGTCGTCGGGTACGTGGACGACGGCCTCGGCGGTCACACCCCCGTCGTGCTCACCAAGGACGTCACCGCCGTCGGCTGGGCCGGCTTCAAGGTGAAGCTGTCCTTCGCCGCCGACGACGTACCCCACACCGCGAAGGCCGGAACCAAGGTCGGCACCCTCACCGTCGGTGACGGCGAGGCCGGTGCGGTCAAGGTCCCGGTCACCCTCCAGAAGGATCTGACCGAGCCGGGCTTCACCGACAAGCTGACCCGCGTCGGCTGAGCCGCACACGAACGGACGGCGGGGCGTACGCCCCGCACGGCCCGGGGGGGGGGGGCCCCCCCCGGGGGGGGGGCCCCCGGGGGGCGGGGAACGCCCCGAGCTCGGGGCGGCGCGGGGGGGGCCGGCGGGGGGATGGAGGTCCAGGGACACCGGGGC
>NZ_JBEZKG010000042.1:0-58371 GCF_040651535.1 Streptomyces sp. NPDC048420
CTTTCGGCTACCTCACCCCGGCCGAGACCAGGCAGCGGCATCAGCACGCCCTCGCGGCATAACGATCACGTGTCCGAGATCACGGGGAAACTTCAAACTGGGCATGGCCCTGACTCCGGGACCGAACATGATCCACCTTGCCTCTCGCGCGATCACCCAAGGCCGTAGGGCGGGCCTGGTCAGCCTGAGTGGGACCGGGGTGGGATTCCTGTGCTACCTGCTGGCCGCGGCCGCGGGCCTGTCCGCGTTGTTCGCCGCCGTGCCGCTGGCGTTCACGTTGGTCAAGCTCGCCGGGGCCGCCTACCTGGCCTACCTTGCCTGGGGCATGCTCAAGCCCGGTGGCCGCTCGCCCTTCGCCCCGGACCAGGACCTGCCTCCGGTCTCTGACACCCGCCTGTTCTCGATGGGGCTCCTGACCAACCTGCTCAACCCCAAGATCGCTCTCATGTACGCCGCTCTTCTGCCCCAGTTCATGGATCCGCAGGCGGGCCCGGACTGGGCGCAACTGCTCCAGCTCGGTGGTGTGCAGATCATCGTGGGGATCTCCGTGAACGCTCTGATCATGCTGGGCGCAGCCCGGGTTTCGGGGTTTCTGGCCGCCCGGCCCCGCGTGATGACCGCTCAGCGGCTCACATCAGGCGGCTTGCTCGGTGTCTTCGCGCTGCGCACTGCCGTGTCCCGTACGCCTGTGTCGGCCTGAGTCATGGCCGCGCGCAGGTGACACCGGCGCGCGGAGGCGGATTGGCGCGGGCGTCGGCCGCGTGCTTGTGGTGAGGGGGCAGCCGCAGCTGGTGCGGGCGTACGTGCCTTTGGGGGCGAGTCACCCGCCCACTCCTGGTTCACGAACTGCTGCAGAGCCTGCATGCCAGATGGCACTGAGCCGTTCCACCTCCCCAAGCTTCACACCCACCAGCACGCCGTTCACCAGGAAAGATCGGGAGAGCTAACGAAGCACGGCTAGGACGTCAACTGCGCCCGCAGCCACTCCTCCACCTCGCCCACGTGCGCGGCGGCCGCCGCTCGGGCCGCCTCCGGGTCGTGGGCCACCAGTGCGCGATGGATGGCCGCGTGCTCCCTGCGCGTCCGTTCGAACGCGCCTTCCTCCTGATAGCCACGCCACACCCGCGCCCGGAAGGTCCTGGACGACAGGCCCTCCAGGATCGCCGCCATCGTGTCGTTGCCGGCCGCCACCGCGATCTCACGGTGGAAGGCCAGGTCGTGGGCGAGGATCTCCTCGGGGTCGTCGGTGGCGTTCATCGCCGTGAGGTGTTTCTCCACCTCGGCGAGCTGGTCGGGGGTGATGCGGGCGGCGGCCAGCGCGGTCGCCGTGGACTCCAGGATGCGGCGGACCTCCAGGAGCTCCACCAGACGCGGGCCCCGGGACAGGTCGGCGACCACGCCGAAGGTCTCCAGGAGGTCACCGGCCTCCAGTTGGGTGACGTAGATGCCGGAGCCGTGCCGCGCCTCCAGTACCCCCAGGACCGTCAGCGCGCGGATCGCCTCCCGCATCGAACTGCGGGAGATGCCCAGCTGGACCGCCAGATCACGCTCGGTCGGCAGCCGCTGGCCCGGCTCCAGGCGGCCCTCGCCGATCATCGCCTTGATCTGCTCGATGGCGCGCTGCGTCACGGTGCCCTTCTGCGGGGCTGTCTCGTCCACGCCACTCCTCCACTCGCCGGATGCCACCCACCGGGATGCCACCCACCGGTGCGCCGCAGTCTAACCGCCGATGTGGTCGGACCACTATGGCCGGAAGTGGGGAAAATGTGCCGTCGAAGGGTATTGCCAACGGTGAGTGGTCTGATAAGTATGCCGTCATCTGCTCGAACACGCTCATGCTCGACCACGCGAAGCACGCTCAACGAGGAGCCGCCAGATGCCCGGCAGGACAGTGGGGAAGCGGAACAGGTTTCGGATCATCGGCGCGGTGGCCGCGGCCGCGAGCGCCTCGCTCGTGCTCGCCGCGTGCGGCAGCACCAAGGACACCGGCAGCGCCGGCAGCGAGGGAGGCGACGGGACCGGCAAGGTAGGCGTGATCCTGCCGCTGCTGACCTCGCCGTTCTGGCAGTCGTACAACGACTACGTGCCCAAGATGGCCAAGTCCGAGGGGGTGGACACGCTGAAGACGGTCAACTCCAACAGCGACCCCTCCCAGCAGATCACCGACATCAACAACGAGCTCAACCAGGGCGTGAAGGGCCTGGTCGTCGCCCCGCTGGACAGCGCCGCCATCGAGGCCGGCCTCGACCAGGCCGAACGCAAGGGCGTCCCGGTCGTCGCCGTCGACGTGGCCCCCGACAAGGGCAAGGTCGCCATGGTCGTACGCGCGAACAACGTGTCGTACGGCGAGAAGGCCTGCCAGTACCTCGGGGAGAAGATCCCGTCCGGCAAGGTCGTGCAGATCATGGGCGACCTGGCCTCCGTCAACGGCCGCGACCGCTCCGAGGCCTTCCGGGCCTGCGTGAAGAAGAACTTCCCGAAGCTGAAGGTCCTGGAGATCCCCGCCAAGTGGGAGTCCGACACGGCCGCCTCGCAGCTGAGCACCCTCCTGAACGCCAACCCCGACATCAAGGGCATCTACATGCAGGCCGGCGGTGTCTACCTCGCGCCGACCCTGCAGACCCTGAAGTCCAAGGGGATGCTGAAGAAGGCGGGCACCGCGGGCCACATCACCATCGTCTCCAACGACGGCATCCCGCAGGAGTACGACGCCATCCGTAAGGGCGAGATCGACGCCACCGTCTCCCAGCCGGCCGACCTGTACGCCAAGTACGGCATGTACTACATCAAGGCGGCGATGGAGGGTAAGACCTTCAAGCCAGGACCGACCGACCACGACTCCACGATCGTCAAGCTGGCCGGCGGAATCCTGGAGGACCAGCTGCCCGCGCCCCTGGTCACCAAGGACAACGTCGACGACCCCAAGCTGTGGGGCAACACGGTCAAATGAGCACCCCACTCGTTGAGGCTCAGGGGGTCGTCAAACGGTACGGCCCCACCACCGCCCTCGCCGACGGCCGCCTCACCGTCCTGCCCGGCGAGTCCCATGCCCTCGTCGGCCGCAACGGCGCGGGCAAGTCCACCCTCGTCACGATCCTCACCGGTCTCCAGGCCCCCGACGAGGGCACCGTCCGCTTCGACGGCGAGCCCGCGCCACCGCTCGCCGACCGGGACGCCTGGCGGAGCAAGGTCGCCTGCGTCTACCAGAAGCCCACCGTCGTACCCGAGTTGACGGTCGCCGAGAACCTCTTCATCAACCGGCAGCCTCTGGAAAAGGGGTTCATCAGCTGGCGCAGGCTGCGGAAGGAGGCCGCCGAACTCCTCGACACCTGGGACGTGCGCGTCGACCCGGAGGCGCGCACCGCCGACCTCAAGGTCGAGGACCGTCAAATGGTGGAGATCGCAAGGGCGTTGAGCTTCGGCGCCCGCTTCATCGTCCTCGACGAGCCGACCGCGCAGCTCGACAAGCGGGAGATCGAGCGGCTCTTCGGCCGGATGCGCGCGCTCCAGGACTCCGGTGTCACCTTCCTGTTCATCTCGCACCACCTCCAGGAGGTGTACGAGGTGTGCCAGACGGTGACGGTCCTCAGGGACGCCCGCTGGATCACCACGGCACCGGTCGCCGACATGCCCCGGGGGGCCCTGATCGAGGCCATGGCCGGTGAGACCATCGCCGAACAGGCCGTGGACATCAGGGGCGTTGAAGACGGCGCCCCGGTTCTTCTCGACGCCCGGGGCCTGACCTCCGACGCCTACCAGGACGTCGACCTCACCGTCCGTCGCGGCGAGGTCGTCGGTCTCGCCGGCATCAGCGGCAGCGGCAAGATCGAGCTCGCCGAGTCGTTCACGGGACTCCACACGCCGACCGGGGGTACGGCACAACTCGACGGCAGGCCACTGCCGTTCGGCGATGTGCAGGCCTCCTTGCAGGCGGGCGTCGGGTTCGTGCCGCGCGACCGGCACGCCCAGGGCCTGGTCTTCGGCATGACCATCGGCGACAACGCCACTCTCAGCGTCCTGGACCGGCTCGGCCGGTACGGCTTCGTCGGCACCGAGCGCAAACGCGGTTTCGCCACCGAGCTGATCGACCGCCTCGACATCCACACCGAGGGCCCCGAGCAGCCCGTCTCCGACCTGTCCGGAGGCAACGCGCAGAAGGTCGTCATGGCCCGCGCCCTCGCCTCCGACCCCCGTCTGCTGGTGCTCATCAACCCCACCGCGGGCGTCGACGTGAAGTCGAAGGAGTCCCTGCTCTCCCGCGTGGACACCGCCCGCGACGACGGCACGGCGGTCCTCGTCGTCTCCGACGAACTGGACGACCTGCGCCGCTGCGACCGCGTCCTCGTCCTCTTCCACGGCCGCGTGGTCGCCGAGCACCCGGCCGGCTGGCGCGACCACGAGCTGATCGCCTCCATCGAAGGAGTGGACCACCATGGCTGACACCCAGGCGCCGCCGGTGAAGCAGGTGCGGGTGCCCGAGGCGCGGGCGGCCCGGACGGTCCTGCTGCGCCGAGCCCGCGAACTCGCCCTCGTCCCCGCCCTGTTGCTGCTCATGGTGCTCGGCGCGTTCGTCAACGACTCGTTCCTCACCGAGCGCAACCTGATCTCGATCCTCGGCGCCTCGGCCGCCCTCGCGATGGTGGTCCTCGCCGAGTCGCTGGTCCTCATCACCGGCAAGTTCGACCTGTCCCTGGAGTCGGTCGTCGGCATCGCGCCCGCCGTAGGAGCGCTTCTCATCCTGCCGGTCGCCCAGTCCGGCTGGGGCACCGAGTTCCCCGCCGCCCTCGCCCTGCTCGCGGTCCTCGTCGTCGGCGCGGCGGTCGGTGCCTTCAACGGCATCCTGGTCGTCAAGTTCAAGCTCAACGCGTTCATCGTGACGCTCGCGATGCTGATCGTGCTGCGCGGACTGCTCGTCGGCGCGACCAAGGGCAAGACCCTCTTCGGCATGCCGGACAGCTTCTACTCCCTGGCCACGACCACCTTCCTCAACATCCCGATGTCGGTCTGGCTCGCCGCGGTCGCCTTCGCCGTCACCGGGTTCGTGCTCAAGTACCACCGCATCGGCCGCTCCCTGTACGCCATCGGCGGCAACGCCGACGCGGCCCGCGCCGCCGGCATCCGCGTCGAGCGCGTCATGCTGGGCGTCTTCGTCGTGGCCGGTGTCCTCGCCTCCGTCGGCGGGATCATGCAGACCGGCTACGTCGGCGCGATCAGCGCCAACCAGGGCCAGAACATGATCTTCACCGTGTTCGCGGCCGCGGTGATCGGCGGCATCAGCCTCGACGGTGGCAAGGGCACCATGTTCGGCGCCCTGACCGGCGTACTCCTGCTGGGTGTCGTACAGAACCTGCTCACGCTCGCCCAGGTGCCGTCGTTCTGGATCCAGGCCATCTACGGCGGGATCATCCTGGTCGCCCTCATGATCGCCCGTGTGACGACAGGGCGTGCCCAGGACTGAGCCCGCCCGCCCCGTCCCCTACCGAAAGGCCTTCCGTGTCCTCGACCCCCGCCCGCATCACCGCGGTCGACACCTACGACATCCGCTTCCCCACCTCGCGCGAGCTCGACGGCTCCGACGCGATGAACCCGGACCCCGACTACTCGGCGGCCTACGTCGTGCTGCGCACGGATGCGGCCGACGGGCACGAGGGGCACGGATTCACCTTCACCATCGGGCGGGGCAACGAGGTCCAGGTCGCCGCGATCGAGGCGCTGCGCGGGCATGTGGTCGGACGGTCCGTCGAGGAACTGTGCGCGGACCCGGGGACGTTGAACCGCGACCTGATCGGCGACAGCCAGTTGCGCTGGCTCGGACCCGAGAAGGGCGTGATGCACATGGCGATCGGCGCGGTCGTCAACGCCGTGTGGGACCTGGCCGCCAAACGCGCGGACAAGCCGCTGTGGCGGCTGCTGGCCGAGGGCGACCCCGAGTGGCTCGTCGCCCAGATCGACTTCCGCTACCTCACGGACGCGCTCACCCCTGAGGAGGCGCTGGAGATCCTGCGGCGGGGGCGTGCGGGATCGGACGAGCGCGCAGAGAGGCTCTTGGAGCGCGGCTATCCCGCCTACACCACCTCCGCCGGCTGGCTCGGCTACGACGACGAGAAGCTCACCCGGCTCGCCGCCCAGGCCGTCGCCGACGGGTTCCGGCAGATCAAGCTGAAGGTCGGCGCGGACCTGGAGGACGACATACGGCGCTGCCGGGTCGCCCGCCAGGTCGTCGGCCCCGGCATCCGCATGGCGATCGACGCCAACCAGCGCTGGGACGTCGACGAGGCGATCCGCTGGACCAAGGCGCTCGCCGAGTTCGACCCGTACTGGATCGAGGAGCCCACCAGCCCCGACGACATCCTCGGCCACGCGGCCGTCCGCAAGGCGGTCGCCCCGGTGAAGGTCGCCACCGGCGAGCACGTCCAGAACCGGGTGGTCTTCAAGCAGCTCCTCCAGGCGGGCGCGCTGGACGTGGTGCAGATCGACGCGGCCCGCGTCGGCGGGGTGAACGAGAACCTTGCGATCCTCCTCCTCGCCGCCAAGTTCGGCGTGCCGGTCTGCCCGCACGCGGGCGGGGTCGGACTGTGCGAACTCGTCCAGCACCTCTCGATGTTCGACTACGTGGCCCTCACCGGCACCACCGAGAACCGGGTCATCGAGTACGTCGACCATCTGCACGACCACTTCCTCGATGCCGTGGTGATCAGGGACGGCCACTACACGGCACCCACCGCGCCGGGCTTCTCGGCCGCCATGCGCCCCGAGTCCATCGCGCGGTACACGTTCCCGGACGGCGGCTTCTGGGCAGAAGACCTCGCCGATGACGCGCACAAGACCGATGACGCGCACAAGAAGGGACAGGCGGCATGACCGACTTCGAGGGTCTCAAGGCCCTGGTGACCGGCGGGGCCTCCGGTATCGGCCGGGCCACCGCGGAACTCCTCGCCGCCCGCGGCGCCCAGGTCGCCGTCCTGGACCTGGACCCGTCCTCGGTGCAGAAGCCGCTGCTCGCCTACCGCGCCGACGTCACCGACGACGCCTCGGTGCGCGCGGCCGTCGCCGCTGCCGCGGCCGACCTGGGCGGTCTCGATGTCGTGGTCAACAACGCGGGCATCGGCGCCCAGGGCACCGTCGCGGACAACGACGACGAGGAATGGCACCGCGTCCTCGACGTCAACGTCGTCGGCATGGTCCGGGTCGCGCGTGCCGCCCTGCCCCACCTGCGTGAGTCCGCCCATGCGGCGATCGTGAACACCTCCTCCATCGCGGCCACCGCGGGCCTGCCGCAGCGGGCGCTGTACAGCGCGACCAAGGGCGCGGTGTACTCCCTGACCCTCGCCATGGCCGCCGACCACGTCCGCGAGGGCATCCGCGTCAACTGCGTCAACCCCGGCACCGCGGACACCCCGTGGATCGGCCGCCTGCTCTCCAAGGCCCCCGACCCGGCCGCCGAACGCGCCGCCCTGGAGGCCCGTCAGCCCACCGGCCGGCTCGTCTCGGCGGACGAGGTCGCCGGTGCCATCGCCTACTTGGCGAGCCCGCTCTCGGGTGCCACCACCGGCACTTCCCTCGCCGTCGACGGCGGTATGCAGGGCCTGCGCCTGAGGCCGGTGGGCCAGTGAACACGCTCGGCGGCAGCGGCGTCCGGGTCAGCGGACTGGCCTTCGGCGGCGCCGTCATCGGCAACCTCTTCACCGAGGTGACCGACGACCAGGCGCACGAGGCGGTGACTGCGGCCTGGGACAGCGGCATCCGCTACTTCGACACCGCCCCGCACTACGGCCTCGGACTGTCGGAACGGCGGCTGGGGGAGGCCCTGAAGGCCTACCCGCGCGCGGAGTTCACGCTCTCCACGAAGGTGGGCCGCCGACTGGAGCCGGCCACGGACGGCGGTGACGACCTGGCCAACGCCTTCGCGGTGCCCGCCACGCAGCGCAGAGTCTGGGACTTCTCGGCCGACGGCGTACGGCGCACCCTCGACGCCAGCCTCGAACGGCTCGGCCTGGACCGCGTGGACGTCGTCTACCTCCACGACCCCGACGACCACGCCGAAGAGGCCTTCCGTGAGGGTTATCCGGCCCTGGAGAAGCTGCGTTCGCAGGGCGTGGTCGGGGCGATCGGCGCCGGCATGAACCAGGCGGAGATGCTCACCCGCTTCGTGCGCGACACCGACGTCGACGTGGTGCTGTGCGCCGGCCGCTACACCCTGCTCGACCAGAGCGCGCTCACCGAACTGCTGCCCGCCGCGGTGGAGCGAGGGGTGTCGGTGGTCGTCGGCGGTGCCTTCAACTCGGGTCTGCTGGCGGACCCGCGGCCGGGATCGACGTACAACTACGCGCAGGCACCGGGGGACCTGCTCGACCGGGCTCTGCGTATGAAGGAGATCGCCGAGCGGCACGGCATCAGCCTCCGAGCCGCCGCCCTGGCCTTCTGCGCCGCCCATCCGGCCGTCGCGAGCGTCCTGGTGGGTGCCCGCTCGGCCGACGAAGTCCGGGACGCGGCCCACCAGTTCACCACGCCCGTACCCGCGGCCTTCTGGCAGGAGCTTCGGGACAAGGGCCTGCTCACCACCGAGGAGCCGTCATGAGAGTCGCCCTGCACACCAAGGTCCGCGCGGACCGCATCGACGAGTACGAGGCCGCCCACCGCGAGGTGCCCGTCGAACTCACCGACGCCATCCGTGCCGCCGGGGCCACCTCGTGGACGATCTGGCGCAGCGGCACCGACCTCTTCCACGTCCTGGAGTGCGAGGACTACGGCCGCCTCCTCGCCGAACTGGAGAAGCTGCCGGTGAACGTCACGTGGCAGGCCCGTATGGCCGAACTCCTGGACGTGGTGCACGACTACTCCGGCGAGGGCGCCGACGCCGGCCTGCCCGTCGTGTGGGAGCTGCCTTGACGGTCGTGGACGTGCACCACCACGTGTGGGACCTCTCCGTGCGGGACCAGGACTGGATCGCCCCGGACAACCCGCTGCGACGGACCTTCACGATCGAGGACCTGGCACCCGAGGCCCGCGCGGCGGGCGTCGGCCGCACGGTCCTCGTCCAGACGGTCACCGTGCCCGAGGAGACCCCCGAGTTCCTGGCCCTCGCGGCCGAACACGAGCTCATCGCGGGCGTCGTCGGCTGGACCGACCTGACCCGCCCCGACGTCGCCGACGAGCTGACACGGCTGCGCGGACTCCCCGGCGGCCGGTACCTCAAGGGCATCCGCCACCAGGTCCAGGGCGAACCGGACTCCCAGTGGCTGCTGCGCCCGGACGTCCGCCGGGGCCTGGCCGCCGTGGCCGACGCCGGACTGGTCTACGACCTGGTGGTCCTCCCGCACCAACTCCCCGCCTGCGTCCAGGCGGCCCAGTCGCTGCCCGGGCTGACCTTCGTGCTGGACCACTTGGGCAAGCCGCCGATCGCCTCCGGCGCCCTGGAACCCTGGGCGACCGACGTCCGCGCCCTGGCCGCCCTCCCCAACACCGTCTGCAAACTCTCCGGCATGGTCACCGAGGCGGACCTCGCGACCTGGACGACCCACGACCTGCGCCCCTACGCCGACACGGTCCTGAACGCGTTCGGCCCGGACCGCCTGATGTTCGGCTCGGACTGGCCGGTGTGCACGCTCGCGGCAACCTACGGTGAAGTCCTGGACGCTGCCCGACAGTTGACCGGCGGTCACGACAGCGACCAGATCTTCGAGGGCACCGCCGTCCGTGTCTACCACCTCTGAACCGTCTCCGTCAGCCGCGTCGGCGGCAGATACTCCCGCACGTACGTCCGCTCCCAGCACGCCCCCGTCTCCCGCAGCTCCCGCCATGTCGTGTACCGGTACCGGAAGAGGCGGGCCCGCACATAGCGGGGCGGGGCGTCCGCCGGGAACGGCGAGCGGCGCAACAGCCTCAGCGTGGCCGGGTCGTTCTCCAGGAGCCGTTCGACCATCGTGCCGAACCACGACTCGGCGTACGCCGGGGACAGCGCGGCGAACCACATCATCCAGTCCAGGCGCAGATGGTAGGGGGCGAACTGGCGCGGCCAGTGCCGAGGAGCGCCCGGCTTGCCCTTGAACTCGTACTCCAGCCACTCGGAGTCCCTGCGGGGTACCTCGTCCGCCGTGCCCTCGACCACCACCTCGTAGCGGACACGGCTGACGCTGCCGAACGCGCCGTAGGTGTTGACGAGATGGAGCGGGTCGAAGGAGCGGTTCATGATCTGGCGGCGGGAGAGCATGTTGCGGACCGGGTGGTAGCTCAGGCCCAGCAGGAGTGCGGCGACGGCGAGGACCACGACCTCGTACCAGAGCGGGGTGGCGGGCACGTCCGGCGCACGGTGCGGGAGGTCCAGCGCCGGCACGGCCAGGACGATGGTGATCCAGTTCAGCCAGGCGAAGTTGCCCGACAGCACCAGCCACAGCTGGGTCACGATCATCAGGGAAGCGGCCGCCGTGGCGATCGGCTGCGGGGTGAACAGCAGGAAGGGCACGGCGAGTTGGGTGACATGGTTCGCGGCCACCTCCACCCGGTGCAGCGGCCGGGGCAGGTGGTGGAAGAACCAGCTCAGCGGACCCGGCATCGGCTGGGTCTCGTGGTGGTGGTCGAGGCAGGTGAGCTTGCGCCAGCAGGGGTCTCCCCGCATCTTGATCAGGCCCGCGCCGAACTCGACCCTGAACAGGATCCAGCGCAGCAGGAACAACACCAGGACCGGCGGGGCCGCCTCGTCGTTGCCGAGGAACACCGCGAGGAAACCGACCTCGAGGAGCAGGGACTCCCAGCCGAAGCCGTACCAGGTCTGACCCACGTTGACGATCGACAGATACAGCAGCCACGGCACCAGCCAGAGCAGCATCCCGCCCCACAGCGGCAGTCGGGAGTCGAGCCCCGCCGCCAGCGCCACGGCGACAGCGCATCCCGTCCACGCGCACCCCGCGAAGAAGCGGTCCGAGTAGTGGAGTTGGAAGAGGCTGGGCGCCCGCCGGAACGGCACCCGCGCGACAAAACGCGGGACCGGCAGCATCCCGCGCTCCCCGAGCAGCGCCCGGAACTGCAGGGCCGCCGCCAGGAACGCGACGAAGTACAGCCCGGCCAGAGCCCGCTGGAAGACCAGCCGGCTCAGCCAGTACTCGGGTGCGGTGAACCAGTCCACGGCGTGCTCTCCTGCCTCCATTGTCGCGCCGGAACCCTGGGTGACTCTTTGTGTACCTCCCATCCGCTTGCGTAACCCAAGCGGATGAAGTGGACAATAGTGGCAAATCATCCAGTGTGGGGTTCGGTGCCCGCCCCGGTCGAAGAATCGGAGGAATCCTGGCAAGGTGGCCCCATGGTTGATCGGGGAGCGAGCGCCCTGTCACTCCCGGACGACTGGCCCGCCCACCCGGATCCGATCCTGGCGCTCAACCGCATGGGCAGCTTCGACTGGGACCTGGACACCGGCCTGTTCCACATGGACGCCCAGGCCCACGAAGTCTTCGACCTGCGCCCCGACGAATACGACGACAACCCCGTGAGCCTCGCCGTCCGGGTGCCGAGGGCCGAGGCCCACCGGCTTGACGCCCTGGTCTCCCAGGCGATCAAGGACGGCAGCGAGAACTACGGCACCTACTTCCGCCTGCGCTGCCGCGACGGCAGCCTGCGCTGGACCCACACCCAGGGCTACATCCGCCGCGACGAGACGGGCCGCCCGCGCCGGATCGTCGGCATCGTCCGCGACGCCACCCAGGAGATGAGCGAGCTGGAGGCCCGCCGAGAGCAGGCCGCCCAGGACGAGGCCCTGCGCCGGCAGACCAACGTCGTCCAGCTCACCACCGCCGCGCTCGCCCACGCCAGGACCGTCCAGGACGTCATCGACGTCCTCAAGGACACCCACGGCCTCACCCACCTCGGCGCCACCAGCCTGGTCATGGGGCTCGTCGAGGCCGGCCGGATCCGGCTCATCGCGGAGGGCCCCGCGGGCAGTTTCGTGCCCGGCACCGACATCACCCGGATCGACGAGCCGTACCCGATGAGCGAGGTCGTGCGCACGCTCAGCCCGCGGTTCATCGAGTCACCGGAGGAGTTCGCGGACCGCTACCCGATCCTGTGGCCGCACATCACCGGCCTGAACATCACCTCCGCCGCCTATCTGCCGCTCATCGCCGAGGCCCGGCCGATCGGCGCCATGGGCCTGCTCTACAGCGACCGCTACGGCTTCACCCCCGAGGACCGCAACGTCCTCATCGCCCTCGGCAGCAGCATCGCCCAGAGCCTGATGCGGGCCATGCTGTACGAGCAGGAGAAGGACCTCGCCACCGGCCTCCAGCAGGCCATGCTGCCCCGGACCATTCCCAGCGTCCCCGGCGCCGACGTGGCCGTCCGCTACCGGGCCGCCAGTGCCGAGGGCTCGCTGGGCCGGGACATCGGCGGCGACTGGTACGACCTGATCCCGCTGCCCGGCGGCCGCGTCGGCGCCGTCATCGGGGACGTCCAGGGCCACGACACCCACGCCGCCGCCGTCATGGGCCAGCTGCGGATCGTGCTCAGGGCCTACGCGGCCGAGGGGCACACCCCGGCCACGGTGATGGCCCGGGCCTCCGTCTTCCTGCACGAGCTGGACACCGCCCGCTTCGCGACCTGCCTGTACGCCGAGGCCGACCTGTCCACCGGAGTCGTCCAGGTGGTCCGGGCCGGTCACATCGACCCCCTGGTCCGGCAGCCGGACGGCAACTGTCGCCGGGTGACCGTGGAAGGCGGGCTCCCGCTGGGCCTGTCCGCCGAGTTCGGGCAGCTCGACTACGCCGTGACCACCGTGGAACTCGACCCCGGGGCCACCCTGCTGCTGTGCACCGACGGTCTCGTCGAAGAGCCCGGCGCCGACCTCGACGACGGCATGCAGACCCTCACGGACGTCGTCGCCGCCGGCCCCGACGACGTCTGGGAGCTCGCCGACCGGCTCATCGACGTGGCCGAGGAACGCGGCGGCGACGACGACGTGGCCCTGCTCCTGCTGCGCCGCCGCGGCGTGGACGCCCCGCAGGCCGGCAGCCGCCTCCAGCAGCACGTGGCGCCCGGCGACCCCGAGGCCCTCACCCAGGCCCGGCACATGATCCGGGCCGCGGTCGGCGCCTGGGGCGCACGGGAGCGCTGTGACGAGATCGAACTGATCGCCGACGAGCTGATCACCAACGCCCTGATGCACACCGAGGGCTCCGCGATCGTCACCCTGCGGGTTCTGACCCGCTCCGACCGGCGGCTGCGCGTCGAGGTCGAGGACTCCTCCAGCGCCCTGCCACGCCGCCGGGAGGCGGGGGAGTCGGGGGTCTCCGGCCGGGGCCTGCTCCTGGTCGACCTGATCTCCGACGTGTGGGGCGTGGAGGCGCGGGGCGGCGGGAAGTGCGTGTGGTGCGAGTTCGTGGTGCCGGAGCGCGGCTGACCCGGCTGACCACAGCCGCCCCCGGTGGCACTCTGGACGTATGCCGGAACTCCCCGAGGTGGAAGCGCTCAAGGACTTCCTCACCGAGAACCTGGTCGGCCACGAGATCATGCGCGTCCTGCCGGTCGCCATCAGCGTCCTGAAGACGTACGACCCTCCCCTCACCGCCCTCGAGGGCCAAGAGGTGGTCGCCGTGCACCGCCACGGCAAGTTCCTGGACCTGGAGACGCAGGGCGGCCCGCGTTTCGTCACCCACCTGGCCCGCGCGGGCTGGCTGCACTGGAAGGACCGCCTCCCCGACGGCCCGCCCCGACCCGGCAAGGGCCCCCTCGCCCTGCGTGTGGCCTTGGAAACCGGCGCGGGCTTCGACCTCACGGAGGCGGGCACGCAGAAGCGTCTCGCGGTGTACGTCGTACGGGACCCGCAGGAGGTCCCCGGGGTGGCGCGGCTGGGCCCCGACCCCCTGGCCGAGGACTTCGACGAGGCCCGTCTCGCCGCACTGCTCAAGGGCGAACGACGGCAGCTCAAGGGCGCCTTGCGGGACCAGAGCCTGATCGCCGGCGTCGGCAACGCGTACAGCGACGAGATCCTGCACGCCGCGAGGATGTCCCCCTTCAAGCCCACCTCGACCCTCACACCGCAGGAGACCACCCGGCTCTACGAGGCCCTGCGCGCCACCCTCACCGAGGCGGTCGAGCGCTCCCGGGGCGTGGCGGCGGGCCGTCTGAAGGCGGAGAAGAAGTCCGGCCTGCGCGTCCACGGCCGTACCGGCGAGCCCTGCCCCGTGTGCGGCGACACCATTCGCGAGGTCTCCTTCAGCGACTCCTCGCTCCAGTACTGCCCGACCTGCCAGACGGGCGGCAAGCCGCTGGCGGACCGCAGGATGTCCCGACTGCTCAAGTGACCCGACTTGCCGAACCACTGGGCCGGCAGGACGCTGGAAGTATCCGCGCGGACTTCCCATCGGACACCACCCCCGTGGAGGGGCCCATGTCCAGCACAGTGCGCCTGGCCACGTTCAACTGCGAGAACCTGTTCGCGCGTTGGCGCTTCAGGGACAACGTCGATCCGAGCGAGGCCAACACCCGCGGTTGGGTTGTCGACCGCATCAAGTTCCAGGAACTGGGTGTGGAGAGCAAAGCCATCACCGGCAGGGCGATCCGTGATCTGAAGGCGGACGTGATCGCGCTCCAGGAGGTCGAGAACGTCGACACCCTCAAGCACTTCCGCACCGAGTTCCTCGGGGGGAACGCCGAGTACCCCTATGCCGCCGGCGTGGACGGCAACGACCCGCGTCTCATAGACGTAGCCGTGCTCTCCAAACTGCCGATCACACACATCCGTTCGTATCAGCACCTGCGCGACCCGGACGTGCCGACGAAGCAGCTGTTCTCCCGGGACTGCCTGGAGGTCGACGTCAGGGTGTCGCAGAACCTGACGATCACGCTCTTCGTCAACCACCTCAAGTCCATGATGGGCGGCCGCGCCGAAACGCACGGCAAGCGGGTCCGCCAGGCCGCCGAGGTCCTGAAGATCGTCAAGAAACGCTTCGGGACGCGCCCTGGTGACCAGCCGTTCGTCGTGCTGGGGGACCTGAACGACTACCTGGACGAGACCACCGCCATCGAGGACCTCGTCCACTGGTCCCAGGTCGAGAACGTGGTGGAACGGCTGCCCGAGGATGAGCAGTGGACGCACTACTACGACGACAAGGAGGAGTACCGCCAGCTCGACTACCTGCTGCCCTCCACCTCGCTCGCCGCCGCCGTCCAGGGCCCGCCCGTGATCTTCCGAAAAGGGATGCCCCTGCGGGCCACCCAGTACGAGGGCGAGCGCTACGCGGGCGTCGGACAGGACCGGCCGAAGGCCTCGGACCACTGCCCCGCCTACGTCGACTTCGAAGTGACCTGAACTCACTCCGGGCCGGCGTCAGTTGGGATCGAGTGTCACCAGGTGCTCGCCGCCCGACGTCCGCACCTCGTAGTGGTCGATCTGGTCGGCGTGGAAGGTGGAACTGCCCATCATGGTGTTGGCGCCGGTGGCGTGCCCGGTGGCGTTCCAGCCGGTGACCGTCTCCTCCGTGCCGTCACGGCTGATCGCCACGAGGTGACAGGCGCGGGGGCCGGCCTCGTCCTTGACCTGGAGCTCCACCTGGGTGCCCCAGTCCTCGTCCTCCGTGGTGACCTGGGCCCACACGCCGGACTTGGCGTCGGTGGCCTCGACGCTGACGTCCTTGTCGGCGGTGCCGCCCGCCGCCGTGAACGCGAGCGTCGGACCGCCCACCGCGAGGACGACGGAGGCGGCCACGGCGTACAGCAGCCGCCTGCGGCGGGCCCGGTGACGTGCCGCGACCTCGCCGAGGAGACGGTTGAGAAGCTGGGGGCCGGGCTGGGCCATCGGGTGCACGACCCTCGGGGTCGCCCGGCGGTACAGCATCATCTGGCGGGTCACGGGCCCGAACTCCGTCACGTGTGCCGCGCACCTGGGGCACTCCATGAGGTGGTCCTCGAAGCGGAAGGCCTCCGCCTCGTCCAGCACGCCGAGCGCGTACGCGCCGACGTCGCGATGCCTCTCCAAGGACCTCATGCGGAAACCTCGTGCCGTTGAGTGTGGGTGGGGTTACTGCTTGCTCCCACCGGTACGCACCAGCCCGCCGAATCACTCAAGGCGTCCACCGAATCGTGACCAAGGGATTCGGAGCGGTCGGCACCGCGGATTGGTCCGGATCGAAAGGAATCTAGAAAAGGTGGATGGCGAGGTGACCGAGGGGCAGACCGAGCTGCCACGCCGGTGTCCACACCTTCGGACCCTCGTCCTCACCGATCCCCGATCCACCGCCCGGCACGGCGTTCAGATCGGGCGCGAGCAGCTCCGTCTCCTCCAGCCAGCGCCAGGCCGCCGCCGCGAGCTCCAGATCCGGTGAGGGCTCGCCGGTGGCCACCGCCTCGGCGGTCAGCGCGGCCATCCGCTCGCACACCCAGTCCTGCCACGGCTGGTCGTACGCCGTCAGCGACAGCCAGTTCTCCAGCTGGGAGACCACCTGGATGCCGGAGAGCTCGCCTTCGGTGTCGGCGAGGAAAACGGTCAGCGCCAGCGCGTCCCGCCCGGCGCGGAACTCGAAGGACGTCGGCGGCATCAGATCGCCGGACCGCAGCAGCTCGTCGGCGATGTACTCGGCGTACAACCAGGCCATGGGGACGATGAGTTCGCCGCCGCCGGTGCCGTCCGTGCTCTCTTGACCTCTGTGCAGCATCCCTTCCTGCCTTCCTCCGGTGCGTGCGCGTCGCCCGACCCCGGGCCCCCAGTCCGGAACACGGATGAGGACAGCCGATTACTCAACCGGGGTCTTCAGCAAGGCGCTTTACGGAGGTTTGACTTTTCCATTGGTTTCACCGCAGGTCGGCCGCGTATCCCGGAAGCACCCGGCGCAGGGCGCGCAGCGCGTAGTACGCGCGGGACTTCACGGTACCGGGCGGAATCCCCAGGGCTTCGGCGGCCTCAGCCACACTCGCCCCCTGGAAATACACCAGCACCAGGACTTCACGGTGCTCCGGAGTGAGTGTCTTCACAGCCTCGCGTACGTCGAGGGTGGCGGCCGCCCGCTCGGCGTGATCGGCGCACACCCGCGCGTTCTCCAGCACCGCGTCGCCGACCTCGGCCGGACGCGCCTGCCGGGCCCGCCGCGCGTCGATCGCGAGCCGCCGTCCCACGGTCAGCAGCCACGGCCGTACGGAGTCGAAGTCGTCGGCCCGCAGCGCTTCGGGATGCTGCCAGGCGCGTACGAGGGTCTCCTGCACGAGGTCCTCGGCGCGTTGCCGGTCGCCGTCGCTGAGCCGGAGCAGGAGCGCGAAGAGGGGCCGGCCGTGCTCCCGCTGCAGTGCGGCGAGCTCGTGCTCGGCGGTCGTCCCGTGCGTGAGGGTGGTTCCGGCCGTCATGGCCGTATGGCACCTCAGCGCGGGGCCGGGGGACAGGCCACGCACAAGGATCTGCGGCGGACGGTCGATCGCGTCGACGAACGGTTCGATGAACGGTCCCTTCCGCCCCGGAAGGGTCAACAACGCGGTCAGGCCGTTTGCCGACACGAACAAGCTCATACCTATTCGTCAGTAAATATGACCTCAGTGGGGTGAGCTGATGATTGCACGCAGACGGCAGGTTGCCCTGGCCCTCACGGCGCTTCTCGCCGGAGGTGCCGCCTGCCAGGCGCACGACGACGACACGCCCGGCCATCCGGCCCCGTCCGCCGCAGCGCGCGGCTTCACGCTCGTCGCCTCCGGTGACGTCCTGCCGCACAGCTCGATCATCGACCGGGCACGCTTCGACGCGGGCGGGGGCGGCTACGACTTCCGTCCGATGCTCGCCGGCATCCGGTCCGTCGTCTCCCGCGCCGATCTGGCGCTGTGTCACATGGAGACCGTCTACGGCGCGAACGGGAACTACACCGGCTACCCGACCTTCAAGTCGCCGCCCGAGGTGGCCCGGGGGCTCGCCGCCACCGGCTACGACGCCTGCTCCACCGCCTCCAACCACAGCCTCGACGACGGCGCCGACGGCATCCGCCGCACCCTCGACACCCTCGACCGCGAGGGCGTACGGCACGCCGGATCGGCCCGCACCGAGCAGGAGGCGCACACGGTCACCGTCCTGCGCGCCGGCCCGGCGAAGGTCGCCCACCTCGCCTACACCTATGACACCAACGGCTTCCCGCTGCCCCAGGGGCAGCCCTGGGCGGTCAACCTCATGGACGAGAACAAGATCCTCGCGGACGCCCGGGCCGCTCGGCAGGCGGGCGCCGACGTGGTCGTCGTATCGCTGCACTGGGGCACCGAATGGCAGGACGCGCCCGACGAGCAGCAGCAGGCCCTGGCCCGCGACCTGACCGCCGCCCGCACCGGCACCCGCCCCGACGTCGACCTGATCCTCGGCACCCACGCCCATGTCCCGCAGGCGTACGAGAAGGTCAACGGCACCTGGGTGGTCTACGGCATGGGCGACCAGATCGCCGGTGAGATGTTCAACCACGAGGGCGCCCAGGACCCGCGCGGCAACCAGTCCACGCTCGGCCGGTTCACCTTCGCCCCGCCAGCCCGGCCCGGTGAGCGCTGGCGGGTCACGAAGGCGGAGTTCGTGCCGCAGCTGTTCGACGTGGACGCGGGGCGGGTGGTGAACCTCAACCGGGCGATCGCGCAGGGCGCCGATCTGAACGGCGTGCGCGACCGCGTCCGGGAGGTCGTGTTGAGCCGGGGCGCGGGCAAGGACGGGCTCACGATGGGGCAGTAGCTCAGTCCACGTCCACATGGTCGAAGGTCCGCAGCATCTCCTTCAACACACGTACACACGCCCGGAGTTCGGCGTCGGTGAGCTCGCCGCCGCCGACCTGCCGGTTCAGGGCGTGCTCGCGCGCGAGGATCGCGGTGATGACGGCCACGCCCTCGTCCGTGATCCGGATCAGTGAGGACCGCTGGTGGGCGGGGTTGGGTGTGGCCTCCACCCAGCCCCGGTCCATCGCGTCATTGGTCATGCGCTGTACGAACTGCCGGGTCAGCGCCATGATCCGGCCCATCTGAGGAACCGTCATGGGCCCGTACCTGTGCAGCAGGACGAGCACGGAACGCACGCCGACGGACACCCCGCCCACCGCCTCGTCCTGCTCCAGTTTGCGCAGGCCGCGCCGGTAGAGCGCGCCGACCAGGTCGAACACCTCGCTGACCCGGTTGCCGAGATCGTCGGGTGGCAGTGGCTCGTCGATGTCGTTCACCCGCTCATCATGCACCGATTCATCATGACAACCTGGTTGTCAAAGTTCCCTCAATGTGACACCTTGGTTGTCATGACAGCTGCTTCGGAACTGAGCTTCTTCGCATCTGCCGACGGGGACATCGCGTATCTCGACACCGGCGACGGGGACCTCGTGGTCCTGCTCCACTCCGGCTACGTCGACCACCGCCTCTTCGCGGCACAGATCCCGGCCCTCGCCGCCCACCATCGCGTCATCGCCGTGGACGTCCGCGGTCACGGCTGGACCGCCAACGCCACCAAGCCCTTCCGCTGGGCCGACGACCTCGCCGACCTGCTGCGCCACCTGGACGCGGGGCCCGCGGTCCTGGTCGGTGTCTCGATGGGCGGCGCCATCGCCGGTGACATGGCGATCGAGTATCCGGAACTGGTCCGCGGGATCGTGATGAGCGGCGCCTCGGTCAGCGACTTCCAGTACACCTACGAGACGACCCGCGCGGTCGTGGCCGAGTCGCAGCGGACCCTGTACTCGGGTGACATCGAGGCCTGGCTGAAGGTGTTCCTCCGGTCCGTCGCGGGCCCCTTCCGGGAGGCCGACGAGACGGACCCGCGCATCCTGGACCACCTGCGCGACATGGCCCTGCACACCGTCGCCAAGCACACACTGGACGAACCGAACTGGCACGTACCCATGACCGACACCTGGGCCCGGGTCCCGAAGATCGACGTCCCGGTGCTCATGGTCAACGGCGTGCTCGACTCGCCCGACCTGATCGCCGACGCGGAACTCTTCGCCGCCACCGCCCAGAACGGCCGCTCGGTCCTGGTGGAGGGCACCTCGCACTTCCCGAACCTGGAGAAGCCCGAGGAGTTCAACGCGATCGTGCTGGAGTTCCTGCGCTCGCTCTGATGCTCCTGACGGTTCCTGAGACCCCTACGGCACCACCGTCACCGGCCACCGCCCCGCCTTGACCAGCCGCACCGCCACGGAGCCGACGATCCGGTGGCCGGCCTGTTCCGAGGCGCCTACGACCACCGCGTCGGCCTTGAGCTCGTCCGCGGCCTTCGTCAGGCCGCTGTAGGGGTCGCCGCGGAAGGTGTGGAACTCCCAGCGCACATCGAATATCCCCTTGTTCTGCTCCGTCGCGAGCCGGATCTGGGCGACCAGGTCCTCGGCGATCTCGTCGGTGGTCTCGGCGACCGGCGCTCCGATCGCGGCGCCCGCTGCGATCACCGGCTGGACGTAGACCACGGCGAGCAGCGCGTGCTGCCGCCGGGCCAGACCTCCGGCGTACGCGGCGGCGCGGAGCGAGGAGTCGGAGCCGTCCACGCCGACGACGATCACCTTCGGGCCGTCCGTACCCCGCTCGAACTGGTGCGCATGCTGTTCCGTCACGGCTGTGAGGCTATCGGAAGCCGCAGGTCCGGACGGCGTACGGGACCGTCGGGCGCCGGAACGTGGCGTGAAGCCGCCGGGTGCGCCGCCAGCGCCGTTCCGCTGGGCCGGGTGGGTGTATTCGTGCCGCCGCACCGGTGTTGCTGAGGTGCGTCGGCGGTCCGCCGGGCGACTGATGAGTCATGACGAAGGATCAGTTGCTCACACGGCTGTCGTCGACGGCGGCGGTGCTCACCCGGCGCCGGGCCCTGCTGGCCGGCGCCGCGGTCGGGGCCGCCGGCACGGCCGGAGTGCTCGCGGCGGTCATGGGCGAGGACCCGGTCCGCCCGGCCCTCCGCGCCGCCGGCCCCCCGGCCGTGGCCCGTCCCCTCAAACCCTCCGCCTACCGCCTGCAGCCCCTCACCGGTTACGGCACGCCGCACGCCGCCCACCGCAAGACGCTCGTGCGTCACGAGCCGTTGCTGAAGGTGTCCGGACGCGGCCGGACCATGGTGCTGACCTTCGACGACGGACCCGACCCCCGCTACACCCCGCACATCCTGGACACCCTGGCCGAGTACGACGTACGCGCGATGTTCTTCGTGTGCGGCGAGATGGCCGTCGACAACAAGGACCTGCTGGCCCGCATGGCCGACGAGGGACACGTCGTCGGCAACCACACCTGGTCGCACCCGCTGCTCACCCGGCTCACCCGTTCCCGTATCCGCTCCGAGATGGAACGCACCTGCGACGTCATCGAGGACGCCTACGGGGAGCGGCCGGAATGGTTCCGTGCCCCCTACGGCGCCTGGAACCGCGCGGCCTTCCAGATCGGCGCCGAACTCGGTATGGACCCCCTCGCCTGGACCGTCGACACCCTCGACTGGTCCAGGCCGGGCACCCGCAGCATCGTCGGCCGGGTGGAGAACGGCGCCGCCCCCGGCGTCGTGGTGCTCTCGCACGACGCCGGGGGCGACCGTTCCCAGAGTGTCCGGGCGCTGCGCGACTATCTTCCGCAGCTGCTCGATTCCGGCTATCACGTCACCGTTCCGCGACGACAGTACGCATAGCCGGAATGCGCCCGCCGGGTCGGGGAACGCTCAGCGGACCTCGACCAGGCGGGCGAAGGCGACGACATTGCCGGCGTATCCGGTCTGCTTGGAGAAACCGCCCCCGCAGGTGATGACCCGCAATTCGGGGGTGCCCTTGGAACCGTAGACACGGTCGCCGGGGAAGTTGTTCTTCTCGAAGACCTCGATGCCGTAGATCTCGAAGACCGCTGTCTTTCCGTCCTGGCGCCTGATCTCGACGCGATTTCCCTTCTTCAGGGCCCCGAGTCCGTAGAACACGGCGGGGCCCTGCTTGTTGTCGACATGTCCCACGACGACGGCGGTGCCCTTCTCGCCGGGTGAGACCGCGCCGGTGAACCAGCCCGCCAGGTTCGGGTCCTCCGGCGGCGGCGCGCCGACCCAGCCGTCCGCGTCCAGACCGACCGGCAGCACCGGGGCGTCGACCCGGATCGCGGGGATGGAGACCCGGTCGGGCACGGAGTACGACAGGGGAGCGGGGGCGTTGCCGAAGACCGTGCCGTGCGCCCGGCTGTCCGCCGCGGCCGCCGACGCGGGCTGCGGCGGGCCGACGTCGAACTCCCCCGAACCGTTCCGGATGAGCGCGAGGCCGGTCAGCAGAACAAGCGCTATCACGCCCCAGGGAGCGCGCTTCTTCCGCTGCTCCTCCTCTTCGGCCAGACCGGCCAACTCGGACGCAGACATTGACTTCCCCTCTCGACGCAGCCGTCGCCACGTCATTCGCGCATACGAGAACGCTAAGTGCCGCGCGCGAATGCGGCGACGGGGCCGAGGCGAACGGGTGGCCCCCCGAATACGCGTGGTGCGCCATCCGAGTTGCCGTGAACAGGAATTTTCTGACGGTCCGTGACCTGCGGAGATATCCGATTGTGCGCTTTTCGTTCGGCGTGTCCTCTCACCAGGACGGACCATCGCCGAAATGCGAGTCCGCGCAAGGCATCTGAGGGTCTGTCTGGGAGGCGCTTTCTCGCCGATCAACCGGGGACCGTTCCCGGGGTGCCTCCCGCGGAGGATCACATGCGTACTACTCGTGCCCTGGCGGCCACAGGCGCCGCCGTCGCCGTACTCGGACTCGCCGCCCCGGCGGCCGTCGCGCGGGACGGCATGAACCTGAGCCCGAGCAACGTCGTCGCCCTGCCCAGCGTCATCGCCCGTGGTGGGCAGCTGACGATCACCGTGAACAACTGCACGGCCCCCGCCACCGCGAGCTCGGACGCGTTCCGGCGGGTCACGCTGAGCGTGGGCGCCAACAACCTCGCGACCGGTACCGCGACGGTCAACCGGAACGCGCGCACGGGATCGCACAGCATCAGCGTGGTGTGCGGCAACGGCACCGTCATCAACCCGACGGCCTTCACCGTCATCGGCGGCGTCCGCGGCGGTCTCGGCGGCAGCAGCTCCACCGGGGCCACCCCGACGGACATGGCCATCGGCGGCGGTCTGGTGGCCCTCGCGGTCATCGGCGGCGGCGTCTTCTGGATGCGTCGGCGGTCCGAGCGGCACATCTGATCCCCGCCCCCTTCGGAGATCGGTGACCGCACGTCACACGGCCTTCCACCCCGTCCCTCGCGGGATCCGGGGCGGAAGGCCGTGTCCGGTTCAGGCGCCGTCCTCGCCGCTGCGGCGACGGGAGAAGTGGTGCGCCGCCCCGATCGAGCCCGCGATCAGCGCGGCACCGATGCCGATCTCCTTGAGGTCGAATCCGGCGAAACTGCCGCCCTCACCGGCGTGTACACCCCGGCCGGGGTAGAGCGGCTCCGGTGTGGGGCCGACCGGACGGCCGCCGGCGATGGTCAGGCTCGTGGACCCGCTCACGCCGTCACACGTGAACGTCACCTGGTAGGCGGCCCCGGGTCTGGCGTCCCAGTCGACGACGGCGATCGCCCGGCTCCGGTTCGAGGGGATGGTGATGGTGTCGAAGACCGCCGAAGTGACGGTCGCCGAGCCCTTGCAGCCGCCGTGGTCCCGTTCGAGCAGCAACGTCACCTGTCCGCCCGCGGCGACGGTCGACGGCTGGACGCTGAAGCCGAAGGGCGTGATGTTGTCGCTCTTCGCCACGGCGGCCGGTGCGGAGAAGGTCAGGGCGGTCACACCCAGCAGAGCGGCCGAAGCGACGCGTATCGCGCGCATGGTGGTTCCTCCGGTCCCCGAGGAGCAGCTGCGGACCTGTTCCGCCTACGTGAGAAATGCACCTCGATGACCGAAACGCTAGGAACAGGTGTACGTCTGCGCGATCGCAGTCGCGCCGAATGGGGCATGCGTGTGGGCCGCTCAGGGGACGCCAGCGGCGTGTCGCGCGCCGGACGTCCCCCGGGAGTGCCCGCGATGAGGCGCCGTCAGCCCTCGACGTTCGGGAAGAGGGCCAGGAACGGATCCGCCGACGCCGTGATGCCCCGGCTGTAGGGGGCGTCGAAGTCCCAGATCAGGAAGAGCAGGAAGGCGATCAGCGCGGAGAACAGTCCGGCGAGGATCAGCTCCCGCGCGGTACGCCGGATCTGCAGGGCGAAGATCATCCCGATGGTGATGACACCGCCGCCCAGCAGGCCGAACCAGACCACCCCCGGCATGGTGGGCTCGACCGAGTCGGCGCGTGCGTTGCGGGCCTGGTCCACGGCCGCCACCTGGTCCACCAGCGGCTGGTAGGCCTGGGCCTGGAAGTCGGTCGTCGGCTCGTAGGACGTGACATCGGTGCGGAGCCGGTCGAGCAGCTCGGTGCCGCGCTCGGTCGTGCGGTTGTGGTCGGCCATCTCCTTCCACTCGACGGTGACGACGTGTCCGACATAGGCGTTGACATCGGCGCGAATGCGGTCACGGACGTCGGCCGGGTAGACCTGGACCCGCTCCGAGATCTCGTGGAGCGCCTGTGCCTCCGTCTGGACGTGGTCCTGGGCGGAGCTGCGCGCCTCCCAGACGCCCGCGATGGCCAGACCCAGGACGATGGCGTACACCACCCCGATCCACATCGTCATGTACTCGATGACGTCCGGGGTCTCGCTGGGATCCTCGTCCAGGGGTGCCGCCTTGTGGCGGATGAGCGTGATGGCGACCACCACGGCACACGCGGCCAGCATCGCGAGGATGAGAACAAGCCATTCCGGCAAGGGATGCCTCCAGGATCGGCATTAGCGGGGCCGCAGGGCGGCCACGGCGACCACCGCGGGCACGGTGATGAGCAGGACGTAGATCACGGGCGAGGTCGTGCTGTGTCTGGGCCTCTCGGGCGCCTTCGCGTGGTGATAGGCCGGGTAGGTCACCGGGCTCGCGGAGGGGCTGGGCGTCGGCTCGGGCGACGGCGTCCGTGTCGGGGTGGGGGTCGGTGTGGGCGTCGGGGTGGGTGGGGGCGTCGGTTGCGGCCGGGGTGCCACCGGCAGCGGTGCCGGTGCGGGCGGCGGGGGAGGGGGAGGTGGCTTCGGGGGCGGGACGGGTGTGGGCGTCGGCTTCGGCGGCCGTGGCTTCGGGGGCGGCGTCGGCGTGGGATCGGGAGAGGGAGTGGGCGTGGGCGTGCACGGGGGCTCGGGGGGCGGGGGAGTCGGGGTGGGTGTGGGCTTCGGCTTCGGGCACGGCGGGGGAGGGGGCCAGGTGAGGCTTCCGGCGACCGCCACCACCTCGGCACCGTCGGGGCCGACCGAGGCGCAGGCCCAGGCATCCGCCTCGGCCGCACCGGCCGTAGGGCCGATGAGCGCCCACGTCAATGTCAACAGGGCCAACACCCGTATGGCGGAGGCGGATTGAGGCGTTTCGGGTCGATGCACGACGGAGATCATGAGGCCTGCCGCGCGCTCTTACGCGCGGGCGCGAAGAGATTGCTCCGAAGGAGGGATAAAAGGCCGCCCGATGTTTGGAATCCGGGCGCTCGTCCGTCCGATGAGGCGTACGTGTGTGCGATCTGAGGCGGGTGTGGTCACAGCCTCCGGAAAGAAATTTGCGGGACGGTTGAACACAACCCCTGCCCCGGTGCGTACCCATGGTCGTGCGGCGGCGCAGCAGGGCGCTGCAACACCCTAAGAAAGTATGGGGAGTTGACGATGAAGACCTCCTGGCGGAACGCCTCACTCGTGGCAAGCGCCGCGGCGGTGCTGGTGCTGACGACGGCGTGCGGTCAGGAAAGCGGCACGTCTTCGGTGGGCAGCCAGAACGTCGGTGCCACCGCGGCGGCGGGCGGATACGGCGGTGTGGGTTCCGGCATCGGGACCGGTACCAGCCCCAGTGCGAGCTCGACCTCGGGCGTCGGACAGGGGAACCTCGGAGCCCAGTCGGCCTCGGCCGGCAAGCTCGAGGTGTCCGCGAACGCCGAACTCGGGGACGTGCTCACCGACAGTGCCGGACTCAGCCTCTACCGCTTCGACGAGGACACCGCCGAGCCGCCGAAGTCGAACTGTGACGGCGACTGCGCCACGGCCTGGCCGCCGGTGCCCGCGGACGACGCCTCGGCCGGTGCCGGTATCGACAAGGCGCTGCTCGGCGAGGTGACCCGCACCGACGGCACCAAGCAGCTGACCATCGGCGGCTGGCCGGCCTACCGCTACGCGAAGGACACCAAGGCCGGCGACCTCACCGGCCAGGGTGTGGGCGGCAAGTGGTACGCGCTGGCACCCACCGGCAAGAAGGCGTCCGTCGCCAGCCTGCCCGGTCTGTCCACGCGCAACGACCCCGACCTGGGCGAGATCGTCGTCGACAAGAACGGCATGACGGTCTACCGCTTCGCCAAGGACAAGGCCTGGCCCGAGCCGGTCTCCAACTGCAACGGCGCCTGCCTTGAGAAGTGGCCGGTCGTGGCGCCAGTGTCGGCGAACGACACCAAGGACGTCCAGAAGAAGGGCCTGATGAGCTTCACCCGCGGCGACGGTGTGAAGCAGCAGACGGTCAACTGCTCGCCGATCTACACCTTCTCGGGCGACAAGGAGGCCGGCGACACCAACGGGCAGGGCGTCGGCGGTACCTGGTACGCCGTCCGTCCCAACGGAGAGATGGTCGGCGTCTCCGACAAGTGACCCCGGCCTTACCGAACCACCGGCCCGACCCCTCCGCGCCGCACGGAGGGGTCGGGCCGGTTTGCCGTCATTCACCCCAACTCCCCGCGAGTCGGCGCCCACTTCGGAACTCTCCGCGGTGCGGCGCCTACTTTTCGTAGCGGACCTCGCAGGGGCCCGGAGCGGCACGTGCCGCAGGCAGTGACCGGGAACGGATGGTCAATTTCCGTTTCCGCTCGCTCCATTGGCGGGCGATCAGTAGCCTCAGCTCGAACACCGGATCGTCTACGCCTTGGAGAGATACATGGAGCGTCCCGCCTGGGCTCCCCGGAGCATCGACATCTCGGTGCCGAGCGTGGCGCGTATCTACGACTTCTACCTGGGCGGTTCGCACAACTTCGAGGCCGACCGGGAGGCGGCCCGCAAGGCCATGGAGCACGTTCCCGGACTGCCGAAGATCATGCAGGCGAACCGGGCGTTCATGCGGCGGGCCGTGCGGTTCGCGGCCGACCAGGGCATCACCCAGTTCCTGGACATCGGCTCCGGCATCCCCACCTTCGGCAACGTCCACGAGGTCGCCCAGAGCGCCAGCCCCGGCGCCCGCGTCGTCTACGTCGACCACGACCCGGTGGCCGTCGCGCACAGCCAGGCGGTCATCGCGGACAACCCGGACGCGGACGTCGTCGCGGCAGATCTCCTGAAGCCCCAGGAGATCCTGGAGAGCCCCGAAGTCCAGCGGCTGATCGACCTGAAGCGGCCGGTGGCGCTGCTCCTCGTTGCCATACTGCACTTCGTGGACGACGCGGACGACCCCTATGGTGCGGTGGCGCAGCTGCGCGACGCGTTCGCGCCCGGCAGCCTGCTGGTGCTGACGCATGCCGCGTACGAGGGAATACCGCTGTCGCAGGAGCAGGTTCAGGGCGCGATGGACGTGTACAAGGACATCCGCAACCCGCTGATCATGCGTTCGCACGACGAGATCGCACGGTTCTTCGAGGGGTACGACATGGTGGAACCCGGGCTGGTGCCGATGCCGCGCTGGCGGCCGGAGTCGGAGAACTGGGACCCCGACGACGAGGACCCGTGGGCCTTCTCCCAGTTCGGCGGCGTGGGGCGGAAGGCGTGAGCGCGGAGCCGGACGGCCCGGAGGACAGACTGCGCCGTTTCGCGACGATCTGGAGCCGGGCGGTGTTCCCGGTGACGTCGACGTCCTCGACCCGGCTGGAGTTCGAGGAGCAACTGCTGCCGTTGGCCCGCCGGTTGAGCGAGGCCCTGCGGGCCAGGATCCCCGACACCGACGAGGGCCGGGCGGTCGGCGCCGCCCTCGTCGCAGTGCACTGCACGGACCCGGAGGCACTGACCCGCTCCCTGGACTGCGTGGACGCCTACCTGGTGCTCTACTGCGGCGGCGAGGGCGACTCGGAGGACCTGCGCAGCCGGTCCGCACGGCTCCAGCACGCCATGGCCGCCGGATACGCGCAGGCACTGCGCGAGCGGACGCTGACCGAGCAGGAGGCCATCGCACGGGCCGCGCTCGAGGCGCAGGGCGTGGTGGCGCAGGCGCTGCACGCGACCGAGGCACGCTTCCGCGCGGTGTTCGAGGGCGCGGCCATAGGAATCGGCATCGCCGACCTGGACGGCAACGTCCTCCAGGTCAACGGCGCGCTGCTGCGGATGTTCGGTATCACGGACCAGACGATGCGTGGCCGCAACGTCCGCGAGTGGACCCACCCCGAGGACGCGCCCCAGACCTGGACGCTCTACGACGAGCTCGTCCGCGGCGAGCGCGAGCACTACCACCTCGAAAAGGCCTTCTACCGCCCGGACGGAACGGTCCTGTGGACCAACCTGACGGTCTCCCTGCTGCGCGACGCCGACGGCGTCCCGCAGTACCAGCTCGCCCTCATGGAGGACACCACCGAGCGCCGGCTGCTCAACCTCCGGCTGCGCTACGAGGCCACGCACGACGCGCTCACCGGACTGCCCAACCGCACGCTGTTCTTCGAGCGCCTGGAGAAGGCGCTGAACGCGGGCGACGGCCAGCGGTTCGGGCTGTGCTACCTCGACCTCGACGGCTTCAAGACCATCAACGACAGCCTCGGCCACGCGGCCGGTGACCGGCTGCTCGTCGAGGTCGCCGACCGGCTGCAGACCTGCGCGACCGCGCCGGGCGAGATGGTGGCGCGGCTCGGCGGTGACGAGTTCGTGGCGCTGACCACGGGCCCCGACACCGAGAGCGAGGTCGACGACCTCGCGGCACGCATCATGAACGTGCTGCTCGCCCCGGTCCGTATCGACGGCCGGGAGCTGACCGTGCGCGGCAGCATCGGCATCGTCGAGGGCCCGGCGGGGGAGCGCGGTCCCGCGGAGGTGCTGCGCAGCGCCGACATCACCATGTACCGGGCCAAGTCGGCGGGCGGCAACCGCTTCGAGCTGGCCGACCCGGAGGCCGACGCCCGCGCCATCACCCGGCACGGGCTGACCACGCAGCTGCCCGCGGCCCTGGAGCGGGGCGAGTTCTTCATCGAGTACCAGCCGCTGGTCCACCTCGGCGACGGCACTGTGCGCGGCGCCGAGGCGCTGGTGCGGTGGCTGCACCCGCAGCACGGCGTGCTCGGTCCTGACCAATTCATCCCGCTCGCCGAGCACACCGGGCTGATCGTGCCGCTCGGCCGCTGGGTCCTGGAGCAGTCGGTGCGTCAGGTCCGCGAGTGGCGAGAACGGTACGGGGACGGCGGCCCCCTGCGCATCAACGTCAACCTCTCACCGTGCCAGCTCACCCACCCAGGGCTGGTCCAGGAGACCGTGGACATCCTGGAGCGCGCGGGCGTCGACCCCGAGGCCCTGTGCCTGGAGGTGACCGAGTCGGCCCTCATCGGCGCCGACGACGACCTGCTCAAGCCCCTGCGCCGCCTTGCCGAGATGGGCGTCGACATCGCCCTGGACGACTTCGGCACCGGCTACTCGAACCTGGCGAACCTCCGCCGCCTCCCGGTCAGCGTCCTCAAACTGGACCGCTCCTTCACCCAGAGCATGCAGCAGTTCCCCGCCGACCCGGTCGACCTCAAGATCGTCGAGGGGATCGTCTCACTCGCCCACAGTCTGAACCTCGCGGTGACGGTCGAGGGCGTCGAAACCGGGGCCCAGGCCGAGCAGTTGCGGATACTGGGCTGCGACACGGCCCAGGGCTGGTACTACGCCCGCCCGGGCCCACCGGAGCGACTGCACGAGCTGGCACTGGTGGACGCGACGGGCTGAGCGGGCGTTCCGGCGGTGGCGCCCGAGGGGCGGGGCCGGCGGACCCGGGCGGTCCGCAGCCAGTCCGGTCGAGCCGGGTCGGTGGGCCCCTGTCGACCATGGAACGGCCGGGGCCCCTTCGTCTCCCTCGGGCCCGGTCGAGCCGGCCCCGCCGCTGACTCAGGGCAGCGGGAGCGAGCGAGCTCGCTTGTGCCTGTGCCCTGCGAACCGCCGGACCCCGCGAGCACCGTCCGTCGCCTCAGGCGGTCACCCCCGGGCGGGAGGGCCAGCACGCCACCGCTCACCGCTCCAGCAGCATCCGCTGCAACTCCCGCGCCGCCCGCGGCGGAGCCACATCGCTGCGGTGGGCCAGCGCGATCGTCCGGTGCAGGCCGGGCCGGGCCAGCGGGGTGACCCGCAGTCCCCGCCCCGAGCGCGTGGCGACCATGCGCGGTACGACGGCCACGCCCAGGCCCGCCCGTACGAAGCCCAGCACCGCGTCCATCTCACCGCCCTCCACCGCGAAGTCCGGCTCGAACCCCTCGGCCCGGCACGCGGCCACGGTCAGCTCGCGCAGGTCGTAGCCGTGCCGGAACATCACCAGCGGCTCGCTCTCCAGGTCGGCGATGCGCACGGTACGGCGGCCCGGGCCACCCGGTGCGGGAACCTCCGGCGACGACACGACGACCAGGTCCTCGCGCAGCAGCTCCACCGTCGTCAGCGCCGGGGACGGAGTGGGCAGCGGAAGGACCAGCAGGGCCAGGTCGAGCGCACCGCGCGCGAGCAGCCGTACGAGATCGTGGGAGCCGCCCTCCTCGATCATCAGGCGGATACCGGGATAGCGGTCGTGGAAGGCGCGCAGTACGTCCGGCAGCAGACCCGTGCACAGGCTCGGGGTCGCGCCGAGCCGGATCCGGCCGCTGCGCAGCTGCACCAGCTCCTGCACCTCGTGCCGGGCCGTGTCCGCGTCGGCGAGGATGCGGCGGGCCAGCGGCAGCAGAGCCTCGCCCGCGTCCGTGAGCGTGATGTTGCCGCGCGCCCGCAGGAACAGATCGGCCCCCAGCTCCCGCTCCAGCGCCTTGATCTGCTGGGACAGGGACGGCTGCGCCACGTGCACGAGATCGGCGGCGCGGGTGAAGTGGCGGGTCTCGGCGACCGCCACGAAGTACTGGAGCTGCTGGAACTGCACCCTCGTACGATAGCTGCTTTCTATGGAATCAAGCCGGACCATGTCTTGGACCGATCGGGGTTCCCGGCTCTAGCGTCTTGAGTCATGGCTCTGGCAACGCGGACGGACCGACGACCGTCCATGGCACGCACCGTGTGGGACAGCTCCGTCGGCAAGAAGACCGTGATGGCCGTCAGCGGCCTGATCATGCTCCTGTACCTGGTCGTCCACATGATCGGCAACCTGAAGATCTTCTTCGGGGCGGACGAGTTCAACCACTACGCGCACTGGCTGCGCACGGTCGGCGAACCGTTCATGCACTACGAGTGGACGCTCTGGATCATCCGGGTGGCGCTGGTCGTGGCCGTGGTCGCGCACGCCACGTCCGCCTATCAGCTCAGCCGCCGCGACATCAGGGCGCGGCCCAGCAAGTACGTCCACAAGAAGCCGCGGGCGAGCTACGCGACCCGCACCATGCGGTGGGGCGGGATCATCCTCGGTCTGTTCATCGTGTGGCACATCCTCGACCTGACGACCGGCACCGTGCACCCCGGCTTCCAGCCCGGCCACCCGTACCAGAACGTCGTGGACACCTTCTCCACCGGGTACGGCAACGTCATCTACATCGTCGCGATGCTCGCCCTCGGACTGCATGTCCGGCACGGCTTCTGGAGTGCCGCACAGACCCTCGGCGCCGGCAGCCGCAGCCGCGACCGCGCCCTCAAGGCCGTCGCCAACGTCCTCGCACTGCTGCTCACGGCCGGCTTCATCGCCGTACCCGTGGGTGTCATGACCGGAGTGGTGAGCTGAACATGACGTACCCCAACTATGCGCACTACACGACCGGTGCGCCCCTGACAGACGGCAAGGCGCCCGCCGGGCCCGTCAACGAGCGCTGGGACAAACGGCGGTTCGAGGCCAAGCTGGTCAACCCCGCCAACCGCCGCAAGCACACGGTGATCGTGGTGGGCACCGGCCTCGCGGGCGGCTCCGCGGGCGCGACCCTGGCCGAACAGGGCTACCACGTCGTCCAGTTCTGCTACCAGGACTCCCCGCGCCGCGCCCACTCCATCGCCGCTCAGGGCGGCATCAACGCGGCCAAGAACTACCGCAACGACGGCGACTCCATCCACCGGCTGTTCTACGACACCGTCAAGGGCGGCGACTTCCGGGCACGGGAGTCCAACGTGCACCGGCTCGCGCAGATCTCCGTCGAGATCATCGACCAGTGCGTGGCGCAGGGCGTGCCCTTCGCGCGGGAGTACGGCGGTCTGCTCGACACCCGCTCCTTCGGTGGCGTGCAGGTCTCCCGGACCTTCTACGCCCGCGGGCAGACGGGTCAGCAGCTGCTGCTGGGGGCGTATCAGGCGCTGTCGAGGCAGATCGCGGCCGGGAACATCGAGATGCACCCGCGCACCGAGATGCTCGACCTGATCGTCGTCGACGGACGGGCCCGGGGGATCGTGGCGCGGGATCTCGTCACCGGGCGCATCGACACCTACTTCGCGGACGCCGTGGTGCTGGCCTCCGGCGGCTACGGCAACGTCTTCTACCTGTCGACGAACGCCATGAACTCCAACGCGACGGCCGTCTGGCGGGCCCATCGCCGGGGCGCCCACTTCGCCAACCCCTGTTTCACGCAGATCCATCCGACGTGCATCCCGCGCACCGGCGACCACCAGTCCAAGCTGACGCTGATGAGCGAGTCGCTGCGCAACGACGGCCGGATCTGGGTGCCGAAGGCCAAGGGCGACGACCGGCCGCCGAACAGGATCCCGGAGGAGGAGCGCGACTACTACCTGGAGCGCATCTACCCGTCCTTCGGCAACCTGGTCCCGCGCGACATCGCCTCCCGCGCCGCGAAGAACGTCTGCGACGAGGGGCGCGGGGTCGGTCCCGGCGGACAGGGTGTGTACCTGGACTTCGCCGACGCGATCAAGCGCATGGGGCGCAAGGCGGTCGAGGCCAAGTACGGCAACCTCTTCGACATGTACCAGCGGATCACCGACGAGGATCCGTACGAGGTGCCGATGCGGATCTATCCCGCCGTGCACTACACGATGGGCGGACTGTGGGTCGACTACGACCTCCAGACCACGATCCCCGGCCTGTTCGCGATCGGCGAGGCCAACTTCTCCGACCACGGGGCGAACCGCCTGGGCGCCTCGGCGCTGATGCAGGGCCTGGCCGACGGCTACTTCGTGCTGCCGGCGACCATCAACGACTACCTCGCCCGCAACCCGCACCAGGACGCGGTGACCGGCGAACACCCCGCCGTACAGGAGGTGTTGGCGGAGACCGAGGACCGGCTGAACCTGCTCCTCGCGGTCGACGGCGACCGCACTCCGGACTCCTTCCACCGCGAAGTCGGCGAGCTCATGTGGGAGTTCTGCGGGATGGCCCGCACCGACTCCGGGCTGCGCAAGGCACTGGAGCGCATCCCGCAGATCCGCGAGGAGTTCTGGCGGCGGATCAAGGTCCCGGGCACCGGCGAGGAGTTCAACCAGTCGCTGGAGAAGGCGAACCGCGTCGTCGACTACCTGGAGCTGGCCGAGCTGATGTGCCTCGACGCGCTGCACCGCGCCGAGTCCTGCGGCGGTCACTTCCGCGAGGAGTCCCAGACTCCCGACGGTGAAGCAGCCCGCAGGGACGACGAGTTCGCCTACGCGGCGGCCTGGGAGTTCACCGGCACCGGCGAGGCTCCCGTCCTGCACAAGGAAGACCTGGTCTTCGAGTACGTCCACCCCACCCAGCGGAGCTACGCATGAAGCTCACCCTGCGCGTCTGGCGGCAGAAGAACGCCGACGCCGACGGCGCCATGTCCACGTACGAGGTGGACGGCATCTCCTCCGACATGTCCTTCCTGGAGATGCTGGACACCCTCAACGAGGAGCTCATCCTGCGCGGTGAGGATCCCGTGGCCTTCGACCACGACTGCCGTGAGGGCATCTGCGGCGCGTGCTCGCTCGTCATCAACGGCGACGCGCACGGACCCGAGCGCACGACCACCTGTCAGCTGCACATGCGGTCCTTCTCGGACGGCGACACCATCGACATCGAGCCGTGGCGGGCGTCCGCGTTCCCGGTGATCAAGGACCTGGTCGTGGACCGGTCCGCGTTCGACCGGATCATCCAGGCCGGCGGATACATCACGGCTCCCACCGGAGCGGCCCCCGAGGCACATGCCACGCCGGTGCCGAAGCCCGACGCCGACTTCGCCTTCGAGCACGCGGAGTGCATCGGGTGCGGGGCGTGCGTGGCCGCGTGTCCCAACGGGGCGGCGATGCTGTTCACCTCCGCCAAGGTCAACCACCTGAACGTGCTGCCGCAGGGGGCGCCCGAGCGGGAGACACGGGTGCTGGACATGGTGGCGCAGATGGACGACGAGGGCTTCGGCGGGTGCACGCTGGCCGGTGAGTGCGCGACGGCCTGCCCGAAGGGGATTCCGCTGGTGTCCATCACGAGCATGAACAAGGAGTGGCTGCGGGCGACCCGGAAGGTCGCGAAGCGCTAGCCGCGCACAGACGTTCGCCGTTCGGTGCGGACGGGCGGGGCCGGGAGTGGTGCTCCCCGGCCCCGTCTCGCACATGTGGCCTCTGTGCAGTGCGCTCATGATTTTCGGGCGCAAGGGGAGGGAGCGGTTTCTCGAGGCCGCCGCCGGTTTCGGGACCGCTGTCCGGGAGCGGGACAGCGAGCGTGCCCAGCGCGCGCTCCAGGAGATGCAGCAGCGCTACGGAGCGGGTGCTGGACGAGGACGAGACGCGCGGGTGGCTGGAACGCTGCGCTCCGACGAAATGACGGCCACCTTCTGAGGGCTCGGGACGGGTGTGCTGCCCCGGACCGAGCCGTTCAACAACCGCACATCGGCTCTCCCCGCACCGGACACGCGGAGGTCAGCCGGCATCGGAAGAACAGGTGCGGCAGATCGCACTCCCCACGGTCTGCGCCCGCTCCGCCGAACCGGCCCGCAACCAGGAGAGTGCCATGACCGGCGTTTCCACCCTCGACCGTCCCCCGCAGAGCGTCGCCCCCACCCGCTACACCGTCACCCTGGCCCGCGACGAGGACGACGTACGGGCCGCGCAGCGGCTGCGGCACGACGTGTTCGCCGGCGAGATGGGCGCCCTCCTCACCACCCCGCAACCGGGCCTCGACGTCGACGGCTTCGACGCCTACTGCGACCACCTGCTCGTCCGCGACACCCTGACCGGCCAGGTCGTCGGTACCTACCGGCTGCTGCCCCCGGAGCGGGCCGCGGTCGCCGGACGCCTGTACTCGGAGAGCGAGTTCGACCTCGCGCCGCTCGACGCGATCCGCCCCGGTCTCGTCGAGGTGGGCCGCTCCTGCGTGCACCCCGAGCACCGCGACGGCGCCGTCATCGGCCTCATCTGGGCCGGCATCGCCCGCTACATGGTGGACCGCGGCCACGACTGGCTGGCCGGCTGCTGCTCGATCCCGCTCGCCGACGGCGGCGCGCTCGCGGCCGGCACCTGGGACCGGGTGCGCACCAAGTACCTGGCCCCCGAGGAGTTCCGGGTACGGCCCCTGCTGCCCTGGGAGCCCGCGGAGGGCACCCCGGCCGCCCACACCGAGCTGCCCCCGCTGCTGCGCGGCTACCTCCGCCTCGGCGCCTGGGTGTGCGGACAGCCCGCCCACGACCCGGACTTCGGGGTCGCCGACATGTACGTGCTGCTGTCGATGCGCCGGGTCAACGCCCGCTATCTGCGGCACTTCCTCTCGCTCGTCCCGGCCTGATGAGCGTGTGGCTGCCCAGCGCGCCCTGCACCCCCCGGGCGTGTCTGGAGACCGCGGGATCCGCCACGGCCGTACCCCGTGCCGTGCTGCGGCTGGTAGCGGTCACGGCGGTCACCCTCGCCGGGATCGTCCTGCTCCCGGTCGGCCGGTGGATCCCGGTCGGCGCGGTCAGGTGGTGGTGCCGGGCGGTGGTGCGGGCCTCGGGGGTCCGGGTCCGCATGTCCGGCGCCACCGCGCCCACCGGCGGGGTGCTCCTGGTCGCCAACCACATCTCCTGGCTGGACATCCCCCTGCTCGCCGCCGTACGCCCCGCCCGGATGCTCGCCAAGTCGGAGATCCGGCACTGGCCCGTGGCGGGGTGGCTGACGGCTCGCAGCGGCACCCTGTTCATCGACCGGGACCGGTTGCGGGCCCTCCCGGACACGGTGGCCCGGATCGCCGGCGCGCTGCGCGGGGGCGCCGCGGTCGCCGTCTTCCCCGAGGGCAGCACCTGGTGCGGCCGCGCCCAGGGCCACTTCCGCCGCGCGGTCTTCCAGGCGGCCCTCGACGCCGGGGTCCCGGTCCAGCCGGTGAGCCTGCGCTACCGCCTCGTCGACGGCGGTGCCAGTACGGCCCCCGCCTTCATCGGTGACGACTCCCTGCTGGCGTCGGTGTGGCGGGTGGTGTCGGCACGAGGACTGGTTGCCGAGGTGGAGGTGTTGCCGCTGATCGAGCCGGGCGCCCACACCGAGCGGAAGTCACTCGCCCGCGCCGCGGAGACCTGGGGGTCGCGCGGCGACGGTCGGGCACACACGCTGGCCGCCGGTGCCGATCGGAGGGTCGACGCGGGTGTGTGAGACCGGGGTGTTCGGAGTTGCGGCCGGGGTGTGAGGCCGAGGACGTCCGCGAGCGTGGACCGGCTGTGAGGCGGGGGCGTTCGGGAGCGTGGGCGTGTGCGACCGAGGCGTTCGGCGGTGTGGGCCGGTCTGAGGCTGGGTCGTTCCGGGGGATCGGCGTGTGGAGCCGGGTGTTCGGGGGTGTGGTCCGGTGTGTGGGGCGGGGCCCTTCGGCGGCGTGCGCTGGTCTGTGAGGCTGGGGTGTTCCGGGGGGCGGGCGGATCGGCGTGTGCGACCGGGGTGTGCGGGGTGTGAGGCGGGGCCGTTCGGCGGCGTGCGCTGGTCTGTGAGGCTGGGGCGTTGCGGGGAGCGGACCGGCCTGTGAGACCGGGGCGTTCGGGGCGTGGTCCGGTGTGTCACGCGGTCGTGACGGCCGCCAGATAGGGCGCCGTCGCGCTTCCCTCCGCCCGGGCCACCTCGGCCGGAGGACCCGTCGCCACGATCCGCCCGCCCTCGTCCCCGCCGCCCGGCCCCAGGTCGATCACCCAGTCCGCGTCCGCCACGACCGACATGTCGTGCTCGACGACGATCACCGTGTGGCCGGCGTCGACCAGGCCGTGGAGCTGGCGCATGAGGACCTCGACGTCGGCCGGGTGGAGACCCGTGGTGGGTTCGTCGAGAAGGTAGAGGGTGTGGGCGCGGCGGACGCGCTGGAGTTCGCTCGCGAGCTTGATGCGCTGGGCCTCGCCGCCGGAGAGTTCGGTGGCGGGCTGGCCGAGACGGAGGTAGCCGAGGCCCACGTCGAGGAGGGTGGCGAGGCTGCGGGCCACGGCCGGGGTGTCCGCGAAGAAGTCCGCCGCCGACTCCACCGTGAGGTCGAGCACCTCGGCGATGTTCCGTCCCCGGTACGTCACTTGGAGCGTCTCGGGGTTGTAGCGGGCGCCGTCGCAGTCGGGGCAGGGAGCGTAGGTGCTCGGCAGGAAGAGGAGCTCGACGCTGACGAACCCCTCGCCCTGACAGGTCTCGCAGCGCCCGCCCGTCACGTTGAAGGAGAACCGGCCCACGCCGTAACCGCGTCCACGCGCCTCCTCGGTGCCGGCGAAGACCTTGCGCACGACGTCGAACAGGCCCGTGTACGTCGCCAGGTTGGAGCGCGGGGTCCTGCCGATCGGCTTCTGGTCGACCGAGACCAGACGGCCCACCCCCTCCAGCTCCTCCGTGATCTCGCCGACGAGCGTGGACTTGCCCGACCCCGACACCCCGGTGACCGCGCTGAACACGCCGAGCGGGAACTCCGCCGTCACCCCGCGCAGGTTGTGCCGGCTGACCGGCCCGACTTTCAACTGGCCGCGTGGGACGCGCACTTGACGACGCACGGCTGCGTGGCGATCGAACAGGAACCGTGCCGTGGCGGACTCCTCGACCTTCGCCAGCTCCGCCACCGGCCCGCTGTGCAGCACCCGGCCGCCGTGCTCGCCCGCCCGCGGCCCCACGTCCACCAGCCAGTCCGCGCCCCGCATGACGTCGAGGTGGTGCTCCACCACGAACACCGAGTTGCCAGCCGCCTTCAGCCGGGCCAGAACCGTGAGCAGTGCCTCGGTGTCCGCCGGGTGCAGTCCGGCGGAGGGTTCGTCGAGGACGTACACGACACCGAACAGCCCGGACCTCAACTGGGTGGCGAGCCGCAGTCGTTGGAGCTCACCGTCGGAGAGGGTGGGGGTCGCGCGGTCCAGGCTGAGGTAGCCGAGGCCGAGTTCGACGACCGGTGCGATACGGGACTTGAGGTCGTCGGTGAGGACCCGCGCGGTCTCGGACCGTGCGTCGAGCAGCGAAGCCAGCTCCACCAGAGGCACCGAAGCCAGCTCGGCGATCGTACGGCCGCCGAAGGTCACCGCCAGCGACTCGGCGCGCAGCCTGCTGCCGCCGCACACCGCACAGGGCTCGGAGACCAGGAAACGTTCGGCCTTCGCCCTGAGCGTCTGGCTCCTGGAGTCCGCGAACGTCTTCATGACATAGCGGCGGGCGCTCATGTACGTGCCCTGGTAAGGGCGTTGGATCCGGTCCGCGTCCCGTACCGGGTGCACGGTGACCACCGGCTGTTCGTCGGTGAACAGGATCCACTCCCGCTCCTCGGCGGGCAGTTCGCGCCAGGGCCGGTCCACGTCGTGACCGAGCGCGTCGAGGATGTCCCGCAGGTTCTTGCCCTGCCAGGCGCCGGGCCACGCGGCGATCGCGCCCTCCCGGACCGACAGCGACGGGTCGGGCACCAGGGACTGTTCGGTCGTACGGTGGACTCGGCCGAGCCCGTGGCACTCCGGGCAGGCTCCCGCGGTCGTGTTGGGGGAGAAGGCGTCCGAGTCGAGACGCTCGGCGCCGGGCGGGTAGTCACCGGCCCGGGAGAACAGCATCCGCAGCGAGTTCGAGAGATTGGTGACCGTCCCGACGGACGAGCGGGACGTCGGCGCGGAGCGGCGCTGCTGGAGCGAGACCGCGGGCGGCAGCCCGGTGATCTCCGCGACCTTCGGCGCCCCCACCTGATGGATCAGCCGCCGCGCATAGGGCGCCACCGACTCGAAGTACCGCCGCTGCGCCTCCGCGTAGATCGTCCCGAACGCCAGCGACGACTTCCCCGACCCGGACACCCCCGTGAACACCGCCAGTACATCCCGTGGCACGTCGACATCCACACCCTGGAGATTGTGCTCACGGGCACCGCGGACGCGGACGTACGGGTCGTGGGAATCGTGGGGGTTTGGCATGAGAACGACTCTAACCGGTGGTGATCGACGCCAATCGCCCGTAGGAGTCAAGGAGCGCCTCGCGGTCGTACGTGCTGGTCGTGACCAGGATCTCCTGGGCTCCCGTCTCCTTCAGCACCGTCTCCAGCTCGTGGGCGACCTGCTCCTCGGTGCCCGCGATGTGCCCGGTGAGTCCGGACTCGTAGAGGCCGCGTTCCCTGGCCGTCATCGCCAGCGTCTCGACGCGCTCGGCGGGCGGCAGGGGCGGGAAGGTGCCGTGCGTGCGGGAGTACGCCATCGACCAGGCCTCCGGGATCAGCAGCCGACGGGCCGCTTCCTCGGTGGCGGCGACGGCGACGGTGCCGGAGATGACGACGTACGGCTCGGGCGCCCAGGGGGAGGGACGGAAGTGGCTGCGGTAGTGGTCGATGCCGCGCTGCATCTTCTCGCGGTTCCTGAGGTCGCCGATGACCATCGGCAGGCCCGCGCGGGCCGCGATCGTGGCGCCCTCGCCCATGGCCAGCACGAACGGCGGCACGGTCAGGCCCTCTGCCGGTCGGGCGTGCACCCCCGTCGGGGAGGTCCCGCGGAACCAGCCGAGCAGCTCCTCCAGCTGTACGGCGAAGTCGTCGGCGTCGTCCTTGCCGCGCCCCAGCGCCCTGCGCACACCGTCGGTGAAGCCGACCGAGCGGCCCAGGCCCATGTCGATCCGGCCGGGAAACAGGGACTCCAGCACCCCGAACTGCTCGGCGACGACCAGGGGTTGGTGGTTGGGCAGCATCACACCGCCGGTGCCGACCCGCATCGTCTCCGTCGCCGAGGCCACCGCGGCGGCCAGTACCGTCGGCGCGGAACCGGCCACGCCGGGCACGCCGTGGTGCTCGGAGACCCAGAAACGGTGGTAGCCGAGTCCTTCCAGCTCCCGCGCCAGCCGCACGGTGTCGCGCAGGGCCTGCGCGTTCGTGCCGCCCTCGCGGGTGCGGGAGCGGTCCAGGACGGAGAAGCGGGTGGCGGCGATCACGGAACTCACACAGGGTTCAACGTCCGACCGGATGCGGTATTCCCCCGGAAAACCTGATGACCGCGATCACCGCAGGTCAGCACAATGGCCGGGTGACCCTCCAGAACATCCTGCTCTCCGGCGTCGTCGGCTCGACCGCGTACGGACTCGCCCGCGCGGGCTCCGACGTGGACCGGCTCGGCATGTTCGCCGCGCCCACCGAGACCCTGCTCGGTCTGCACACGCCGAAGGAGTCCCACGTCACCACGGCACCCGACCGCACCCTGCACGAGGCGGCGAAGTGGTGCCGGCTCGCCCTCGGCGGCAATCCGACCGTGATGGAACTGGTGTGGCTGCCGGACGAGCTGTACGAGGTGCGCACCCCGCTGGGCGACGAACTCATCGGCATCCGCGGGTCGTTCCTGAGCGCCCTGCGGGTGCGGGACGCGTATCTCGGGTACGCCACCCAGCAGTTCAGGAAGCTGGAGAGCCGCAGCGGCGACCCGCGCACCGCCAAGCACGCCCGGCACCTCAAGCGCCTGTGCCACCAGGGTCTGGAGCTGTACGCCACCGGGCGGCTCACCGTGCGGGTCGAGGATCCCGAGGAGTACCACCGCTTCGGGGACGCCGTGGCCGCGGACCCCGCGCACGCCAGGGCGCTGCTGGCCCAGTACGAGACCGCCTTCGCCGAGACCCGCAGTGCGCTGCCGGACCGGCCCGACGAGGGGCCGGCCGAGGCATGGCTGCGCCGGGTCCGCGCCGAGTTCTACGACACGGCGGCGTGAGCGTGGGCTTCGGCGGCCTCGTGGTCGCAGGTCTCGTCGATGCCGTACGTCTCCCAGGCGGGGAAGGGGTCGACCACGGGAGCGTCTTCGTGTGGGGCGAGCAGGCAGGTACCGAGCGCCTTGTGCAGCTCGGCGGGGTCCAACTGCGTTCCGATGAAGACGAGTTCCTGCGCGTACGGCGCCTCGGCGTCCCGTGCGGCCGACGGCTCGAAGCGGGCCACCGAACCGGCCTGTGACCACAGGCCCGTCACGTGCGGGCGGCTGGCGAGGGTGAAGAACCCCTTCGAGCGCAGGATCCGCCCGTACGCCCCGCTGTCCAGGTCCTCGGTCACGAAGTCCCACAACCGGCCGGGGTGGAAGGGGAGTTCGGAGCGGAAGACGGTGGAGGAGACGCCGTACTCCTCGGTCTCGGGGATGTGCTCGCCGTTGAGCTCCTGGACCCAGCCCGGTGCCTGCTGGGCGCGCTCCAGGTCGAACAGGCCGGTGCCGAGGACCTGTTGGAGGTCCACGCGGGAGTGCTCGGCCTCGACGATCCGGGCGACGGGGTTGAGCCGTACGAGAGCCGCGCGCAACCGGGCCGCCGCCTCCGGGGTGACCAGGTCGAGCTTGTTGAGGACGAGGACGTCCGCGAACTCGATCTGGTCGACGAGGAGATCGCTGACCGTGCGCTCGTCGTCCTCGAACGGGGCGAGGCCGCGCTCGGCCAGCTCGTCGCCGTTCTCCAGCTCGGGCAGGAAGTTGGCCGCGTCCACGACGGTGACCATGGTATCGAGGCGGGCCACATCGCCGAGGGTGGCGCCGTCGTCGCGGGCGAAGGCGAAGGTGGCCGCCACCGGCATGGGCTCGGAGATCCCGGACGACTCGATGAGCAGATGGTCGAAACGGCCCTCGCGGGCCAGCCGGTCCACCTCTTCGAGGAGGTCGTCGCGCAGGGTGCAGCAGATGCAGCCGTTGGTCATCTCGACCAGGCGTTCCTCGGTCCGCGACAGCGCGGCCTCACCGCCGCGCACCAGCGCCGCGTCGATGTTGACCTCGCTCATGTCGTTGACGATGACGGCGACCCTGAGGCCCGCACGGTTGGCGAGGACGTGGTTGAGCAGCGTCGTCTTGCCCGCCCCGAGGAAGCCGGAGAGGACGGTGACGGGCAGGAGGCGGTCGTACGACATCCGGTCCTCAGCCCTCGGGGCGCAGCAGGCCGCGCTCGTACGCCTTGACCAGGTTCTGCGGGACGAGATGCGCGACCCCGTCGACCGTGACCGGCACCAGCTGTGCGGTGGTGGCCTTCCACTGCGAGCGGCGGTGGCGGGTGTTGCTGCGGGACATCTTCCGCTTGGGGACAGCCATGGCGGGAACCTCCTCGGTGGCGGGGTGAGCACCGAGGACGCTACATGAAAATGGATCCCATTAACAATCAGCGGCGGCGCCGGGACCGCACCCTCGCCTCCCGTGGCGGCTCGATGAACTGCAGCTCCAGCGTCAGGGGCGGCTCGGCGACCCCCGGACCGCCCGCCGCCGCCCACTGCACGACCTCCTCGGTGCCCTCGTCGTCCATGACGAACCCGATCCAGGCGGCCTTGCCACCTGCCCGGCGCCCGGCGGCCGAGGGGCGCACGACGATGACGTTGGCCTGGTCGCAGGGGCCGAGGCAGTCGGTCGTACGCACCTGGAAGCCGTGCTCCGCCGCGCCGGCCCGCAGCAGCTCCAGCTGCCAGGCGTGGTCGGTGCCGGGGTGCTTGCGGGCGTCGCCGCAGCAGCAGCCCCGGCAGACGACGAGGGTGCAGGAGGCGGAGCCGGTCAGGAACGTACGGGGCGTCGAGGACATGGGAGAAGCATGCGGCCTGCACTGATCACGGGGTGCGGGCGGGGTGCCCCTGTGTCAGAACCGCGCTCCGATGGCCGTCCCGCTGCGAGGTACCAGGAAGGAAGGTGCCGACGGCAGTGAACCGTCGGCCGACCGCGCCCCGGTGATCGCCGACGGGTCGGTGCTCAGCACCGAAGAGGCGTTCCAAGTGCCTCCCAGATCCCAGGAGTTGCCGCTGGAGACGGTCGCCGAACCCAGGGCAGCCGCCTTGGCGTCGGCGACGGACAGGTTCGCGGTCAGCCGGGCCGTGCCGCCCGAGATGTCGGCGTCGAAGCCCGTACCGCCGTTGGCCCACGTGGTGTTGCGGGTCAGGGCCAGGGCGCCGGTGTTGCCGTTGTCCGTGATCCCGTGCGCCGCGTTCTTGAAGGAGATCGAGTTGCGCAGGGTGTGCGCCACCGCCGGTGCCGGGCTGCCGCCGCCGAGCTTGAAGCCGTTGCCGTCACCCGCGAAGTCGGGGAAGTTCCAGCGGTTGAATCCGTTGCCGTACGCGATCGTGTTCTCGATGAGCACCGGCGAGGTGAACTTCCAGTCGTCGAAGCCGTCGTCGACGTTGTTCCACAGCCGCGCTCCCCGGACGACGTTGCCGGTGCCCGAACCCTCCTTGATGGCAAGGCCGTCGGCGCTCTCGCCGTTCTTGCGCGGATCACGGTTGGCCCAACTGTCCAGGTTCAGAATCTGGTTGCCACTGGAGGCGCCCTGGAGCTGGAAGCCCGACTCGTAGTTGTCGTGGGTCCTCAGACGGGCGAAGACGTTGCCGTTGCAGCCGTCGCAGTAGACCCCGTAAGGGCCGTTCACGATCTCCAGGTCCGAGATCCTCCAGTACGACGCCTCCTGGTGGATCGCCCCGCGCTCGGCCCGCGGGATGCTGCCACCGACCGGTGTGTGGCTCGCGGCGAGTTGCTCGCCGTCGATGACGACCCGTTCGCCCTGGTAGGCGCCCAGGGAGATGGGCTGGGACGCGGTGCCGGAGGTGGCGATGGTGATGTTGTCCGTGAGCGCGTAGGTCCCACCGCGTACGGCGATGCTGTCGCCGGGTTTCGCCAGGTCCACGGCCCGCTGGACCGTCCGCAGCGGCTGGGCGAGCGTGCCCGGCGCGGTGTCGCTCCCGTTCGTCGCCACCACCAGGGTCGTCGGCGCCGCGGACGCCTCGGTAGCCGGTAAGGCGACGGACAGGGTCGCGCCCGCCAGTGCCGCCGTCCAGATCGCCCTGTTCACACGCATGAAGTCTCCCGCCTCGGCCTGACTGCTGTGTCGAGGGGCAGTGGTCGCCCGGGGCGGGAAGGTTGCCGGGGTCGGGGCTGTTGCCCGTAGCCGACCTCATCCGCAGGCCAGGCCCTAGGGTGGCCGTGTGACCGACAGCGACAAGCCCCCGCTCGCCGTGTTCGACCTGGACAACACCCTCGCCGACACGGCCCACCGGCAGCGGTTCCTGGAGCGCAAGCCGCGTGACTGGGACGCCTTCTTCGCGGCCGCGCCCGCGGATCCGCCCATCCCGGAAGGCATCGCGCTGGTGCTGGATAGCGCCGAGGAGTGCGAGATCGTCTACCTCACCGGGCGGCCCGAGCGCTGCCGACGGGACACGCTCGCCTGGCTCACCGCGCAGGGACTGCCCGAGGGGCGCGTCCACATGCGCCGCAACGACGACCGGCGGCCCGCCCGGCGCACCAAACTGGAGATCCTCAAGCAGCTCGCCAGGACCCGCGAGATCCGGGTGCTGGTGGACGACGACGAGCTGGTCTGCCAGGACGCCGAACGCGCCGGCTTCACCGTCGTACGGGCACGCTGGACCGCCCCTTCCGCCGCGCTGAAGGTGGCGCAGGAGGGGGAGGGGCGGACCTGAGTGCCGTCAGTCGGGCCTGACAGCCGTCAGTCGGACTCGTCCAGGCGGAAGCCGACCTTCAGCCCCACCTGCCAGTGCTCGATCTGTCCGTCCTCGATCTGGCCCCGCACTTGGGTCACCTCGAACCAGTCGAGATTGCGGAGGGTCTGCGAGGCACGGGCGATGCCGTTGCGGATCGCCTGGTCGACGCCGTCGGGCGAGGTGCCGACGATCTCCGTGACCCGGTACGTGTGGTTCGACATGCGGGTACTCCTCTCCGCCGTGACGGCTGTGTCACACCTCCACCACCGTGCCCCAAGCGGGCGCCGAGCGCGAGGTGGCCGGTGCTCAGAACCGGTCACGCGCGTGTTCCAGCACCCGTCGGGTGTGGCGCGCGCTCGACGCCTGGACGCTGAGGCAGTCCATCGCCTCGCGATAGCGCGCCGTGTCGTGCCGGCTGTCCAGGTGGGTCGCGCCGACGAGGTTCGTGGAGGCAGGATGAGGTGACCTCCAACCAATCGTGGGCGGCGTTCTGTCAGATCCGTTCCCGGGCCCCTGATGTGCCAGGTGCGCGGGGATGAGACGGTGCCCGGTATCGCTCGACCAGCGGCCCGACACGGGTCGTCGAGGATCCCGGGTTCACACTGGTTCCAACCCACGGCCGGGAACGGCGAGGGTGACCGCGTTGCCGCGCGGCCCCTCGCCCACGGCTTCGGATGTCTCCTCAGCGCACCACGCTCAACGAGAGCGCGAACCGTCCCTCGCTGTCCGTCCACCAATGGGCCAACTCCAGCCCGGCGGCGGAGAGTTCACTGCGGACACCCTCCTTGCGGAACTTCGCCGAGATCTCGGTGTGCAGCTCCTCGTCCGCCGCGAAGTCGACGGCCAGGTCGAGCGCCGGGACCTTCACGGTCTGTTCCGTACGGGAGCGCAGCCGCATCTCGATCCACTCGTTCTCGGCGTCCCAGAGGGCCACGTGGTCGAAGGCGCCGGGATCGAAGTCGGCGCCCAGTTCGCGGTTGACGACGGTCAGGACGTTCTTGTTGAACGCGGCCGTCACCCCGGCCGCGTCGTCGTACGCCCTGACCAGCACATCCTCGTCCTTGACCAGGTCCGTGCCGAGGAGCAGCGCGTCACCCGGGGAGAGCAGCGAGCGGACGGAGGACAGGAACGCGGCGCGCTCGACCGGCAGCAGGTTGCCGATCGTGCCGCCGAGGAAGGCCACCAGGCGCGGACCCGGTGTCTCCGGCAGGGTCAGCCCGGCCGTGAAGTCGGCGATCAGCGCGTGCACGCTCAGCTCGGGGCGCTGGCCGATCAGGGCGTGCCCGGCCTGGGTGAGCGCGCTCTCGCTCACGTCGACCGGCACGTACGTGTGCAGCCCGGTCAGCGCGTCGAGCAGATACCGGGTCTTCTCCGAGGAGCCGGAGCCCAGCTCGACCAGGGTGCGGGCACCGGTCGCCGCGGCGATCTCGCCGGAGCGCGCGACGAGGATCTCCCGTTCGGCGCGGGTCGGGTAGTACTCGGGCAACTCGGTGATCTGCTCGAAGAGTTCACTGCCGTGGGCGTCGTAGAACCACTTCGGCGGCAGCGTCTTGGGCGTGTGCGTCAGGCCCTTGAGGACGTCGGCGCGCAGCGCGGCCTCGGTCGCGTCCTCGGGCAGGGTGCGGGTCAGCAGGAACGGACTCACGTGTGGGGCTCCTCGAGTGGTTCCACGGACGGTTCCTTGAGCGGCGTGAGCAGGACGTCGGTGCGGCTCGCCGCGAGCAGCGTGCGGTCGGGGACCTCGTGCCAGTGCGGATCGTCGTCGTACGGCTCGGAGGCCACGACCGTGCCGGTGCCGGGGCGTTGGAGGTACCAGAGGGTGTCGCCCCAGGCGGTCGCGGCGATGGACTCCCCGTTGGTCAGCAGGAGGTTGAGCCGGGAGCCGGGGGCCGCCTCGGCGACCTCCAGGACCGTGTCGGCCAGCGCCTGGCCCTCCTCGTCGCCGCCGCGCAGCCGGTTCAGCACCAGGGCCCACACGAACGCCGAGTCGTTGCGGGCCTCCATCGACAGCAGCTCCGCCGGCGGCAGGGTGGCGGTCAGGGGGGCCAGGGAGCCTGGCCAGCCCTTGACCGCGCCGTTGTGGCTGAACAGCCAGGGCCCCGAGGCGTACGGCGCCGCGGCCGCCTCGGCGTCGGCACCCGCGAGGGTCGCGTCCCGGACGGCGGCCAGGATCGCGGGGCTTTTCACGACCCGTGACAGATCGGCGAAGGAGAGGTCGGCCCAGATCGGCCCGGCCCGCCGGTAGCGTGCCGGTGTCGGGTCGCCCTCGGCGTACCAACCGACCCCGAAACCATCGGCGTTGACGGTGCCGTACCGCTGCCGTCGAGGTGCCCACGACTGGCGGTACAGGGCATGCGGGGGCTCCACGAGGAGCTGGCCGAGCGGCTCCTCGGGTCCCAGGTAGGCCAGATGACGGCACATCAGACGGCTCCCGCGGAACGGGCCGTGCGGAAGCCGGAGAAGATCTGCCGCCGGATCGGGTAGTCCCAGTTGCGGAACGTGCCCCGGCAGGCCACCGCGTCCACGGCGAACGACCCGCCGCGCAGCACCTTGTGGTCGGGGCCGAAGAACACCTCCGAGTACTCCTTGTACGGGAACGCCTGGAACCCGGGGTAGGGCTCGAAGTCGCTCGCCGTCCACTCCCACACGTCACCGATCAACTGGCGTACCCCCAGCGGGGATTCGCCCTGCGGATAGCTTCCGGCGGGGGCGGGACGCAGGTGTCGCTGGCCGAGGTTGGCGTGTTCCGGCGCGGGGTCGGCGTCGCCCCACGGGTAGCGCATGGAGCGGTTGCCGGCCGGGTCGTGGCGGGCTGCCTTCTCCCACTCCGCCTCGGTGGGCAGCCGCCGTCCGGCCCAGCGGGCGTAGGCGTCGGCCTCGTACCAGCACACGTGGACCACCGGCTCGTCAGGCGGCACGACCTCGGTGACGCCGAAGCGACGCCTCAGCCACTGCTTGCCGTCGCGGCGCCAGAACAGCGGGGCGTGGATGGAGTGTTGGCGGATGTGCGCCCAGCCCGCCGGCGCCCACCAGCGCTCGTCGTCGTAGCCGCCGTCCTCGATGAACGCCTGGTACTCGGCGTTCGTCACCGGAGTGGTGTCGATGTAGAAGGCGTCCACCTCCCGCCGGTGCGCCGGGCGTTCGTTGTCCAGCGCCCACGGCTCGTCCGAGGTGCCCATGGTGAACGGGCCCCCGGGGACCAGGACTTCGGCCGGGCCGGTGAACAGCGGGGCCGGTTCCGGGTCCGGGGCGGTCAGGGCCGCGGGGCCCTTGCGGAGCTGATGGGTGATCAGCATGGTCTCGTCGTGCTGCTGTTCGTGCTGCGCGATCATCCCGAAGGCGAACCCGGCCTCGGTGAGCCGGGTCCCGTGCAGCGCGCTGCCCTCCAGGATGTCGAGGACCCGCCCGCGCACCTCGGCGGCGTAGCGCCGGGACTCCGCGGGCGACAGCAGGGGCAGGGTGGGGCGTTCGGAGCGCGGGTGCTCGAAGGCGTCGTAGATGCCGTCGATGTCGGGCCGTATCGCCTCCTGCCCGCCGACGGTCCGCAGCAGCCACTGCTCCTCCTGGTTGCCGATGTGGGCGAGGTCCCACACGAGCGGCGACATCAGCGGCGAGTGCTGGGCGGTCAGGTCGGGGTCCTCGACGCAGCTGGTGAGCAGCGTCGTACGGTCCCGGGCGGTGACGAGCGTGGTGACAGCCCGCTCGCGGAAGGCCTCGGGGTCGACGGAGGGGTCGACGGAGGGGTCGACGGAGGGGTCGACGGACGGGTCGGTCATGTGCGGATTTCCTTCCCGAGCGAACCGTGCGTGCGGTCCAGCAGATCGTCGGCGGGGCAGCGGCCCCGGATCACATAGCGGTGCAGATACGTTTCGACGGCGTCCGTGACCTCCGGAGTGGCGCCGAGCCTGGGCAGGGCCTCCAGGGCGGCCGCGAAGCACGCGATGGCCGCCTCGTGCAGCTCGGGGTCGGCCAGGCCGTGACGGGCCGCGTCGATCCACAACGGGTTGTGGGGGGCGGGCAGGGACAGGGTGCGCTCGGCCAGCGGCTTGACCACCCGGTAGGCGGTCTCGGCGGTCTCCGGGTCGTCGAAGAGTGCCGTCGTCACGGCGAGCGGGACGATCCAGCCGTCCTCGCCGGGCTGCGCGTCGATCATGCGCAGTTCGAGATGGCCGCGCGGCCGGACCGGCGGGAACAGGGTCGAGACGTGGTAGTCGAGATCCTCCCGGGTCGGCTGCCGGGGCTCCCCCGACCTGGCCCACTCCCGGAAGGTGAGCCCCTCCGGGACGTCCCAGGGGCCGCTGTCCCGCCGTATGCACATCACCGGCGCGTCCAGGACATGCCGGGCCCAGGCGGTGCGGGGGTCGGTGTCCAGGGACGGACCGCCCGCCCGGTCCTTGCCGATCTCCGTCCACCGCAGCTGGCGGGTGGAGAGCCAGCCGGTGGGCTCGGAACCGGCGAGGGGGGAGTTGGCGAAGGCGGCCACCAGGACCGGGCCCAGCTGGTGGGCCAGCAACCAGCGGCGTCCGAGACCCAGCGGGCCGGGCTCCTCGTATCCCGCGTCCACGCACACCTGTACGGAGGCCGAGGTGCACATCATGGCGCGCCCGGCCGGGCCGGTGCGGTCGAGGCAGGTCTCCAGGGCGTCGTAGCGCGGTTCGTGCAGGAACCTGCGGGGCGGGTGCCAGGGGTCGTGGCCGAGGCCGACGAGGCCGAGACCGTGCTCGGCGAGGGCCGCCCGGACGGCGGCGAGGTCGGCGGAGACGGTACCGATGCACTCCATCAGGGAGTCGGCGGGCTGAGAACTCAGCTCCAGCTGGCCGCCCGGTTCGACGGTGAGTGCCGACTTCAGGGGCACGGTCCGCAGTGCGGCGTAGGCCGCCGCGAGTCGTTCGGGTGTGACGGGGAGCCGCGGGCTGCGCAGCTCGTGGACGAGCCATTCCACTTCCACCCCGATGCGGCGGGGCGGGCCGGTCTTGAAGCAGATGCCTCGGACCAGGGCCTCGAGCTCTGCTTCCGGTAGCGACGTACGAGGCTTCGTACAGTCGCCCAGAGAGTCGGACATGTCGGGATCCTCCTGAGATTCCACCATGCCACCGGTCCGGGGATCAGGTGGGTCGAACCGGCAACGCTCGTCCCACCCAAGACCCTCGTGCCGTTCCGCACAAGGGGGCACATCTGCGCATTAGGGGCTGTGGATCTCCGTTTCCCCGGGGTTTTCGAGGTGTTTTCCGGCTGTGCCGGGCGCCGGAAAATCTGTTGCACCGCATCACCTGAATCGCCGACGCTTCCTGTATGAGCACGACGGGGGAGACCGCGGGGCGTGCGGTCACGGCGCTTACGGGGGTGGCGCCGTGAGCGCGCGTCTGCGCGGGATCGCGCAGGAGACGGAACTGATCGTCGCGGCGGGGCGCTATCGCGCGCCGGACGGCCGCGAGGTGTCCCTGGGCGCCGAGATCGCGGCGGCGCGGGCGGGGACGCGCATGTATGGTCCGGAGCCTGTGGCGGCGCCGGCCTTCGCCACTGGGGACACGTTCTTCGAGGTCACGGGCGAGAGCAGCCTGGAGGCGGCTCGTCGGCTCGGCGGGCGGGTGGCCGTGCTGAACTTCGCCTCGGCCCGCAATCCGGGCGGCGGCTATCTGAACGGCGCCCAGGCCCAGGAAGAGGCCCTGTGCCGGGCTTCCGCGCTGTACACCTGCCAGCTTCGGGCCCGTGAGTTCTACGACCATCACCGGGCCCATCGCGACCCGTTCTACACGGACCGGGTCATCCACTCACCGGCCGTGCCGGTGTTCCGGGACGACCGCGGCGGGCTGCTGGACTCGGCGCACCTGGTGGGCTTCCTGACGGCGGCGGCACCGAACGCCGGGGTGGTGCGGCGGACGGCACCCGAGCGGGCCGCCGAGCTGCCGAGGGCCCTGTCGGCGCGCGCCGGTCAGGTGCTGTCCGTGGCCGTGGCGGAGGGCTACCGGCGGCTGGTGCTGGGCGCCTGGGGCTGCGGGGTCTTCCAGAACGACCCCGCGCAGGTGGCGGGGGCGTTCCGGACGCTCCTCGGACCCGGCGGACGGTTCAGCGGTGCCTTCGAGCACGTGGTGTTCGGGGTGCTGGACCGGACGCGGGGGGAGGTGGTGCGGGAGGCGTTCGTACGGGCGTTTCCCGAGGAGCGCGTGGTCCTGAAGGGGTAGCCGTCAGGGGAAGGGGTGCGTACGGGCGTTTCCCGAAGAACGCCTGCTCCTGAAGGCGTAGCTGTCAGGTCCAGCCGTACCGCTCGTGCAGCCGCTGCCTGACCAGGTTGAATCGGCCGCGGTCGAGGGCGCAGGCCTCCCGGCGCATGCCGTCCTCGTGGAGGCGCAGGACTCGGTCGACGTCCACCCAGGAGTCGCGCCCGGACTTGTCCCAGGGGCCGCCGCCGATCGCGACCCACTCCCGGTCCCCGTCGTGCCGCTTGCTCGACAGCTGGACGGCGAGGAAGGTGCCGCCCGCCTCCCGGGCGACCACGAGCACGGGACGGTCCTTGCCGCGCCCGTCGTTCTCCTCGAAGGGCACCCAGGTCCACACGATCTCCCCCGGGTCGGGGTCGCCGTCGTGTGCGGGGGAGTACTCGGTGCGCACCTTGCCGACCTCGCGGGGGTCGGCCTCGGTGGTGGCGGTGGCGCCGAAGCGGCCGGGGACGTTCTCATCGGTGTCATGGGTAAACGCAGTCACGTCGGAACCTTAAGGCGTCCCCGAACCGGGCGAGCGGTACGGTCGGTTGGATGAACGCAGCGGCGAGCGCGACGGCGAGCGCGGTCACCTTCGTGTGGCTCGGGATGGTGCTGGCGATCTCCTTCCTGGAGGCACCGCTGAAGTTCCGCGCCCCCGGAGTGACCGTCCGGATCGGCCTGGGCATCGGGCGACTGGTCTTCCGGGCCCTGAACCTCGCGGAGTGCGTCCTGGCCACGGTGGTGGTCGTGGCGGTCGCCGCCGGTGACGCACCGGGCAGGGCCATCGGCTGGACCGTGGCCGCGATGGTGCTGCTGGTCGGCCAACTGGCCGTGATCCGCCCCCGTTTGAACCGGCGCTCCGACCGTGTCCTGGCCGGCGAGGACCTGCCCCGCTCGCGCGGTCACCTCTTCTACGTCGTCTTCGAGGCCGCCAAGGTCGTCGCGCTGCTCGGCCTGGGCGTCACGCTGCTCACGCTGCTCAGGCGGTGAACGTGGGGGGTCCGCACGCTGTGCACATGGGCGGTCCGGGACCCTTTTCTCCAAAGGCCCCGGACCGCCCGGCCCTTACTCCTGCACCGGCACCTTCTGGGCGGGCGGTGAGGCCACCCCGTTGAGCGAGGTGCCGTTGACGGGCTGCCCGTTCTGGTTCATCGACGCCAGCAGCTGACGTGCCAGACCCAGTCCGGTGCCGCCCATGGTGAGCGCCTTGGCGAACATGTCCGCCATGCCGTCCGCGCCGTTGAGGACCACCATGTTGTCGACGTTGCCGAACGCGGACGCGCCGGCCTTGACGATCTCCGGCCAGTTCTCGGCGAGTTGCTGGGCGACGACCGCTTCCTGGTTCTCGGCGAGGGCGGCGGCGCGGGCCTTGATGGCCTCCGCCTCCGCGAGACCCTTCGCCCTGGCGGCCTCGGCCTCCGCGAGTCCCCTGGCCTGAGCCGCGGCGGCCTCGGCCTCACCGGTGGCCCGGGTGGAGGCCGCCATGGCCGTACCGCGGGCCTTGGTCGCCTCGGCCTCGGCACTGGCTGCCGCCTTGACCCGGGTGGCCTCGGCCGCCGCGGCCAGCTCGGTCTCCTTGGCCTTGGCCTCGGCGCCCGAGATCCGCGCGTCACGCTCGGCCTCGGCGAGCGTGCGCTTCTCGTAGGCCTTGGCGTCCGCCGGCTTGCGGACGTCCGCCTGGAGCTGCTGCTCCCGCCGGTGCGCCTCGAGTTCGGCGACCCGGGTCTCCTGGACGACGACCTCCTGCCGGGCCGCGGCATCGGCCAGCGGACCGGCCTGGCGCGCCGCGGCGCCCGCCTTGTCCCGCTCGGCCTGGTAGCCGGCCTGAAGGATCTCGCTGTCCCGGGTGGCCTGCGCCATCCGCGCGAACGACTGCTGCTCGGCCTCGGTGGCCAGCCGGTTCGCCTCCGCCTGGGCGATCCGCGCGTCCCGCTGGACGGCGGCCGCGTGCGGCATCGCGAGGTTCTGGATGTACCCGGTCGGGTCCTCGATCTCATGGATCTGCAGGGAGTCGACGATGAGCCCCAGCTTCTCCATCTCCGTGCCGCAGGCGGCCCGGGTCTGCCCGGTGAGCTTCTCCCGGTCGCGGATCATGTCCTCGACGGTCAACCCGCCGACGATGGACCGCAGATGACCGGCGAACACGTTGTGCACGCGCTCCGACATCAGCTTCTGCTGGTCGAGGAAGCGCCGCCCCGCGTTGGCGATCGACACGAAGTCGTCGCCCACCTTGAAGATGACCACGCCCCGCACCTTGAGCGGAATGCCCTGGTGGGTCACGCAGTCCACATGCAGTTCGGTCTCGTTCAGGTCGAGCGAGAGCTTGCGCACCGCCTGCACACCGGGCAGCACCAAGGTGCCGCGCCCGGTGACGATGCGGAATCCCATGCCCGCTTCGAGCCCCTCGGTCTTGTGGTTGGAGCCCGAGATGATCAGTGCCTCGTTGGGTTCCGCGACACGCCACATCAGCTTGAACAGACCGATCAGAACGGCGATGGCACCAACGGCCACCCCCGCAACGACGCCGACAACCATCGGCATACGCCCCCTTGAAATGGTGCCCTTTCGGCACCGAACGAAGGGAGTGTGCGCCTGTTCGAGGCCCGGGAGAAGACGCCGGCGAATCCTTGTCGAAACCTTGATACAAACGCTCTCACCTGGGCGTTGGCAGGCTCAACTGTCGTACGCGGCCTGCACGTAGACCGTCCTCGGCGGCAGATACTCCACCACCATCACCACCGTCCCCCGCTCGATCCGGTCCGTGCCGGAGGCGGGGTAGGCGAGGAAGTGCTCGGCGCCGCCCCGCACCCGGACGATCACCTCACCGACGAGCCCCGGCCCGATCGCCCCCGTGACCCGCCCCATGAGCCCGACCATCGACGCATCGTCCATGGTCACAGGGTACGGGCGGTTCTCGTCACGCGGCGGGGGAATCCACCGCGACCTGCCGGGGCGGCCACCTCTCGTGCCAGCGCAACTCCGCCTCCAACTGGGCCGCCAGCGAGAGCAGAAGCGGCTCACTGTTCGCAGGACCGAGCAACTGTGCCCCGACGGGCAGACCCCCGCCGACGAACCCGGCGGGCACATTGACCCCCGGCCACCCCAGCACGTTCCACGGCCAGGCGTACGGACAGGCCGCGATCATCGACCGGTCGGTGGCCAGACCGCTCAGCTCCAGCATCGCCCCGATGCGCGGCGGCGGAGCGGCCGTCGTCGGGGCGAGGACGACGTCGTACGACGTGAAGAACCCCCCGATACGGCGGTGCAGGACCGCCTCCGCGCGCCGCGCCACCCTGAGCGGGAGCCCACCGAGCAGTCCGCCGAGCCGGGCCGCCTCACGGGTGCGGCGATCCAGGAGCGCGGGGAAGGGCGCCTCCCGGACGCGCTCGGCGAGGCCGACGGTGGCGCGCGGGATGAAGGTGAGCCCGATCTGCCCGTACGGGGGATCGGCCTCCTCGACGGTGTGTCCCAAGGCGCCGAGTTTTTCGGCGAGTTCGACGACCCGTGCGCGTACCTCGGGCTGGAGCCGGGCCGGCAGTGCGGTGAAAGGCGGCTTCAGGGCGAGCGCGATGCGCAGCCTTCCGGGGTCGCGGCCGACCGCCGCCAAGGCGTCGACGGCGGGCGGGCGGTGCGGGTCCAGGTCGTGGTTGCCGCCGGCCGCGTCGAGGAGCAGGGCCGCGTCGGCGACCGTGCGGGCCAGTGTGCCGTTGACGGTGATGCCCTGGAAGGACTCGCCGCGCGGCCAGGTGGAGATACGGCCGCGCTGTGGCTTGATGCCGACGAGGTGCGTCCAGGAGGCGGGGATCCGTACCGATCCCGCCCCGTCCGAGCCGAGCGCGGCAGGCACCAGACCGGCGGCGACGGCCGCGGCGGAACCGCCCGACGAGCCACCCGGTGTGTGCTCGGGGCTCCACGGATTGCGGGTCGCCCCGAAGGCGGGCCCTTCGGTGAACGGCCACTGCCCGAACTCGCAGGTGTTGGTCTTGCCGATGATCACGGCCCCGGCCGCCCGCAGCCGCCGGACCGCCTCCCCGTCCCTCGCGACCGCCGGGAAGTCCCCCTGACAGCCGAACGCGGTGGGCTCACCGGCCACGTCCATGTCGTCCTTGACGGCGACGGGCACGCCGAGCAGCGGTTTCCTCGTTCCGGTGGCCAGTTGGGCGTCCGCCGCCTCGGCCTCGGCGAGGGCGGCTTCGGTCCGTACGATCCGGAAGGCGTTGAGCGAGTCCTGCGAGGCCCCGATCCGCGCCAGGGTCTGCTCGACGAGGGCCCGGGAGGTGATCGTGCCGTCGGCCAGGGCACGGGCGGTCTCCGCCAGGCCTGCGGAACGGTCGTGCGTCATACGGGCACCTCCGGGACTTTGGGACTCCGGGACTCCGGGACTCGGGGACTCCGGGACTCCGGGACGACGTTGCCTACCGAACGGTAACGTCCGAAAGCGCTTCGCCGGAACGACCCAGGTGACAGCGGCGGTTCGCGGGGCGCCACAGCTGCCTCACAACGCTCAGCAGGTCATGCGCAAACCATTGACGCGTCCCGGTCACGGCCCTACCTTCTGATCGACTTTCCGAACCTTGTTCGGAATGTCGGACATCTCGAGCCGCGCTGTGTCCTCGCCCCAGGGAGAGCCGCCGTGACCACACGACCCCCCACACCGTCCCGCCGTACCCTGCTGCGCGCGATGGCGGCCCTGCCCGCCTCGGCCGTCCTGCTGGGCGAACTGCCCGGCGCGGCCTTCGCCGCCGCCCCACCGAGCGGTTCCGCGACCCGCTACACGATCGTGCCGTTCCTCAACAGCAACGACGGCACCGTGAACGTCTACCAGTCCGACGACGCCACGGACTTCCGGCTCCTGAAGTCCTCCGCCTACACCCCGCCCGGCAACAGAATCCGCGACGCGAGCGTCTTCAGGCACACCGACGGCTACTACTACGTCACCTACACGACCCACACCTGGCAGGACGTCAGCACGACCATCGGCTTCGCGCGCAGCTCCGACCGGTCCAACTGGACCTTCCTGTACGACTACACGGTCCCGATCGCCAACCTGTCCCGCGCGTGGGCGCCGGAGTGGTTCGTCGACAGCGACGGCAGCGTGAACGTCATCGTGTCCTGCTCGCTCACCAGCGACGAGTGGATCTTCACGCCGTACCGGCTGAAGGCGACGAACTCGGCCCTGACGGCCTGGAGTTCACCGGTCGCGCTGTCCGGCATCGGCGCGAACCACATCGACACGTACATCGTGAAGACCGGCTCTACGTACCACGCCTTCACCAAGAACGAGACGACGAAGTACATCGAGTACGCGACGGCGTCCTCCCTGACGGGCCCGTACACGATCTCCAGGACGGGTGACTGGGCCGGCTGGGGCAGCTACCGCGAGGGCCCGTCAGTGATCCAGCTCGACAACGGCGGCTGGCGGATCTTCTTCGACGGCTACGGCGACGGGAACTACTACTACAGCGACAGCTACAACGCGTTCGCGACGTGGTCGACCCCGACCGCGCTGCCGGCCGTCTCCGGCACCGCCCGCCACTTCACGGTCATCAAGGAGACGGTGTCCGGCGGTCCTTCGCTCGCGAAGAACGTCACGCGGTCCTTCCGGTCGGCCAACTTCTCCACGCGCTACTGGCAGATACAGTCCTCGCTGCTCAACCTCCCGGTGGTGACCAGCTCCAGCACCTCGGCCGAGAAGACGGCGTCCACCTTCACGGTCGTCGCGGGCCTCGCCGACGCCAACGCCTACTCCTTCCGCGACTCCTTGGGCAACTACCTGCGCCACTGGGACTTCCGCGGCCGCTTCGACACCAACGACGGCACCTCGACCTTCGCCAAGGACGCGACCTTCATCGCCCGCACGGGCTCGTCGTCGGGCTCGATCCGCTGGGAGTCGTACAACTATCCCGGGTACTACCTGCGCCACTACAACTACCAGCTCCGGGTGGACCGGACGGACGGGACGGATCTGTTCCGGCAGGACAGTTCCTTTGTGCCGGTGACTTCCTGGGCCTGACCTGCACACCCTCTGACCTGGGGTGTTCCGTGGGAGGCCAATCTGGAGTTCCCGCGAGAATGTGCAATAGATGTGCAACGATCATGGTGTCTGGCAGCTGTCCCTGCCTCGCTGTATGGCCGCGTGAGGGGGCCGGATGACGGGCTCGAGAGACAAGTTGCGCACCCTGGTGATCGGCGCGTCATCGATCTTGAAGCATGGGTGCGGCCCCTGTGTGCTCTCGTAGTCGCAGGGGTCGCCGCCCATGCCTCATACGTCCATCAGCGCGAGTTCGCCCTGCAGGGGGGGCGCGGACAACGTCAGTGCCTCACTGTGGCCGCTGTCTGTCGACGGGTTGCTGCTTCTGGCGGCGATCGGACTGCTGAGGCATCCAGGGTCGACCGCGCGCCGTGCGCGTTGGGCCGCGTGGTCGGCCTTTCTGCTGGGGATCGCTGTGTCGTTGGCTGCGAATGTCGCCGCGGCGCCGGCGCCGGATGACCGCAAGAGGGAACAGCATCTCGAGACAGCGTTCGGAAAGGCGCCGGAGGCTCTGGGCGGTCAGCTGACAGATCGCTGTTGGAGAAGGCCCGGATGCTCGACGCCCGGCACCGGCAACTGCACCAGCGTCCCGCTTCAGCCGAGACGCTGCGAAAGGAGCTGCATATCGGCCCGGCTCGGGCGAGGGAGGTTGCTGCACTTGTGAGAGGGTCGGCACCAACGGACAGGGGACCGCTGGGTCGGCGAAGCAGACGACCTGGATGGGCCGGCATCGATGCCCGCAACGCACGAGGCTCCCGTGCCGTTGGGGGAGAGCGCGGGAGTTCGCTGTGGTAACGGTGGGTCTTGCGCTTGAAGTCGAGGAGGCTCTGGCGAAGCTGTCCGACGACCGTCAAGAGGCCATGGAGCTCATCGCTACGGCGCTGGTCGATCCGAACTCCTGGCCCGTGCCCGGCGGCTGGGACTGGGACGGCGACGCGGGCCTTGGCTGTGGATCGTCTTCACCGTCTACCTCATCGGCATCGATATCGTCGACCTCGGGGCGAACAACGGCTTGGTCCAGGCGGGGTAGCCACGCGTGCGACCCACTGCGGCGGGCGGTGGCAGCGATGCGACTCGGCGCACGAGGCGACGCATGACCCGACCGCGCTGGCGCTCTCGCCCTGTTAAACAACTTGACGGCCTTCAGGGGCAGTTGTTCCCGCCGCACTTGCTCGGTGGACGTGTACCCGCTCCTGTGCGCATACCGCATGAATCCCGCGCTACTGGAGGGATTGTGGACCGTCATGCCTTCTCGGTGCCTAAAGGGTGTTGCACAAGGCGGTGTTCGGGCAGGTCAGGGCCCATGATCGCGGTCTTCTGGTCATGATGCGAGGGCGAGGTTGTGCATGTGGGCGACGGCCTGGACG
>NZ_JBEZKG010000043.1:0-54424 GCF_040651535.1 Streptomyces sp. NPDC048420
CTGTTGCAGGGACCGAGCCGCCGGACCGAGGACGGATACCCCCCACCCCGGCCCCGACCCACAACACACCGCACGCGCTACACAAGCCCCCACCGGAGCGCAACGGGCCGCCGCAGGCATCCAGGGGCGCGGGGAACTGCGCACAACACCAGCCCCCACCGAACCCGCACTCAACCAACAACCGAACCCCGCCCAACCGCCGGAGGCAACCCGCAGGCATCTCAGGGGCGCGGGGAACTGCGCAAAACCCCCGCCCCCACCGGCCCGCAGACAACCAACAACCGAACCCCGCCCAACCGCCGGACGGCACCCGTCACTGCCCCGGCCACCGCGGCGCCCGCCGCTCATTGAACGCCGCCACCCCCTCCGCCCGATCCCCCGAGAACGCCACCGACCGCCACGCCGCGTCCTCCACCTCAAGCCCGGCCCGCAGATCCAGCCCATGCCCCAGCCGCAACGCCCGCTTCGCCGCCCGCAACCCCACCGGCGAGTTCGCGGCGATCCGGGACGCCAACGACAGCGCCTCCGCACGGTCCTCCCCCACCGGCACCAGCGAGTCCACCAGCCCCAGCGAGCGCGCCTCCTCCGCCTCCACCCGCCGCGCGGTGAAGATCAGCTCAGCCGCCCGCGCCGCCCCCACCCGCCGCGGCAGCAACTGCGTCCCCCCGCCCCCGGGAATCACCCCCACCGACACCTCCGGCAACCCCACCACTGCCGTACGGTCCGCCACGATCAGGTCGCAGGCCAGCGCCAGCTCGAACCCCCCGCCCAGCGCGAACCCGTGCACCGCGGCGATCGTCGGCACCGGCAGCTCCAGCACCCCCGTGTACGCCCCCCGGGCCACCGGCCGCTGCCGCACCAACTCCGCGTCGCTGAAGGAGTTGCGCTCCTTCAGATCCGCCCCGACACAGAACGCCCGCTCATGCGTGGAGGTCACCACGACAACACGCACCCCCTGATCACCCCCCAGCGCGGTACAAGCAGACGCAACGGACCTGGCCATCTCCGTGGAGACCGCGTTCATCGCCTTGGGCCGGTCGAGCACCAGCTCGCCGACACACCCGTCCTCATGCCGCCTCACCAGCACGAACTCCCCGAACCGCTCCTCACCCATGACACCCTCCTAGTTAACGCGGGTTAACAAGAACGCCCCGATCATCGCAGCCCCGCCCCCACCGCGAAAGGTTCCCGGGAAACCGCCCGACTCCCCGTTCGAGTGACATCCCGCCCAACTCATCCCCGACCACTCACGGCAGCGCATAACGTGCGCCCCGCCACGGCGCACAGGGGGCGCAGGCACACAGGGGAGGAACCAAATGACGGCGGCCATGACGACGATGACGACGACGGCAGGACCGGCGGAGGACGGCGGCACCCGCCTGTTCGGACCCCGCGGCCGCCACCGCAAGCCCCGCCCCCGCAAGGTCCTGCTCGCCGCGGGCGGTCTCGCCCTGGCGGCCGGCGCCCTGAGCCTCGTACGGCTGGCCCCCGACGCGGGACTGGGCGGCTACGGCGCCACGGAGCCCGACCCCCAGGCCGCCCCCGGCACGGACTCGGACCTCGGCATCGCCACCGGCACGGACCGAGCGACGAACGCCGCGGCGACCGTGGGCTCCATCCCGCAGCCGAGCCCGTCGTCGACCACGGCGATGGGCGGGATCTCCGCGACCGCGACCCCCGCACCGGGCACCTCGCCGGCCCCGACGGGGTCCGCGACCGCCGTACCCCTGCCCTTCGCCGCGGCCCCCACGACGATCCCGCAGGCACCGAACACCCAGGCACCGGCACCGGCCCCCACGCCGACCACCACGCCCCGCTCACCGACGACGACCGCCGCCCCGCAACCGTCCCGGACCACGCCCCCAGCGGCACCGGCACCCACGCCACAACCCACTCACACCACCGAGCCCGCCCCGGGCCTGTGCGTGCCGATCATCGGCCTGTGCGTGCAGCAGCGCGGCTAGGAGGAGGGCACGTCCCTGCGGGTCAGCAGCCAGGGCTCGACCACCCCGAGCCCACGCACGGGCCGCTGCCACATCGGCTGGAGCGCGAAGCGGTACGTCGGCGGCTCCTCGCCCTCCTTCTCGGCGGTGGCCGCGGCCTCGGCGGCTTCCGCCTCGGAGGCGGGCGCCTCGCCGTGGCGGATCAGCTCCTCCGCGAAGGCGCTGTCGACGAGCACGGCGTCGCGGGGAGCTATCGAGGTCAGCCGGGAGGCGAGGTTCACCGTCGTACCGAAGACATCACCCATACGGGTGGTCACCGTGCCGAAGGCGATGCCGACGCGCAGCTCGGGCATGGTCTCGTCGTTCGCCATGGTCTCGATCAGCCGCAGGGCGATCTCGGCGGCCACCGACGCGTCGTCGGCCGCGTACAGCACCTCGTCGCCGAGGGTCTTGATGAGCCGCCCGCCCCTGGCCGCCACAAGATCCGCGGCGGTGGTCTCGAAGGCCTCGACGAGTTCGCCGAGCTCCTCCTCCTCCATACGGCGGGTCAGCCGGGTGAACCCGACGAGGTCCGCGAAGCCGACGCACAGCCGCCGGTCGACCATCTCCTCGTCGTCGGCGGCCTGCACGACCCGCCCCGCCGAGGCCGAGAGCTGGCGGCGCCAGACGTAGACGAGGAACTCCTCCAGCTCGGGCAGGAGCAGCTCGATGATCGGGTACGTCACCTCGGTACGGGTCATGCCCGGCTCCGGGGGGTCGGTCAGGCCCTCCAGGAAGGAGTCGATCTGCCACTCGGCGAGCCGGGCGGTGGTCTGCCCGGTGGACCGCGCCACCTGTACGGCCATGGCCTCGCTCAGCAGCCCCGCCTCGACGAGACCCGCGAGCCGGCGCAGCGCGAGGACGTCCGCCTCGGTGAACGCCTTGGCCTGGCCGACGTCGGCGAAGCCCATCGCCCGCCAGAAGCGGGTGGCCAGCTCCATGGAGACGCCGGCGGTGCGGGCCGCCTGAAAGGGGGTGTAGCGCCGCTCGGCGCCGAGGATGAGCTGCTCGAGACGCACGGCGAGCGGGTGCGGGGTCGCGTCCGCGCCGGAGCCCGTGTCGTCTGCGGTCACGCCTGCTGCCCTTCCGATCTGTCACGGTCAGGTATCGACCGGCCTCAACTGTACGGCAGGTGTGCGGTAGCTCACTCCCGTGGGCGCCGACAAGGGGTGCCGGCCTACGCGGGGCGCAGGTGCACGATGTCTCCCGCTCCCACCGGTTCCTGGACGCCCTTCTCCGTCGCGATCACCAGGCGGCCGTCGCCGTCCACCGCCACCGCCTCCCCCACCAGTGAACGGTCTCCGGGCAGCTCCGCCCGTACCGTCCTTCCCAGCGTCGCGCACCCCGCCGCATACGTCTCCTGCAACCCGCTCACCGTCGGGTCACCGGCCGCCGCGCGCCAGCGGTCGTACCACTCCTCCAGAGAGCGCAGGACGGCCCGCAGCAGGGGATCCCGGTCCGTGCTCACCGCTCCGGCCAGCGCCAGCGAACCCGCGGTCGGGACCGGCAGCTCGTCCTCCCTCAGCGTGACGTTGATGCCCACGCCCACGACGACCCCGCCCTCGCCCGCCCGCTCGGCAAGGATCCCGCCGGCCTTGCGTTCCTCGCCGCCCACGGTCACCAGGAGGTCGTTGGGCCACTTGAGGGCCGTGTCGACGCCGGCGGACCGGGACAGGCCCGTCGCCACCGCGACGCCGGTGAGCAGCGGGAGCCATCCCCACCGCGCCACCGGTACATCCCCCGGCGTGAGCAGGACGGAGAAGAAGAGGCCCGAGCGCGGTGGCGCGGTCCACTGGCGGTCCAGGCGGCCCCGCCCGGAGGTCTGCTCCTCGGCGACGAGGACCGCGCCCTCGGCGGCCTTGCCCGCGGTGGCGCGGGCGACCAGGTCGGTGTTGGTGGAGCCGGTGCTCGGGATCACCTCGATCCCGGACCACAGTCCGCCCTCCCGGACCAGCCCGCGGCGCAGCGCGGCGGCGTTGAGGGGCGGGCGGTCGAGATCCGACCACCGGCTGTCGTCTCCTGAAACATCTCGCGGCGTCATGCAAGCCACCCTAGGTGTGTGAAACGCCGCACTGCTGATTCGTAGGGGCACCACTACTCTACGGATGAGTAACCGTCCCCCCTTTTGAGCAGGCAGGGAGCCGCGATCCCGATGTCCGAGCCGGAAGCGACCGACATTCACACCACCGCGGGCAAGCTCGCGGATCTCCAGCGTCGTATTGACGAGGCGACGCACGCCGGCTCCGCACGCGCCGTCGAGAAGCAGCACGCCAAGGGCAAGCTGACGGCCCGTGAGCGCATCGAACTCCTCCTCGACGAGGACTCCTTCGTCGAGCTGGACGAGTTCGCCCGGCACCGCTCCACCAACTTCGGCCTGGAGAACAACCGACCCTACGGCGACGGTGTCGTCACCGGGTACGGCACGGTCGACGGCCGCCCCGTCGCCGTGTTCTCCCAGGACTTCACCGTCTTCGGCGGCGCGCTTGGCGAGGTCTACGGCCAGAAGATCGTCAAGGTGATGGACTTCGCGCTGAAGACCGGCTGTCCGGTCATCGGCATCAACGACTCCGGTGGCGCCCGGATCCAGGAGGGGGTGGCCTCCCTCGGCGCGTACGGCGAGATCTTCCGCCGCAACACCCACGCGAGCGGTGTGATCCCGCAGATCAGCCTGGTCGTCGGGCCCTGCGCGGGCGGAGCCGTGTACTCCCCGGCGATCACCGACTTCACGGTCATGGTCGACCAGACCTCGCACATGTTCATCACCGGCCCCGACGTCATCAAGACGGTCACCGGCGAGGACGTCGGCTTCGAGGAGCTGGGCGGCGCCCGGACGCACAACTCGGTGTCCGGCGTGGCCCACCACATGGCCGGGGACGAGAAGGACGCCGTCGAGTACGTCAAGCAGCTGCTGTCGTACCTGCCGTCCAACAACCTCTCCGAGCCGCCGGTCTACCCGGAGGAGGCGGACCTCGCCGTCACCGCCGAGGACCTGGAGCTGGACACGCTCGTCCCGGACAGCGCCAACCAGCCGTACGACATGCGCACGGTCGTCGAGCACGTCCTGGACGACGCGGAGTTCTTCGAGACGCAGGCGCTGTTCGCGCCGAACATCGTCACCGGCTTCGGCCGGGTCGAGGGGCACCCGGTGGGCATCGTCGGCAACCAGCCGATGCAGTTCGCGGGCTGCCTGGACATCCCGGCCTCGGAGAAGGCGGCCCGCTTCGTCCGCACCTGCGACGCCTTCAACATCCCCGTGCTGACGTTCGTGGACGTGCCCGGCTTCCTCCCGGGCGTCGACCAGGAGCACGACGGCATCATCCGCCGCGGCGCCAAGCTCATCTACGCCTACGCGGAAGCGACCGTCCCGCTGATCACGGTGATCACCCGCAAGGCCTTCGGCGGCGCCTACGACGTCATGGGCTCCAAGCACCTCGGCGCGGACCTCAACCTCGCCTGGCCCACCGCCCAGATCGCCGTGATGGGCGCCCAGGGCGCGGTCAACATCCTGCACCGCCGCACGATCGCCGAGGCCGAGGCGGCCGGCGAGGATCTGGACGCGGTGCGTGCCCGGCTGATCCAGGAGTACGAGGACACCCTCCTCAACCCCTACATCGCGGCCGAACGCGGCTACATCGACTCGGTGATCATGCCGTCCGACACCCGCCGCCACGTCGTACGGGGCCTGCGCCAGCTCCGCACCAAGCGCGAGTCCCTGCCCCCGAAGAAGCACGGCAACATCCCCCTCTAAGGAGACGCTGTGAACATCAAGGTCGTACGGGGCAACCCCACCCCGGAGGAGCTCGCCGCCGCCCTGGCGGTGGTCCGGGCACGCGCCGCGGCGGCGACGACAACGCCGTCCGGCGCGGAAACACCGAGGCCCGCGTGGTCCGACCCGTCCCGCATCGCAGCCCACCGGCTGCCGCAGCCGGGCCCGACAGCTTGGGCTCGTTCCTACTGGCCTGGGTGAAACCCGTCAGGGGCGCGGAGAACCGCGCACAGTGCGACGGCCGAGGGCGCCGAATTGAGTACCCGTACTCAGGCGCCCTCCCCCGGCCAAGCCCCACGCTGGTGACATGCTGTGGTCCGACCCCGAGAACGAACCGCCGAAGGAACTCCGCGACATGCAGGAGATGCTCCGGCGGCTGAGCATCTTCCTGGCCCTGGCCATGGTGCTCGCGATGATTGTGATCGGGCTGCGCTGACCGGCACTACGCTGACCGCATGACCGATCAGCCGCGCCGCCGACTCGTCCTCGCCTCCCAGTCCCCCGCCCGGCTGGGCCTGCTGCGGCAGGCCGGGCTCACCCCCGAGGTGATCGTCAGCGGGGTCGACGAGGACGCCGTCAGCGCCCCCACCCCCGCCGAACTTGCCCTCGCCCTCGCCGAGGCGAAGGCCTCCGTCGTGGCCGCGAAGCCGGAGGTCAAGGGTGCGCTGGTGATCGGCTGCGACTCGGTCCTCGACCTGGACGGCGAGGCGCTCGGCAAGCCGGGCGACGCCGAGGAAGCCACGGCCCGCTGGAAGGCGATGCGCGGGCGCGCGGGCACCCTGCAGACCGGCCACTGCGTCTACGACACGACGAGCGGCCGGTATGTCTCCGGTGTCGCCTCCACCGTCGTCCGCTTCGGCGAGCCGACCGACGAGGAGATCGCCGCGTACGTCGCCTCCGGCGAACCCCTCTACGTCGCGGGGGCGTTCACCCTGGACGGCCGTTCGGCCCCGTTCATCGACGGCATCGACGGCGACCACGGCAATGTGATCGGCCTCAGCCTGCCGCTGCTGCGCAGGCTGCTGGCCCAACTGGGTGTCGGTATCACGGAGTTGTGGGCGCCGTCGGAGGCGTGAGCGGCGAACCGCCGGCCGGCTGGGGGCTCTCCGGCTCCTTGGGCCCCTCGGGGCCCGGACCCTGCGTGTCCTGCGGCTCCGCCGCGGCCGGCCCTCGCTGTCCGTCGTAGGTCACCAGCACGAGCACGAGCAGCCCGAGCATCACGACCATGAAGAGGCACTGAGGCCAGCCGATCAGCGCCCAGGCGACCGCGCCCAGCACGCCGTGCACCACGGCCGCGCTGACCAGCAGGACCCGGCCGAGCCCGGCGGGCTGCCGGTCGCGCACCGCCACCAGCAGGGCGACCAGCGCGCACAGCCAGAAGTAGAGGCCGAAGACGACCCCGCCGATCTTCGAGGACATCGCCATCGCGTCCGGGTCCAGACCGGCCAGCGACATGTTCTGCGCGTCGACGAGACTGCCCATGATCCAGTTCAGCATCGCCACGCCGAGCCCCTCGGCGAAGAGCAAGACCGCCACGACCCACGCCACCGGTCTGCGTATCACCGGTCCCCACCCACTTTCGAGCCGTGCTCCTGTTACCTGAAGTACGTTCAATACAGCGCGAACGCTACTAACGGGTAAACCGCGGGACAAGGGTTGGGCCGTGGGCAAAGAATCATTGGGCCATTCGTAGGGACTCCACAAAGAAACGGAGTGGTCCGCAGCACGCTCTCACAGAGACCTTGACCACAGAGGAGGGCTAGGGTTTCCGGGAGGAGTCCTGCGTACCGAGGTGCGACAAGGGATTTCACAGGTGGAGTGAGCCTCGTATCACGCTCCGTGTGGGCAAGCTCACCACAGGGGACGGGTCGAAGTGTCGTGTTGGCTGTCCCTAAACTCGGCTTGTTTCAAGGAGGGAGCCTCAATCGTGCGCAAGGTGCTCATCGCCAACCGTGGCGAAATCGCTGTCCGCGTTGCCCGGGCCTGCCGGGATGCCGGTATCGCGAGCGTGGCCGTGTACGCCGACCCGGACCGGGACGCTCTGCATGTCCGCGCCGCGGATGAGGCGTTCGCCCTGGGCGGTGACACTCCGGCCACCAGCTACCTGGACATCGACAAGGTCCTGGGTGCCGCGCGGGAGGCGGGCGCGGACGCGGTCCATCCGGGTTACGGCTTCCTCTCCGAGAACGCCGAGTTCGCGCAGGCCGTGCTCGACGCGGGCCTGATCTGGATCGGCCCGCCCCCGCAGGCCATCCGCGACCTCGGTGACAAGGTCGCCGCCCGGCACATCGCGCAGCGCGCCGGTGCCCCGCTGGTCGCCGGCACGCCCGACCCGGTCTCGGGCGCCGAGGAGGTCGTGGCCTTCGCCGAGGAGCACGGCCTGCCGATCGCCATCAAGGCCGCCTTCGGCGGTGGCGGGCGCGGTCTGAAGGTCGCCCGGACCCTCGAAGAGGTCCCCGAGCTGTACGACTCCGCCGTCCGTGAGGCGGTGGCCGCGTTCGGCCGCGGTGAGTGCTTCGTCGAGCGCTACCTGGACCGCCCCCGGCACGTGGAGACCCAGTGCCTGGCCGACAAGCACGGCAACGTGGTCGTCGTCTCCACCCGTGACTGCTCGCTCCAGCGCCGCCACCAGAAGCTGGTCGAGGAGGCCCCCGCGCCCTTCCTCTCCGACGAGCAGGTCGCCGAGCTGTACCGGGCCTCCAAAGCGATCCTGAAGGAAGCCGCCTACGAGGGCGCCGGCACCTGCGAGTTCCTCGTCGGCCAGGACGGCACCATCTCCTTCCTGGAGGTCAACACCCGCCTCCAGGTCGAGCACCCGGTGACCGAGGAGGTCGCCGGCATCGACCTGGTGCGCGAGATGTTCCGCATCGCCGACGGCGAGGAACTCGGCTACGGCGACCCCGAACTGCGCGGCCACTCCTTCGAGTTCCGCATCAACGGCGAGGACCCGGGCCGCAACTTCCTGCCCGCCCCCGGCACCGTCACCAAGTTCGAGGCGCCCTCCGGCCCGGGCGTCCGCCTGGACGCGGGCGTGGAGTCCGGCTCGGTCATCGGCCCCGCCTGGGACTCCCTGCTGGCCAAGCTGATCGTCACCGGCGCCACCCGCGAGCAGGCCCTGCAGCGCGCCGCGCGTGCCCTGGAGGAGTTCCAGGTCGAGGGCATGGCCACCGCCATCCCATTCCACCGCACGGTCGTCAAGGACCCGGCGTTCGCCCCTGAACTGACCGGCTCGGCGGACCCGTTCACGGTCCACACCCGCTGGATCGAGACCGAGTTCGTCAACGAGATCCCGGCCTTCGCCGCCCCGTCCGAGACCGAGGCCGACGAGGACACCGACCGCGAGACGATCGTCGTCGAGGTCGGCGGCAAGCGCCTCGAGGTCTCCCTCCCGGTCTCCCTGGGCATGTCGCTGGCCCGCACCGGCCTCGCCGCGGGCGCCAAGCCGAAGCGCCGGGCCGCCAAGAAGTCCGGCCCGGCCGCCTCCGGCGACACCCTCGCCTCCCCGATGCAGGGCACGATCGTCAAGATCGCGGTCGAGGAGGGCCAGGAGGTCGAGGAGGGCGACCTCGTCGTCGTACTCGAAGCCATGAAGATGGAACAGCCGCTGAACGCCCACCGCTCCGGCACCATCAAGGGCCTGTCCCTGGAGGTCGGCGCGTCCATCACCTCGGGCTCGGCGATCTGCGAGATCAAGGACTGATCAGCTCTACGGCATGACGAGGCGCCCCACGGACCGGAGCAGTCGGTCCGTGGGGCGTCTCGCTTCCCCGTCCCCCGAGACGGTGGTCTAGGTGGTCCGCGTCCAGCCGGTGCCGTGCCGGACGAGGGCGAGTCCCGCGTAGCCGAAGGCGACGGCCGGCATGACGAAGGAGACGGCGGTCAGGGCGGCGATGCCGATCACGTATCCGACGACGTTGAGCGGCATGGACAGGATCAGCAGCCAGGCGGCCCACGCCGGGATCACCCGGCCGCGCAGCAGGGCGACGCCGAGCAGGATGGCGCCGACGACGTGGGCGACGACGAAGTAGAGGATCGGGCCGTTCACCACGGCGAGTTCGTTGACGCCGTCCGCGATCCGGACCACGGAGTCCTCGCTCACGCCCTTCTCGAACCCGCCGAGCGCCACGACGTCGAGGTTCGGGGTGGCGTTGACCGCGATCAGCCCGGTGCCGAAGAGGACCGAGCCCCACAGCCCCAGCCGGGCGGAGCGGGCCACCGCGAGCAGGGCCACGGCGACCAGTCCCGGCAGGAACAGCACGGTGCCCACCGTCCACAGCCACACGGACAGTTCGGAGGCTCCCTGGTGCGCGGCGATGTCCCGGGCGATCTCCTTGCTGGATGCGTCCGTGGCGTACGGGGCGACGAGGCCCGCCGCCGCGAACATCAGCGGGCCGAGGGTGGCCGCGATCGCGGCGAGGAGGCGGGCGGTGCCGGGCGTGGCCCCTTCCGCGGCGGCGGTGGGCGTGCGGGACGGCGTGGTGGTCATGTGAGTCCCCCTTGGCGGTCTGCCCCCGTGCGGAGCGCCTTCTGTCAGTGAAGCGAGAAGGGGTGAGCGGTGACCATCCGTCAATTCTGAGGGGGTCGCGACATGTCGCTTTGGTCCGTACGGACCGTTCGCTCGGTTCGGTCGGTTCGGTCGGTTCGGTCGGTTCGGTCGGTTCGGTCGGTTCGATCGGTGAGCAGGCCCAGGTCGCGGCCGCGGCGCAGGAGGGCCGCGGTGTGGCCGGCCTCCAGTTTGCGGTGCAGCGAGGCGATGTAGCCGCGCACGGTCGCGGGGGACAGCCTCATCAGGCGGGCCGTCTCCGTCGCCGTACGGCCGTCATGGAGGTGGACGAGCGTGCGGTGCTCCTGCTCGGTGACACCGAACAGGCGGGCCACGGCGCGGGCGCGGGACAGGTCGTGGAGGAGGAGCAGGGAGGGAAGGCCGGGGGTGGCGGGGAGGTGCCGGACCTCGACGTGGCGGGCGGTGAAGGAGATGCCGCCGGCGAGACGGGGGTCGTCGCGCAGGACGGTCAGGAGCTCGGCGGCGACGGCGTTGAGGGGGTGCGGACGGCCGGCGTCGTCGACGCTCGCGACCCCGCAGCCGCTGCCCTCGGCGAGCCGCAGGGCGGCGGCGGAGAGCGCGAGGAGACGGCGGCGTTCGACCAACTGGCTTTCCACGTAGTTGAGTTGGAGCTGGGCCAGGCCGAGCAGGTCGCGTTCGCGTGGGGTGAAGTCGGCACCGGAGCGGACCAGGGCGTAGCCCTCGACGGCGGTCGCGCCGGCCGAGCCGGCGGATGCGACGAGGTGGTGGTGCAGGCCGAAGGGGCGGAAGTCGAGGTTGTAGCAGTGGGTGCGCTGCCACTGGCGGTCACCGGCGACGTCGCTGACGCGCCAGGCGCCGGGGGTGCCGGTGTCGAGCATCAGATCGGTGAGGGGGTGGTCCAGGGGGTGGTCGTAGATCACCATCGGGTCGGCGTGGAAGGAGTCCGCGGGCACGTTGAGCACGAACACTCCGCGTCCGTCGAGCGGTAACCGGTACCGCTGTCCGGCGTCCGCGGGCACGAGCCCCATCACCGCGGTGAGCGCCCGCTCCCACAGCTCCTCGGGCCGGGCGGCGTCCGCCAGTTCCCGACCCAGTTCCACGACACGACGCGCGTCCGCCCCGCTGATCTCCATGCCACTCTCCCGGCGCTGCTCTCGCCAGAGATTTCCCTGTGCGGCCTCGGCTCCCTACCGCCCCTCGACGAGCCCCACCCCAAAGCCAACCGCCCCGCGACGGACCCGCACCCCTCTACGAACCGGCCCCCGAAGCCAACCGCCCCTCGACAAACCCGCACCCCCCGACGAGCCGGCCCCCGAAGCACCGCCCCACGATGAACCCGCTAGCGAAACCAACCGCCCCACGACGGACCCGCACCCCCGATGAACCGGCCTCCGAAACCAACCGCCCCTCGACAGACCCGCACCCCTCAATGAACCGGCCCCCGAAAGCCACCCGCCCGTCGACGAACCCGCCTCCGCAGCCACCCCGCCCGCCCTAGACAGACCCGCGCCCCTCGACGCACCACACCAAGCCCACCGCCCCACGACGAACCCACCTCCGAAGCCACCCACCCCCGCAAGCACCCCGGAGGCATCCTCAGCAGCCCGAAGACAGCCCCCCCCCGTCGGCAGACCTCAGCGGCGTCGCAGGTCCGCCACCCGGGCCCGCTCCGCCCCCGGAGTCGGGTCGCCGAGGACCGCGGCCGTTCGGAGGGTCGGGCCCGCGCCCTGGACCTGGCCCCGGCGAGGCCCCGGGAGGGGGACGTCCCGGCGCTCGTGTCGGCGCGCCGGGACCTGATCACCCCCCGGCGCTCCCGACGCACCGGCCACGGCGATCTGCACCCCCTGGTCGGCGAGCGCCTGGAGTTCCGTGGCGGCCCGGTCGTCGTGGGCCGGGGGCTCGTCCGTGACAAGGCGGGTGATCACGTCCGTCGGCACGGTCTGGAACATCGTGTCGGTGCCGAGCTTGGTGTGGTCAGCGAGGACCACCACCTCCGCGGCGGCCTGCACCAGCGCCCGGTCCACGGACGCCGACAGCATGTTGGACGTGGAGAGCCCGCGCTCGGCGGTGAGCCCGCTCCCGGAGAGGAAGGCCCGCGACACCCTGAGCCCCTGGAGCGACTGTTCCGCCCCCGAACCCACCAGGGCGTAGTTGGAACCGCGCAGGGTGCCGCCGGTCATCACGACCTCCACCCGGTTGGCATGGGCGAGCGCCTGAGCCACCAGGAGGGAGTTGGTCACGACGGTCAGCCCGGGAACCCGGGCGAGCCGGCGCGCCAGCTCCTGCGTGGTCGTACCCGCCCCCACCACGACGGCCTCGCCTTCTTCGACGAGACCCGCGGCGAGATCGGCGATGGCCGTCTTCTCGGCGGTCGCGAGATGCGATTTCTGCGGAAAGCCGGACTCCCGCGTGAACCCGCCCGGCAATACCGCACCGCCATGCCGGCGGTCGAGGAGTCCTTCTGCCTCCAGTGCGCGCACGTCCCGCCGTACGGTCACTTCGGAGGTCTGGACGACGCGGGCGAGCTCACGGAGCGATACAGCCCCGTTGGCTCGCACCATTTCGAGGATCAATTGGCGACGTTCTGCAGCGAACACGAAACTGACAGTAACGCGGACGACCGTCTGCTTTCAGCTGTTTGCGCCGAATAGCAGAAGATGTTCGCACAGCAGGACGGGAAGTGGTATAGGGCCTAATCTCCCCGCCTATGCCGCACGAATGGTCGGCAACTCCCTGTGACCAGGCAGGAATCGCTTTCGGCCGTCAGGCCTCTCCGGTCTCCTTGCGTGTGTGCAACTGCCGTGCCACCTCGGCGATCGAGCCCGAAAGGGAGGGGTAAACGGTGAACGCGTTCGCGATCTGTTCGACCGTCAGATTGTTGTCGACCGCGATCGAGATGGGATGGATCAGTTCCGAGGCGCGGGGCGAGACGACGACACCGCCGACGACGATCCCGGTGCCCGGCCGGCAGAAGATCTTGACGAAGCCGTCGCGGATGCCCTGCATCTTGGCGCGCGGATTCCTGAGCAACGGCAGCTTGACGACCCGGGCGTCGATCTTGCCGCCGTCCACGTCCGACTGGGAGTAGCCGACGGTGGCGATCTCGGGGTCGGTGAAGACGTTGGACGAGACCGTCTTCAGGTTGAGCGGGGCCACCGCGTCGCCGAGGAAGTGGTACATGGCGATACGCCCCTGCATCGCCGCCACCGACGCGAGCGCGAAGACGCCGGTGACGTCACCGGCGGCGTACACACCGGGAGCCGTCGTCCTGGACACCTTGTCGGTCCAGATGTGCCCGGACTCGCGCAGCTTGACGCCCGCCTCCTCAAGGCCCATCCCGGCGCTGTTCGGAATGGCACCGACGGCCATGAGACAGTGCGACCCGCTGATGACCCGCCCGTCGGCCAAGGTCACCTCCACCCGGTCCCCGACCCGCTTGGCGGACTGGGCACGGGAGCGGGCCATGACGTTCATGCCACGCCGCCGGAAGACGTCCTCCAGCACCGCGGCAGCGTCCGGGTCCTCACCGGGAAGCACCCGGTCCCGCGACGAGACGAGGGTCACCTTGGACCCGAGCGCCTGGTAGGCACCGGCGAACTCGGCACCGGTCACACCGGACCCGACCACGATGAGCTCTTCGGGCAGCTCGGTGAGGTCGTAGACCTGGGTCCAGTTGAGAATGCGCTCACCGTCGGGCTGGGCGTCGGGCAGCTCACGGGGATGCCCACCCGTGGCGATCAGCACGGCATCCGCGACGAGCGTCTCCTCACTCCCGTCGGCGGCCCGCACCACGACCTTCCGCGACCCGTCGAGCGCCTGCATGCCCTCAAGGCGCCCACGCCCGCGCAGCACCCGCGCACCGGCACGCGTCACCGAGGCGGTGATGTCATGGGACTGGGCGAGAGCGAGCCGCTTCACACGCCGGTTGACCTTGCCCAGATCAACCCCGACCACCCGAGCCGCCTGCTCCAGAGGCGGGGTGTCGTCGGCGACGATGATCCCCAGCTCCTCATAGGACGAGTCGAAGGTCGTCATGACCTCGGCCGTAGCGATAAGGGTCTTCGACGGCACGCAGTCGGTCAGCACCGACGCTCCGCCCAGACCGTCGCAGTCGACGACGGTCACCTCCGCGCCGAGCTGGGCGGCCACCAGGGCCGCCTCGTATCCGCCGGGTCCGCCACCGATGATCACGATCCGAGTCACGTACTCCATTGTCCCGCACGCCCCGCGATGCCACGGCCTGGGGTCCGCCCCGAGATGCCACTGTTACGGGAGAGACGCCGGGGAAGGCTGCCGTACCCTCGACGCATGTCGCTCTACGCCGCCTACGCCGGCAACCTCGACGCGCGGCTGATGACCCGCCGTGCCCCGCACTCGCCGATGCGCGCCACGGGGTGGCTGAACGGGTGGCGGCTGACCTTCGGCGGCGAGCACATGGGCTGGGAAGGGGCCCTGGCGACGATCGTCGAGGACCCCCTCTCCCAGGTCTTCGTCGCGCTCTACGACATCGCCCCCGCCGACGACCAGTCGATGGACCGCTGGGAAGGCGTGGGCCTGGACATCTACCGCCGCACCCGCGTCCGCGTGCACACCCTGGAGGGCGAGGAGCAGGCCTGGACGTACGTCCTGAACGGCTACGAGGGCGGCCTGCCCTCCGCCCGCTACCTGGGCGAGGTCGCCGACGCGGCGGAATCGGCGGGCGCGCCGCACGACTACGTCATGGAACTGCGCAAACGCCCCTGCTGAGGGCACGCTCTCCGGCCCGATTGGTTGGAAACGACAAGACAACGATCGCCATCCCGTCCGCTCTGTCATCTACGCGCGTAGGCCTCGACCGGCTACGCTCATCCGCGTGAACGCATCTCTTCTTCCGGACGACATCCAGGGCGACCCGCACGCCGCCGCCGACGCCGCCGCCGCGCGCCTGCGCGAACTGACCGGCGCCGAGTCCCACGACGTCGCCCTCGTGATGGGCTCCGGCTGGGCACCGGCCGTGGACGCGCTCGGTGCCCCCGACGCCGAGTTCCAGGTCACCGACCTCCCCGGTTTCCCGCCGCCGGCCGTCGAGGGCCACGGAGGCAAGATCCGCTCGTACAAGATGGGTGAGAAGCGGGCCCTGGTCTTTCTCGGCCGCACGCACTACTACGAGGGCCGCGGTGTCGCCGCCGTCGCGCACGGCGTCCGTACCGCCGTCGCCGCCGGCTGCAAGACGGTGGTCCTCACCAACGGCTGCGGCGGCCTCCGCGAGGGCATGCGCCCCGGCCAGCCGGTCCTGATCAGCGACCACATCAACCTGACCGCGACCTCGCCGATCGTCGGCGCGAACTTCGTGGACCTGACCGACCTCTACTCCCCTCGCCTGCGCGCCCTGTGCAAGGAGATCGACGCCACGCTGGAGGAGGGCGTCTACGCCCAGTTCCCCGGCCCGCACTACGAGACTCCGGCCGAGATCCGCATGGCCCGCGTCATCGGCGCGGACCTGGTGGGCATGTCGACGGTCCTCGAGGCGATCGCCGCGCGCGAGGCGGGGGCGGAGGTGCTGGGCATCTCCCTGGTGACGAACCTCGCCGCGGGAATGACGGGCGAGCCGCTGAACCACGAGGAGGTTCTGCAGGCGGGCCGTGACAGTGCGACGCGAATGGGTTCGCTGCTGGCGCAGGTGCTCGACCGGATCTGATGTCGTAGGGCGGCTGCGGGTCCGTTGTGGCTGGTCGCGCAGTTCCCCGCGCCCCTGGGCCGGCCATGTGGACGCTCCTCCAGCCGCCGACGGCGCGCAGGGGACGGGGTGGGGGGTGTCCGCCCGCAGCGGCCGGCGTCCGTTACAGGCCCCCTTCTTCGACGGACCGAGCCGCCGGACCGAGGACGGATATCCCCCACCCCGGCCCCGACCCACAACACACCGCAAGCGCTACACAAACCCCCACCGGACCCGCAGCTGCGCCGCAGGCATCCAAGGGGCGCGGGGAACTGCGCAAGACGCCCGCCCCCACCGAACCCGCACAAGAACCGCCCAACCGCCGGAGGCACCCGTGCATGACGATCTCATCGAACGGGCCACGACCTGGCTCGCCGAGGACCCCGACCCGGACACGCGCGACGAGCTCGAAAAGCTCATCGAGGCCCAAGACGTCACCGAACTGAAGGCCCGCTTCACCGGCACCCTCCAGTTCGGCACCGCAGGCCTCCGCGGCGAACTCGGCGCAGGCCCGATGCGTATGAACCGCACGGTCGTCATCCGAGCCGCCGCCGGCCTCGCCGCGTACCTCAAGAAGCAGGGCAGCACCGACGGCCTCGTCGTCATCGGCTACGACGCCCGCCACAAGTCCGAAGACTTCGCGAAGGACACCGCGGCCGTGATGACCGGCGCCGGACTGAAGGCAGCCGTCCTCCCCCGCCCCCTCCCCACCCCCGTCCTCGCGTTCGCCATAAGGCACCTCGGCGCGGTAGCCGGCGTGGAGGTCACCGCCAGCCACAACCCGCCCCGCGACAACGGCTACAAGGTCTACCTCGGCGACGGCTCCCAGATCGTCCCGCCCGCCGACGCGGAGATCGCGGCGGAGATCGACGCGATCACGTCCCTCAATGACATCCCCCGCCCCGACACCGGCTGGGAAACCCTCGGCGACGAGGTCCTCACCGCCTACCTGGCCCGCACCGACGCCGTCCTCGCGAAGAACTCCCCCCGCACCGCCCGCACCGTCTACACCGCGATGCACGGCGTCGGCAAGGACACCCTCCTCGCCGCCTTCGCACGAGCCGGCTTCCCCACCCCGGAACTCGTGGCGGAACAGGCCGACCCGGACCCCGACTTCCCGACCGTCGCCTTCCCCAACCCGGAAGAGCCCGGCGCGATGGATCTCGCCTTCGCGAAGGCCGCCGAGACGAACCCGGACCTGATCATCGCGAACGACCCCGACGCCGACCGTTGCGCGGTGGCCGTCAAGGAAGACGACACCTGGCGCATGCTGAGGGGCGACGAGGTGGGCGCCCTCCTCGCGGCCCACCTGGTGACCCGCGGAGCGCACGGCACCTTCGCCGAGTCCATCGTCTCCTCCTCCCTCCTCGGCAGGATCGCCGAGAAGGCGGGCCTGCCCTACGAGGAGACCCTCACCGGCTTCAAGTGGATCGCCCGGGTGGACGGCCTGCGCTACGGCTACGAGGAGGCCCTGGGTTACTGCGTGGACCCCGAGGGCGTACGGGACAAGGACGGCATCACCGCGGCCCTCCTCATCACGGAGCTCGCCTCCGAGCTGAAGGAACAGAACCGCACGCTCCCCGACCTCCTCGACGACCTCGCCGTGGAGCACGGCATGCACGCCACGGACCAGCTCTCGGTCCGCGTGGAGGACCTGTCGGTCATCGCCCGCGCGATGGAGCAGCTCCGCGAGCACCCCCCGACGGAGCTCGCGGGTCTGCCCATCACCAAGGCGGAAGACCTCACCCGGGGCACGGACAAGCTCCCGCCCACCGACGGCCTGCGCTACACCCTCACCGGCGCCCGGGTCATCGTCCGCCCGAGCGGCACCGAGCCGAAGCTGAAGTGCTACCTGGAAGTGGTGATCCCGGTAGCCACCCACGCGGACCTCCCGGCAGCCCACACCACCGCGACCGACCTGCTGACCGCCATCAAGCGCGACCTGTCGACGGCGGCCGGCATCTGAACCGAGGGGCGGCCCCCGCCCGGGCCGCCCCTCACCTCACGTACCTCACCTCACCTCACGCCCGCCCCGCCTCGCGCGCCACGGCGAACCGGTCCACGTCCGCCCCGGTCGCCGCCAGGACCCGCACGGTCAGCGTGGCCGTACGCCCTGCCCGCGCGGGCTTCACGTCGACGCGGATGAACAAGTACCCGGTGTACCGCACCCGCGCCCAGTCGACGCTCTCGTCGACCTTGCGGCCCGCGACCTGCGACCTGCGACCTGCGACCTGCGACCTGCGACCGCGGTCACGTACACGGCACCCCGCGCGAGGGCTCGTGCGTACCGCTGGGCAATTGGACTGGACCTCTGCATTGCCCCATGGGCGGCCCCGGAGCACCCCATCGGGTGATTTAGGGATGGACGTTGACCTTGGTTCCCGGTCCGGCCCCCGCCCCCGGGCAACGGTGGACGCGAAACGCACCCGCCCCGAGCCAGCCCTGGAGCCCCGTCACCGTGTCCTCGACCGCCGCCCCTCCGACACCGCACCGAGCGCCCACCGCCCCGGAGACCCCCCTCCGCCGCGTCCCGGCCCTCGCGCAGGCCCTCCTCGCCTACGTCGGCGTACGCGCCCTGGGTCTCCTGGTGCTCTCCCTGTGGGCCCACCGTCAGCACCACGGCGTCTGGCCGGTCCTGGCGACCCAGTGGGACGCCGAGTACTACCTGGGCATCGCCGACCACGGGTACGCACATCAGCTCGGCGGCATGGACGGCGGCAACAACCTGGTGTTCTTCCCGCTCTACCCGGTCCTGGTGAAGGCGGTGGCGGCCGTCACCCCCGGCTCCCGTGCCACCACCGGCCTGTGTCTCGCCGTCGCCGCCTCGCTGGTCGCGGCCTGGGGTGTCCACGCGGTCGGCGACCGGCTGCACGGCCACCGCGTCGGCATCCTGCTGACCGTCCTGTGGGCCGCCCTCCCGGTCGGTCTGGTGCAGTGGATGGGCTACACGGAGTCCCTGTTCACGGCGCTCGCGGCCTGGGCGCTGTACGCGCTGCTCACCGACCGTCCCCTGACCGCGGCCTGGCTCGCGGTCCTGGCGGGGCTGACCCGCCCGACCGGCATCGCGGTGGCGGCCGCGGTCACGGTGACCTGCCTGCTGTCCTGGCGCCGCCCGCGCGCCCTGGCGGCCGCCGCCCTCGCGCCGCTCGGCTGGTGCGCGTACGTCGGCTGGGTGAGCCTGCGCCTGGGCCGCTGGGACGGCTACTTCGCCGTACAGCGGACGTGGCGCAACGAGCTGGACGGCGGCATGGAGACCCTGCGCCGGTTCAGAAGCCTGCTGATGTACGACTCGACACCCGAGCTGTTCCTGGTCCTGGTGACCGTGACCCTGCTGGCGTCGGCGGCCCTGTGGGCCCTCTCGGCCCGGGACCGTCAGCCCCTGCCCCTGCTGGTCTTCACGGGCGTGACCCTGCTGATCGTCCTGACCAGCGGCGGCGTCTACTTCCCCCGGGCCCGCTATCTCCTGCCGGCGTTCCCGCTCCTGCTCCCGATCGCCGTACGGCTGGCGAGGGCACCCCGCCGCCACCGCACACTCATCCTGACGACGGCAGTACTGGGTTCGGCGTACTGGGGCGCCTACATGGCACTCGTATGGACAGGACCGCCGTAGGAGCTTTCAGGGGCGCGGGGCTGTGTCGATATGCGGCTCCGCCGCGTGGGCGCGACCAGCCCCAACGGCGCCGCAGACGCCACACAACAACCCGTGGCACCCCGAACCGCGTCACCCAACAGCCACCAGAATCGCCAACAGCACCGCCCCAGCCACCGCAGGCCCCGCGATCTCATAAGCCCACCGCACCGAAACCTCACCCCGCGAGGCCTCCCCCCGCGCCTCCAGCAACCCGCGCAACTCGTCCATGATCTTGTCGGTCTCGGCCCGCGTGGGCCCCTCCTGGACGGGCGTACGGCCGCCGAACCCCCTGGGCACCCGGCGGCCGTCGGACTGCTGGGCCGCCTGCCGCGCCGTCTGCCGTGCCGCCTTCTTGCGGCCGCGCAGGGAGACCGGGATCGCCCACAGCTGGTACTTGGTGCCGGACTTGACGAACACCTCGTTCGAGTAGCTGGACCGGAACACCTCGACCTCGCCCCAGGGCACGACGATCACGCGGAACGGGTTGCGGATGCGCAGGCGGTCGTTGTTCGCGAAGACGGCCGGGCGGAGGGTGAAGGCGACCACCAGCGGTACGACGAGGATCATGGCGGCGAGGGCCAGCCAGGGGGTGCGGCCGTTGCCGGAGACGACCGCGTCGATGCCGAGCCAGCCGATGATGACGAGGAGGAGGAAGCCGCCGGCCAGCGCCATGGGTGAGCGGTAGATGCGGTCCGGGGATTCCTGGGGTGCGGTCGTCATGTTCGCGATCCTAAGCGCCGTCGGTAAGAGTGCCCCTCCGGCCCCGCACCCGTTCCGGGTAGGCCCACCCACCCCCTGTACAGCCGCTACGCGCGTAGATATGCTCGTCTGGTGACCATGCCCACCACTGCATCAGCCGCACACCCGCTCACGGACGTGACCGCGTCCGACAGCACGCTGCGCCGGTTCCTTCACGGGCTGCCCGGCGTGGATGCGGTCGGCTTGGAGGCGCGTGCCGCCTCCCTAGGTACCCGTTCCATCAAGACCACCGCGAAGGCGTACGCCATCGACCTCGCCATCTCGATGGTCGACCTGACGACGCTGGAAGGCGCGGACACCCCGGGCAAGGTCCGGGCACTCGGCGCCAAGGCGGTCCGCCCCGACCCGACCGACCGGACGGCCCCCGCCACGGCCGCGGTCTGCGTGTATCCCGACATGGTGGCCGTCGCCAAGGAGGCCGTCGCCGGTTCCGGTGTGAAGGTCGCCTCCGTGGCCACCGCCTTCCCGGCCGGCCGCGCCGCCCTGGACGTGAAGCTGGCCGACGTGCGCGACGCCGTGGCGGCCGGTGCCGACGAGGTCGACATGGTCATCGACCGCGGGGCGTTCCTCGCGGGGAACTACCTGAAGGTGTACGACGAGATCGTCGCCGTGCGCGAGTCCTGCGGGACCGACGCCCGGCTCAAGGTCATCTTCGAGACCGGCGAGCTGTCGACGTACGACAACATCCGTCGCGCGAGCTGGCTCGGCATGCTGGCGGGCGCGGACTTCATCAAGACGTCCACCGGCAAGGTCGCGGTCAACGCCACGCCCGCGAACACCCTGCTCATGCTGGAGGCGGTGCGGGACTTCCGCGCGCAGACCGGCGTCCAGGTGGGCGTGAAGCCGGCCGGCGGTATCCGCACATCCAAGGACGCGATCAAGTTTCTCGTACTGGTCAACGAGACCGTCGGCGAGGACTGGCTGGACAACCACTGGTTCCGCTTCGGCGCCTCCTCGCTCCTGAACGACCTGCTGATGCAGCGTCAGAAGCTGGCCACCGGCCGCTACTCCGGCCCCGACTACGTGACGGTGGACTGATCACCATGGCACCTGCATCCGCATTCGAGTACGCACCGGCACCCGAGTCCCGCTCGGTCGTCGACATCGCCCCCTCCTACGGCCTGTTCATCGACGGCGAGTTCGTGGAGGCCGCGGACGGCAAGGTCTTCAAGACCGTCTCCCCGTCCACGGAAGAGGTCCTGTCCGAGATCGCCCAGGCGGGCGAGGCGGACGTCGACCGCGCGGTGGGGGCCGCCCGCAAGGCCTTCGAGAAGTGGTCGGCGCTGCCCGGCTCCGAGCGCGCCAAGTACCTGTTCCGCATCGCCCGGATCATCCAGGAGCGCAGCCGCGAGCTCGCCGTCCTGGAGACCCTGGACAACGGCAAGCCCATCAAGGAGACCCGCGACGCCGACCTGCCCCTGGTCGCCGCGCACTTCTTCTACTACGCGGGCTGGGCGGACAAGCTGGAGCACGCCGGGTTCGGGGCCTCCCCGAAGCCCCTCGGCGTGGCCGGCCAGGTCATCCCGTGGAACTTCCCGCTCCTGATGCTGGCGTGGAAGATCGCGCCCGCCCTCGCCACCGGCAACACAGTGGTGTTGAAGCCCGCCGAGACGACCCCCCTGTCCGCCCTGTTCTTCGCGGACGTCTGTCGCCAGGCGGGTCTGCCCAAGGGCGTCGTCAACATCCTTCCGGGCTACGGCGACACGGGCGCCGCGCTCGTCGCGCACCCGGACGTCAACAAGGTCGCCTTCACCGGCTCCACCGCCGTCGGCAAGGAGATCGCGCGCACGGTCGCGGGCTCCCGCAAGAAGCTCACCCTGGAACTGGGCGGCAAGGGCGCCAACATCGTCTTCGACGACGCCCCGATCGACCAGGCCGTGGAAGGCATCGTCAACGGCATCTTCTTCAACCAGGGCCAGGTCTGCTGCGCGGGCTCCCGCCTCCTCGTCCAGGAGTCGATCCAGGACGAGCTGCTGGACTCGCTCAAGCGCCGCCTGTCCACCCTCCGCCTCGGCGACCCGCTCGACAAGAACACCGACATCGGCGCGATCAACTCCGCCGAACAGCTCGCGCGGATCACCTCGCTGGTCGAGAAGGGCGCGGCCGAGGGCGCCGACCCCTGGTCCCCGGAGTGCGAACTCCCCTCCTCCGGCTACTGGTTCGCCCCGACGCTCTTCACGAACGTCACCCAGGCGCACACCATCGCGAGGGACGAGATCTTCGGCCCGGTGCTGTCGGTCCTGACCTTCCGTACGCCCGACGAAGCGGTCGCCAAGGCGAACAACACGCAGTACGGCCTGTCGGCGGGCATCTGGACGGAGAAGGGCTCGCGGATCCTGGCCGTGGCCAACAAGCTCCGGGCCGGAGTCGTCTGGTCCAACACGTTCAACAAGTTCGACCCGACCTCGCCCTTCGGCGGCTACAAGGAGTCGGGCTTCGGCCGCGAGGGCGGTCGCCACGGCCTGGAGGCGTACCTCGATGTCTGACCGTTTGTCTGTCTTCAAGACCTACAAGCTGTACGTCGGGGGCAAGTTCCCCCGCTCCGAGAGCGGCCGGGTGTACGAGGTGACCGACGCAAAGGGCAAGTGGCTGGCGAACGCACCGCAGTCGAGCCGCAAGGACGCCCGTGACGCGGTCGTGGCCGCGCGCAAGGCGTTCGGCGGCTGGGCGGGCGCGACGGCGTACAACCGCGGCCAGGTCCTCTACCGCGTCGCGGAGATGCTGGAGGGCCGCAGGGCGCAGTTCGTCCACGAGGTGGCCGACGCCGAGGGCCTGTCGAAGTCCAAGGCGGCCGAGCAGGTCGAGGCGACGATCGACCGCTGGGTCTGGTACGCGGGCTGGGCCGACAAGATCGCCCAGGTCGTGGGCGGCGGCAACCCGGTGGCGGGCCCGTACTTCAACCTCTCCTCCCCCGAGCCGACGGGCGTGGTGGCCGTCCTGGCCCCGCAGGAGTCGTCGTTCCTGGGCCTGGTCTCGGTGCTGGCCCCGGTGATCGCCACGGGCAACACGGCGGTGGTGGTGGCGTCGGAGAACTCCCCGCTCCCGGCGCTGTCGTTGGGCGACGTCCTGGCCACCTCCGACGTCCCCGGAGGCGTGGTCAACGTCCTCTCCGGCCGTACGGCGGAGATCGCGGCCCCCCTCGCCTCCCACCAGGACGTCAACGCGATCGACCTGGCGGGCGCGGACGAGATCCTCGCCAAGGAACTGGAGATCGCGGCGGCGGACAACCTGAAGCGGGTCCTGCGTCCACAGCCTGTGGACAACTGGACGGAGACGCCGGGCATCGACCGCCTGACGGCCTTCCTGGAGACGAAGACGGTGTGGCACCCGACGGGGTCGCTGGGGGCGTCCGGCTCGGCGTACTGACGACGAGCCCCGGAACATCGGAGAGCCGCGCTTCCCTTCCGGCCGGGGAGGCGCGGCTCCTCTCGCCATCCTCCAGGATGAATCAATTGCACACTAGATACATCCTGTGCCAGCATGTGCACCATGGTTGAGATCGCCATCAGCGCTGCCCGTGCCCAACTCGGCGACCTGGTCCGCCGTGCCGCCCACGGCCGGGAGACCATCGCCCTCACCGACCACGGACACGTGGCTGCACTCCTCGTGTCGCCGCAGGTGATAGAGGACTTCGAAGACGCCCTGGCGGTGGCGGACTACCAGCGGCGCAAGGCAGAGGGAACTCTCGGACCCGGCATCCCGATGGCCGAGGTTCGTCGACGGCTAGGGCTCGAACAGCAGTGAAGTACGAGATCGTCTTCGAGCCGCACGCCCTTGACTCGGCAGCCAGGTTCCTGAAGGAAGATCCGAGCGGCCTTGCACTGGTCCTCGACACGATCGACAAACTGGCCGATGACCCCCGCCCTGCGGCGTCGACGCCGTACGGGACAGCCGACATCCGCCGCCTCCGTGTCGGCGACTACCGGGTCCTGTATGTCATCGACAACGGGGTGATCCACATCATGGTCACCCACCTGGGCCGCACCGCCTGACCGAAACCGAGAGCCGCGCTCCCCGTCGCCCGGGAAACGCGGCTCTCCGCATGGCCCGTCATCAGCCGTGCAGCAACCCCGTTACCGGCCCCACCACCGGCATCGAGCCGATCGACTGTGCCTGCGCAACAGGACCGGTCAAGGCCTGCGTGGCCAACGGCTGAAAGTCGGCGAGTTGCGTCCCCACCCCGTTGTCCAGCGGGTCGACTCCCGTCCCCGCCAAGGGATTCGGCTTGAGGCCCGCGACAGGCCCGGTGACGTACCCGACCGTCCCGACGAGGCCCTGGACCCCGGCCTGGGGGTCGACGTTCCCCAGCGAGGTCGGCCGGGTGCGCATCACGTCGAGGACCGGTTCCGCGTCCGCGGCGGAAGCCGTCACCGCACCGGCGCCGAGCGCCACTCCCGCGGTCGCCAGGGCGACCAGCGCACGCTGGGTCGTCGGGTTCTCATGTCGGGCCATCGCTTCTGCCACCTTCTCCGTACAGCAGGTAATCGCGTTGGCACGAAGGGTAGTTTACGTGTGACGCACGCTTCAAAGCCGACCCGCGGGGTCGATGAACAGCGCGTGAATGCCTCACACTGGTGTCCCGTGAGTTCCCAACCGCCCATACCGACGCGAGTCGTGCTGCTCTGCGGCCCCTCCGGCTCCGGCAAGTCCCTCCTCTCGGCCCGCTCCGGCCTCCCGGTGCTCAGGCTCGACGACTTCTACAAGGAGGCCGACGACCCGACGCTGCCGCTGGTGACGGGGAGTTCCGACATCGACTGGGACCACCCCGGATCGTGGGACGCGGACACCGCGGTGACGGCGATCGTGGAACTGTGCCGCACGGGCCGTACGAAGATCCCCGTCTACGACATCTCGCTGAGCGCCCGCACCGGCGAGGAGGCGGTCGAGCTGGGCCGGACCCCGCTGTTCATCGCTGAGGGCATCTTCGCCGCCGAGATCGTCACCCGCTGCCGGGAACTCGGCGTACTGGCGGACGCGCTGTGTCTGAGCCGGGGTCCCGTGCGGACGTTCCGGCGCCGCTTCCTGCGGGATTTGAAGGAGGGCCGCAAGTCCGTGCCCTTCCTGCTGCGTCGCGGCTGGCGGCTGATGCGGGCCGAGCGGTCGATCGTGGCCCGGCAGACCGCCCTCGGCGCCCACCGCTGCGACAAGGACGAGGCCCTCGGCCGCCTCGCCGCCGCAGCAGCGGGCCGCCGACCGGCAGCGACCCCAGCCGCCTGAACGACCTCGGTGCCGACTCCGTCGTAGGACCGGCCCTGGCTGGCGCCCGATACGGGCCGAGCGGCCGATCGCGGCCCCCCAGACCGCCCCCGGCCGCCTCGCCACCGCCGCGGCGGGCCGTCGGCCGGCTGAACGACTTCGGCTGACCGTACACACCAAAGCGGGACTGGACGGACCCCCCGGCCCTCCAGTCCCGCTTCTTGGTGCTCCCCCGTGGTGGTGCTTCCCCGTTGGTCCCCCGTGACCCCCGGTTGGCCCCGGTCCCCCCCGTGGAACCCCCCCCCCCCCCCCCCCACCCGGGGTACCGGCCCCCCAGCCGGTCCCCGGTCCCCCCGGTCCCGCTTCCCCCACCCTCAGGCCACGAGCTCCCCGAAGGCGTTCTCCTCGTCACGGCCGAAGCTGAGGACCTCGTCCTCGCGCAGCCGGCGGAGCGACCGCCAGATGCTGGACTTCACCGTGCCGACACTGATGTCGAGGATCTCCGCGATCTCCGGGTCGGTGCGGCCCTCGTAGTAGCGAAGGACCAGCATCGTGCGCTGGAGTTCGGGGAGCCGGGCGAGCGCCTGCCACAGGACCGCGCGCAGTTCGGTGCCGCGCATCGCGTCCGTGTCTCCGGGCGTCTCCGGCAGTTCCTCGGTCGGGTATTCGTTCAGCTTGCGGCGGCGCCACGCGCTGATGTGCAGGTTGGTCATGGTGCGGCGGAGGTAACCGCCGACCGCGGCCTTGTCGCTGATCCGGTCCCACGCCTTGTACGTCGAGAACAGCGCGCTCTGCAGCAGGTCCTCGGCCTCGAAGCGGTCACCGGTCAGGTGGTAGGCGGTTGCGTACAGGGAGGCGCGGCGCTCCTGGACGTAGGCGGTGAACTCCGCCTCCGACAGCGAACGCTCCCCCGTGCCCTCCCTGTACGACGATCCCCCGTGCGATTCCCCCGTGAAGGTGTCAACCACCGTCATGTACCCGGTGTGCTGACGCCCGGTGCCGCGAGCGCACCCCCGCCCGCTCACGGCACCGGACTTCTCGGAACCCCGGGTCACGTCGTGCAGCCGCGTGACCACTGCGCTGGTGCTGGTGCTGTGCAGCGTGTTCATCTCGCGCCCCCCGTCGTGGACTTCCGGTGTTCGGCTTGCTCAGGTGCCGGTCCGCCGCTGGTGTTCCGCGGTGCTTCCTTGCCTGTGCCGAGAACTCTGCCCGGGCCACTTCATCGCTGTGTCCGCCGACTGTCACAGACCTGTCACAGGGGCCGGTATCAGGAATCGCACAGGAGGCTCATGGATGAATGCCGTAGGCACTGCCGTGGCCCACAGGTCGAACAGCACCCCCTCCATGGGCCAGAATGAGCCCGTGCCTTCCCTGTTGCTGATCGAGGACGACGACGCCATCCGTACGGCCCTGGAGCTGAGCCTCACGCGCCAGGGTCACCGGGTTGCCACCGCTGCCACCGGCGAGGACGGCCTGCAGCTGCTGCGCGAGCAGCGGCCGGACCTGATCGTGCTGGATGTCATGCTGCCCGGCATCGACGGGTTCGAGGTGTGCCGGCGCATCCGGCGCACGGACCAGCTGCCGATCATCCTGCTGACCGCGCGCAGCGACGACATCGACATCGTGGTCGGACTGGAGTCCGGCGCCGACGACTATGTGGTCAAGCCGATCCAGGGGCGGGTCCTCGACGCCCGGATCCGGGCCGTGCTGCGACGCGGGGAACGCGAGTCGACCGACGCGGCGAGCTTCGGTTCGCTGATCATCGACCGGGCGGCCATGACCGTGACGAAGAACGGCGAGGATCTGCAACTCACGCCGACCGAGCTGCGGCTGCTCCTGGAGCTGAGCCGGCGGCCCGGCCAGGCGCTGTCCCGCCAGCAGTTGCTGCGGCTGGTGTGGGAGCACGACTACCTCGGTGACTCGCGCCTGGTGGACGCCTGTGTGCAGCGGCTGCGCGCCAAGGTTGAGGACGTGCCGTCGTCCCCGACGCTGATCCGTACCGTGCGGGGCGTGGGCTACCGGCTGGACACGCCTCAGTGACCGAAGCGCAAGGGGGGTTCCGCGGCTGGTTCGCGGCTCGCAAGAGTGTGTGGTCACGGCTGCGGTTCACCAGTCTGCGGCTGCGGCTCGTGGTCGTCTTCGGCCTGGTGGCGCTGACCGCGGCCGTGTCCGCGTCCGGGATCGCCTACTGGCTCAACCGCGAGGCGGTGCTCACCCGCGCCCAGGACGCGGTGCTGCGCGACTTCCAGCAGGAGATGCAGAACCGCGCGGGCGCCCTGCCCGAGGCACCCACGCAGGACGAACTCCAGCAGGCGGCCGGGCAGATGGCGGGCAGCAGCCAGCGCTTCAGCGTGCTGCTCGTCGCGACGGACGCGAACGGCAAGACCGTGTACGGCAATTCGGGTGCTCTGGACGGGTTCACCCTCCAGGACGTGCCGGTGTCGCTGCGTGAGGCGGTGAACGAGAAGCAGGCGGTCGACTCCGCCAACAAGTACGCCTATCACCTGTACTGGCAGCGGACCGTGAACCACGACACCCCGTATCTGGTCGCCGGTACCCGGGTGATCGGCGGCGGGCCGACGGGCTACATGCTCAAGTCGCTGGAGCCGGAGGCCAAGGACCTCAACTCCCTTGCCTGGTCGCTGGGTATCGCCACCGGGCTGGCCCTGATCGGCTCCGCGCTGCTCGCGCAGGCCGCCGCGACGACCGTACTGAAGCCGGTGCACCGGCTCGGGGTCGCCGCGCGCCGGCTCGGCGAGGGCAGGCTGGACACCCGGCTCAGGGTCTCCGGTACGGACGAACTCGCGGATCTGTCACGGACGTTCAACTACGCGGCCGAGGCGCTGGAGAAGCGGGTCGCCGACATGGCCGCGCGCGACGACGCCTCCCGGCGGTTCGTGGCCGACATGAGCCATGAACTCCGTACGCCGCTCACCGCGATCACCGCCGTGACGGAGATCCTGGAGGAGGAGCTGGAGGCGGAGTCGGGTTCGATGGACCCGATGATCGAGCCCGCCGTGCGCCTGGTGGTCAGCGAGACGCGGCGCCTGAACGACCTGGTCGAGAACCTGATGGAGGTCACCCGGTTCGACGCGGGCACGGCCCGTCTCGTCCTGGACGACGTCGACGTGGCCGACCAGATCACCGCCTGCATCGACGCGCGCGCGTGGCTGGACGCGGTGGAGCTGGACGCCGAGCGCGGCATCCACGCCCGCCTGGACCCGCGCCGCCTCGACGTGATCCTCGCCAACCTGATCGGCAACGCGCTCAAGCACGGCGGATCGCCGGTGCGGGTGTCGGTGCGGGCCGCGGCCGACGAGGTCGTCATCGCCGTACGGGACGGCGGCCCCGGCATCCCCGAGGACGTCCTCCCGCACGTCTTCGACCGCTTCTACAAGGCCAGCGCCTCGCGTCCCCGCTCCGAGGGCAGCGGCCTCGGCCTCTCCATCGCCCTGGAGAACGCCCACATCCACGGCGGTGAGATCACCGCGGCCAACTCCCCCGACGGGGGCGCGGTGTTCACGCTGCGGATCCCCCGGGACGCCTCGGAACTGGCCGAGGAACTCCTGGCGGCCAAGAAGGACGACGACGGCTCGAAGAAGGGGGACGCCTGATGAACGTACGACGTCTGATGGCGCTCCCCGTTCTCGCCCTGCTGCTCGCCGGGTGCGGGATCCGGTCCACCGAGGTGCCCACCGACTTCGGGCCCGCGCCCTCGCGGGTGCGCTGTTCGCTGTCCGAGCCGGATGTGGCGGCGCAGGCGTCGCGGGGGCTGGCCGTGCAGGTGTTCCTGCTGTGCGGGTCGTCGCTGGTGGCCGTGGACCGGACCGTGCGGGTGGCGGACGGCACGGCGGACTCCGAGCGGCGGGTGCTGGTCGCGCAGGGGCTCCTGGACCAGCTCGCGGAGGCGCCGTCGACCGCCGAGCGCGAGGCCGGCTACACGACGTACGTACGCGGCGGGATGACCGTGGGCGGACCGCGCCCCGGCGACCCCGAGGACACCCTGCGGCTGAGCACCCCGCCCGCCGAGCTCTCCGCCCACGCCCTCGCCCAGGTCGTCTGCACCTTCTCCGACTCGGCGGCGGCCGAGGGCGACGGCTCCGTCATCCTCGGCGGCCCGGACACCACCCCGCTGCGCCGCTACGACTGCACGGACGAGCTCCGTACCCGGCCGGGCAGCGTGCAGCCGCCGTCGAGCGAGGTGACGGGCGGCTGACGCGGGTCTGACCACCACGTGTGGCGCAGACCTCACCCAGGTACCTCGGGGTGTTCCGGAACCGATCGTGCCGAGCGGGGCGTCTAGGGGGTCGTGCAGCAAGGCTTCATCGGCGGCGGCGCCGCCCTTCGCGTCCGTGTGGCAGGAGGTGTCCTCCTCGCCGCACACCTCGCGTTCGTCGCCTGGTTCGCGCTGCGGCCGCTGGACGTACCGTGGGTCGTCCCGGCCAACCTGCACCCGCTGGCCGGCATCCGCGCCGACCTCGCGCTCGGCTGGCAGGAGGCGGCCCGCCGGATCGGCGAGGGCCTGGCCCTGCTCGCCCCGCTCGGCTTCCTGCTCCCGATGGCGCACGGCAGGCTCTGGGCCTCTCCGCTCGGCTCCCTGATCCGTACGTCCGCCGCGGGCGCCCTGATCTCCCTGGGCATCGCGCTCCTGCAGACCGGTGTACCCGGCCAGGTCGTCGACATCGACTCGCTGCTCCTGAACACCGCCGGGGTGGCCCTCGCGCATCTCGCCGTGGTGCCGGCGGCCCGTCACTGGCTCCGCCGCGGGACCGAGCGCCGCCGGCGTGCCGCCGTCCGCCAGGAGGAGCCGGCTCAGGGTCGGACCCCGACGATTCCCAGGGTCGGGATCGCACCGTAGAGCGACGCTTTGTGCGGTTCGTCTCCGTAGCGTTGAAGGCAGATGGAAACGGCGGTCACCCGGACCGCCGGCCACCGACGCTCACGAAGGAGCCGCAATGTCCCGCCTCGCCCGCCCCACCAACGGCCGCATGATCGGCGGCGTGTGTGCCGCGCTGGCACGGCGCTTCGGCACCTCCGCGACCACCATGCGCGTCATCTTCCTGGTGTCCTGCCTGCTGCCGGGCCCGCAGTTCCTGCTCTACATAGCGCTGTGGATCCTGTTCCCCTCGGAGGAGAAGGCCCAGGCCGCCTGGTAACCGTCACCGCGCACGTACGCCGGTGGGGCGCACCCCGAGATCACGGGGTGCGCCCCACCGGCGGGTGCCAGGGGTGGCGGGCCTCAGCCGAGCGGCAGGCCGTTGACGCCGGTGCCGCTGCCGCCGGGCAGGACCTTGCCGACCGGCAGACCGCCGAGGAGACCGGCGACGGGCGCGGTGGGGCCGTCGGCGAGCACCTTCTGGACGGCGGGCTGGGCGGCCGCGAGGCCCGCTCCGAGCGCCGGCTGGGCCTGCGCCAGCGCCTCACCGGCACCCGGCAGCGCCTTGGTGACGTTCTCGGTGGGGAGCCCCTGGGAGACGGAGCCGAGCGCCTGGGTGGCGTCCGGGACCGCCGGAGCGGCGTTCGCGGCACCCGCGCCGGTGGCGGCGAAGGCGGCACCGAGGGCGGCGACACCGAGGGTCTTGGCAGCAGACTGCTTCATGAAATGCGTCCTCGAAATGGGTTTACGGGGTGTGAGCGGTCCACGACCGTAAACATGCGCACCCACCTCCCGCAAACATCGAAATGCGGACGGATTGTGAACACCCCGCCCGCATTCCGTGCCGGAGAATTACCCCGGTCAGCTCTCCTCGTCCACAGAACCGCTGGTGGAGGCGGTCTGCTTGAACAGCCATTCGGACTTCAGCTCGGCATATCCGGGCTTGATGACGTCATTGATCATCGCGAGTCGTTCATCGAAAGGAATGAACGCTGATTTCATCGCATTGACGGAGAACCACTGGAGATCGTCGAGCGTATAGCCGAACGCGTCGACAAGGTGCTCGAATTCCCGGCTCATGCTGGTGCCGGACATCAGCCGGTTGTCGGTGTTCACGGTCGCCCGGAAGTGCAGCCGCCGCAGCAGTCCGATCGGGTGCTCGGCGTACGAGGACGCGGCCCCGGTCTGCAGGTTGGAGCTGGGGCACAGCTCCAGCGGGATCCGCTTGTCGCGGACGTAGGAGGCGAGTCGGCCGAGCTTGACCGTGCCGTCCTCGTGGACCTGGATGTCGTCGATGATGCGCACCCCGTGCCCGAGCCGGTCGGCGCCGCACCACTGGAGGGCCTGCCAGATGGACGGCAGCCCGAAGGCCTCACCGGCGTGGATGGTGAAGTGGTTGTTCTCGCGCTTGAGGTACTCGAAGGCGTCGAGGTGCCGGGTGGGCGGGTAACCGGCCTCGGCGCCCGCGATGTCGAACCCGACCACCCCCAGGTCCCGGTACCGGTTGGCGAGTTCGGCGATCTCCAGGGCACGGGCCGCGTGCCGCATGGCGGTGAGGAGGGCGCCGACGCGGATGCGGTGGCCGTTCACCCTGGCCCTGCGCTCCCCTTCCCGGAAGCCCTCGTTGACGGCCTCGACGACCTGTTCGAGGGTCAGGCCCTTCTCGAGATGCTGCTCGGGGGCGTACCGCACCTCGGCGTAGACGACGCCGTCCTCGGCGAGGTCCTCGGCGCACTCGGCGGCGACGCGGGTGAGCGCCTCACGGGTCTGCATGACCCCGACGGTGTGCGAGAAGGTCTCCAGGTACCGCTCCAGCGAACCGGAGTCGGCGGCCTCGCGGAACCAGACCCCCAGCCGGTCCGCGTCGGTCTCGGGAAGCCCGGAGTACCCGGACTCCTGGGCGAGGTCGACGATCGTGCCGGGACGCAGCCCGCCGTCGAGGTGATCGTGCAGCAGAACCTTGGGCGCCCGGCGGATCTGGTCCGCGCTCGGGGGGTTCCCCATCCGGTCAGTCTGGCTCGTCATTCACGCACTCTAACTCCTACGCGCGTAGATCGCCCGTTGTACGAATCCGCCGATACGTAACGGTGACCGCCCCGCCCCGTGTCGTACACCCGGGCTTCTGACACTGTTCTGTCATGGCACAGCAAGCGACGCCGGTTCGCAGCGCCCGACTGGGCAGGACACTCGGCCCGGAGCCGGCGGCGGTGAGCGGCGTGGTGCTGCTCCTTCCGGGCGGCGACGAAACCTCTCTGCGCAGGCCTTCCTCGATGCGACTCCCGTCCGCCGTAAGGGCGTTGGGGCGACGACTGGCCCGGACGGGACAGCGGGACGGCCTGGCGTCGCACCTGGTCCACTACCGCTATCGCGGCTGGAACGGCAGCGAGGCGCATCTCGCGCACGACGCGACCTGGGCCGCGGAGGAGGTCGTACGGCGCTACGGCGACGTTCCCGTGTCCCTGGTCGGTGTCGACATGGGCGCGCGGGCCGCGCTGCACGCGGGTGGACACGAGGCGGTCAACTCCGTGGTGGCGATCGCCCCTTGGCTGCCCGAGGAGGACGTGGCGGCGACGCCCGAGCCGGTGAAGCAGCTCGTGGGGCGGCGGGTGTTGATCGTGCACGGCACGAACGACGACGAGAGCGACCCCGAGTTGTCCTTCCGGCTCGCGTCCCGGGCGAAGAAGGCGAACCGGGACGTGTGCCGGTTCGAGGTGCACTCCGACGGTCACGGGTTGCATCAGTACCGGGCCGAAGTGCAGGCGCTGACCGAGGACTTCGTGATGGGGGCGCTGTTCGGGCGGGCGTTGTCGCGGCCGGTCCGGGACGCGCTCGCTGCTCCGCCGCCGCTGGGCTTGCGCATGCCCCTTGCTTCCGGCTTCGGGCGTCGGCGGTAGGTCAGGGCAACAGGAGGTCGGTCAGGGCAACAGGTTGCCCCTTCTCGACAGCAGGAACTTCTTGAAGGCGGCCACCGGGGGTGTGTCCGGGTGGCCGTCCAGCCAGGCGACACCGATCTCGCGGGCCGCGCGTGGCGCTGTGACCGTCAGTTCCGCCACTCCCGGACGGGGAAAGGCGGGCGGTGGCAGGAGAGCGACTCCCAGCCCCGCCGCCACCAGGCCCCGCAGGGTCTCCGCCTCCTCCCCCTCGAACGCGATCCGCGGCTTGAAGCCGGCCTCCTGGCAGAGGTCGTCGGTGATGCGACGGAGGCCGTAGCCGGGTTCCAGGGTGACGAAGACCTCGTCGGCGGCCTCGGCGAGGCGGACCCGCTTGCGGGCCGCGAGAGGATGGTCGGCGGGGACCACGAGCCGCAGTTTCTGTTCGTCGAGGCGTCGGGCCACGAGGTCCGGGGCGTCCGGGACCGGGGAGGTCAGGCACAGGTCCAGCTCCCCCGCCCGCAACCGCTCGATCATCGCCTCGCCGTAGTTCTGGACCAGGCTGAAGCGGACGCGGGGGTGATCGGCGCGGAAGGCGCGGATGAGGCCGGGGACCGTTTCCGAACCCATGGTGTGCAGAAAGCCGAAGGCGACCTTGCCGGTGGCCGGGTCGGCGTCGGCGCGGACCTCGTCGGCGGCGCGCTCGATCTCGGCGAGGGCCCGCTCGACGGAACCGAGGAAGGTACGCCCCGCCGGGGTGAGGGAGACCGTGCGGCCGATGCGGGCGAACAGATCGACACCCAGGTCCTGTTCCAGGCGGACCATCGCCCGCGAAAGCGTCGACTGGGGTACGTCCATCTCCTGCGCGGCGCGGGTGACGTGCTCGGTGCGGGCGACCCCGGCGAAGTAGACGAGCCGCGGGGCCAGCAACATCACCATGTCTTCTGTGTCACTGGACGGTGACAGACGCGCCTGCGACCTCTGCTGATGCTCCATGGGAACGATTATGGCGAATCCATGCATTGGACGGATGAGAGTGGTCGTACGTAGCTTCGAAGCATGCCTGCCAGTACCGAGGCGTCCACCCGCGTGGGCGCCGTATCCCCCGCCCCTGTCGCCGTCGATTCCCGTCTGACCCCGGGCGGCCCCGGCTACCGCCGGATGAGCTTCGCCCTCTTCCTCGCCGGTGTCGCGACCTTCGCGCTGCTGTACTCCACGCAGGCCCTCCTCCCGCTGATCTCGGACGAGTTCGGGGTGGCGGCGAGCGACGCGAGCTGGACGGTGGCGGCGGCGACCGGTGGGCTCGCGCTGTTCGTGCTGCCGATGAGCGCCCTCTCCGAGCGCTTCGGACGCCGTACGGTCATGACGGCCTCGCTGGCGGTCGCGGTGACGGTCGGGATCCTGGTCCCCTTCGCGCCCTCGCTGCCCGCGCTGGTGGCGTTGCGGGCGGTGCAGGGTGCTGCGCTGGCCGGGCTGCCGGCCTCGGCGACGGCGTATCTGGCCGAGGAGGTCCGCCCGAAGGCGCTGGTCACGGCGATCGGTCTGTTCGTCGCGGGCAACAGTGTGGGCGGGATGAGCGGTCGGGTCATCACCGGCTGGGTCGCGCAGGAGTGGGGCTGGCGGGTGGCCGTCGGTGTGATCGGCGCGATCGCGGTGGCCTGCGCGGTGGCGTTCCGGCTGCTGCTCCCGGCGCCGAAGCACTTCGTGGCGGGCTCGCTGAAGCCGCGCGTGCTGCTCGGCACGGTGCGCGAGCACCTGGGTGACCCGCTGCTGCGCCGCCTCTACGCGATCGGCGCGCTGTTCATGACGGTGTTCGGCGGTGTGTACACGGTGATCGGCTACCGGCTGACCGAGGCGCCCTTCTCGCTCCCCCAGGGCATCATCGGCTCGATCTTCCTGGTCTACCTGGTGGGCACGGTGTCCGCGTCTACGGCGGGCCGGCTGGTCGGACGGCTGGGCCGCCGGGGCGCCCTGTACGCGGCGGGCGGTACGACGGCGACGGGCCTGCTGCTCTCCCTGGCCGGTTCGCTGTGGCTGGTGCTGCTGGGCCTGGTCCTGATCACCGGCGGGTTCTTCGCGGGGCACGCGGTGGCCTCCTCGGCGGTCAGCAAGACGGCCACCCACGGCCGCGCCCAGGCCTCGGCGCTCTACCAGTCCGCCTACTACATCGGCTCCAGCGCGGGCAGCACGGTCGGCGCGCTCGCCTTCCACGCGGGCGGCTGGGCCGGAACGGTCGGGGTCGGACTGCTGGCGGTGCTCGGCGTGGTGTCGATCACCGTCCTCGGAACACGTGCGGCCCGGGCCCAGCAGCGGCTCGCGACGGCCTGAGCCGCACGTTCCCCTTTCCCCCTGGTCGAGGTCGGTCGACCAGGGGGATCGGCTTTTCTACAGGAGGCATCTGACCTGGGTGTTCATCCGCTCCAGGGGCCGTTGTCAGTGGGCTGCGGTAGCTTCCGAGTACTGGGCGCAAAGGCGCGACACAGCACGGCCACAGGGGTGGGTGGACGATGACGGACGCTACGACGACAGACCTCGACATCAGGCTCGAGAAACACCGCACAGAGCTGACCGGTTACTGCTATCGCATGCTCGGTTCCTCCTTCGAGGCCGAGGACGCGGTGCAGGACACGATGGTGCGGGCCTGGCGGAGCTACGACAAGTTCGAGGGCCGTTCCAGCCTCCGCTCGTGGCTGTACCGCATCGCGACCAACGTCTGCCTGGACATGCTGACGGCGGGCAACAAGCGCGCCCGCCCCATGGACCTCAGCGAGTCGACCCCCCTCTCCCAGGCCGCCCTCTCCCCCCGCCCGGACCACACCTGGCTGGAGCCGATGCCGGACAACCGCATCCTGCCGACCGTCGAGGACCCGGCGGAGGCGGCCGTCGCCAAGGAGACCGTGCGGCTCGCCTTCATGGCCGCCCTCCAGCAACTGCCGCCCAAGCAGCGCGCGGTGCTGATCCTGCGCGAGGTGCTGGCCTGGAAGGCGAGCGAGGTCGCCGAGCTGCTGGACACCTCGGTCGCCTCGGTGAACAGCGCCCTCCAGCGAGCCCGCGCCACCCTCGCCGAGCGGGAGGAGCACGGCGCCGACGCGGCCGTCTCCGACCCGCTGGACGAGGAGCAGCAGAAGCTCCTGGACCGCTATGTGAAGGCGTTCGAGGGGTACGACATGACGGCCCTGACGGCCCTCCTCCACGAGGACGCCATCATGACGATGCCGCCGTTCGACCTGTGGCTGACGGGCCACGACGACATCACGGGCTTCATGACCACCCTGGGCTCGGCCTGCGAGGGCTCCCGCCTGGTCCCGGTGCAGGTCAACGGCATGCCGGGGTTCGCCCAGTACAAGCCGGACCCCGACAAGGGCGGTCACACCCCCTGGGCGGTCCAGGTGCTGGAGATCTCAGAGGGCCGGCTCACCGGGTTCCACTTCTTCCTGGACACCCAGCGCTGGTTCCCCCTGTTCGGCCTGCCCCTCCACCTCGAAGCGGAGGCCGACTAGGTCAAGGAGGGCGTGTAGTCCGGGATCGGGGTCGCGCAGTCTGATCCGGCCCCCTGCGCGCCGGGCCGCGAGCTGGAGCCGGGCGAGCAGGTCGACGCTGCCGAGGCCCGGCGGCCCGAGCCCGGCGACATCGCACACCACGACTCCGGCCCGGGTCGTCCGCAACAGCGCCCGGACCTCGTCGCTCAGCCCCGTCACCTCGTCCCGGGTGACGGGGCCGGCCAGCACGAGTACAGCGGGTGTCATGGCGTCCACGATCGGTAGACCTGGCGGGCGGGCGTAACTCATCGGCCGACGTCCCTTCGGCGCGGGCAGGATCACGTTGACCTGGGTGCCGCCTGCCCCCGAGGGTTACCTGTATGCGCCACCCATCAGCACCTCCCTGGATACCTCACGCCCTCCTCACCCTTGAGGAGTCCCCGTGCAGGGAGTGCTGACCGGTTTCGCGGTCATCGCGGTGGTCATCGGGGTCGGCTATCTCATCGGTCTGCGCGGCTACCTCGGCGACCAGGGCCGGGAGGTCCTGACCAAGCTCGCCTTCCATGTGGCGTCCCCGGCCCTGCTGTTCACCACACTCGCGCGGACCGACCTGTCGGTGATCTTCTCCAGCCGCCTGCTGGTGACCGCGCTCAGCACGGCAGCGGCGGCGGGCGTCTTCGTGGCGGTGGGGGTCGTACGGGGCTGGGGAGTCGGCCGTACGACGATCGGCGCGCTGTGCTCCTCCTACGTCAACTCCGGCAACCTCGGCATCCCGATCGCGGTGTACGTCCTGGGCGACGCGTCGCTCGTGGCGCCGGTGCTGCTGTTCCAGCTGGTCGGGGTGACTCCGGTGGCGCTGACGGTCCTGGATCTGGCGTCGGGCGCGGGTGGGAAGAGCCCGCTGTGGCTACGGCTGCTGACCCCACTGCGCAATCCGATCGCGCTGGGCTCGCTGGCCGGCATGGCGGTCTCGGCGGCCGGTCTGAAGGTCCCCGCCCCCGTCATGGACCCCCTGACCCTGATCGGCGGCATGTCGGTCCCGGCGGTGCTGCTCGCCTTCGGCATCTCGCTGTGCGGCAGCACGATGCCGGGCCGGGGGACCGACCGCCAACTCGTCCTGCTGTCGGTCGTGTTGAAGTCTCTGGGCCAGCCCCTGGTCGCCTGGGCACTGGCGGCGGGCGTCTTCGGCCTGCGGGGCGCTCCGCTGCTCGACGTGGTGGTGACCTCGGCGCTCCCGGCCGCGCAGAACCTGTACACGTACGCGTCGGCCTACGGGGTGGGCGAGCGGTTGGCCCGGGACTCGATCCTGGTGTCGACGGTGGTGTCGGTGCCGGTGCTGGTGGGGGTGGCGGCGCTGTTGGGGTGACTCAGGTCTCGGGGAACTCACCGGTGTCGATGACAAGGTCGAAGGGGGCCGGGATGGTGAGGGGTTCGCCGAACTTGGCGACTGCCAGGGGGCGGTAGACGTCTCCCTGGGGCTCTCCGTAGAGGGTCGCGGTGGGGCCTTCTGGCGCCCAGCGGTCGACGAGGAGGTAGAGCGGGATGCCGGCGGACGCGTAGGCGGCAGGCTTGCTCACCCGGTCGTGGCGGGCGTTCTTCCTGGAGGTGACCTCAACGACGAGTTCGGCGACGGCAGCCGGCAAGTAGGTCTCCGCGTCGGTGCACTCCTCGATCGGGGCGACCAGGATGTCCGGGATGAACATCCCCAACCGCGACGGAACAGCGATGGCCTGGGTCTGGAACACCCCCCAGTCATCGGGGATCACGGAGTAAAGGCGGCGCTGAATACGTTCCGCGATCACGTTGTGACGCGGCGCGGGAGCAGGTGACACGGTGATGATCCCCTCGATGATCTCCACCTTGCTGCCCTCGGGCCATTCCATCTCGTCCCAGAGCTGGACGAGGTCGTCCCAGCTCTGGCCGGGATCGTGGCCCACGGTGAGTGCGCTCATGGCGGTCTCCTATCGGTGCGTCACCGAGTCCAGCATGCCGAACGGGACCAGTGGCGGTCCACCGATCCCGTTCACCCATACGAGGAACCCGCTGGTCAGGCGATGCGCTCCAGCACCACCGGCGCCCCCGAGAAGTCCGCCCCCGTCGCCCCGATGTCGTAGGACCCCCCGATCGCCTCCAGCGCGTACGCGAAGCGCTCCGGCGTGTCCGTGTGCAGGGTCAGCAGGGGCTGGCCCTCCGTCACCGTGTCGCCCGGCTTGGCGTGCATCTCCACGCCCGCGCCCGCCTGCACCGGGTCCTCCTTGCGGGCGCGCCCCGCGCCGAGGCGCCAGGCGGCGACGCCGATGCCGTAGGCGTCGAGGCGGGTCAGGACGCCCGAGGACGGGGCCTTGATGACGTGCTGCTCGCGGGCCACCGGCAGCGACGCGTCCGGGTCGCCGCCCTGCGCCGCGATCATCCGGCGCCACACGTCCATCGCCGAGCCGTCGGCCAGCGCCTTCGCCGGGTCGGCGTCGCGGATGCCCGCCGCCGCCAGCATCTCGTGGGCCAGTGCGACGGTGAGCTCCACGACGTCCGAGGGGCCGCCGCCCGCCAGGACCTCCACCGACTCGCGGACCTCAAGGGCGTTGCCCGCCGTCAGGCCCAGCGGGGTCGACATGTCCGTCAGCAGGGCCACCGTCTTCACGCCGTGGTCGGTGCCGAGGCCCACCATCGTCGAGGCCAGTTCGCGGGCGTCCTCCAGAGTCTTCATGAAGGCGCCCGTGCCGACCTTGACGTCCAGGACCAGCGAACCCGTTCCCTCCGCGATCTTCTTCGACATGATCGAGGAGGCGATCAGCGGGATCGCCTCGACCGTGCCGGTGACGTCACGCAGGGCGTACAGCTTCTTGTCGGCGGGGGCCAGGCCGTCGCCCGCCGCGCAGATCACCGCGCCGGTGGTGTCGAGGACGTTCAGCATCTCCTCGTTCGACAGCAGGGCGCGCCAGCCGGGGATCGACTCCAGCTTGTCGAGCGTGCCGCCGGTGTGGCCGAGGCCGCGGCCCGAGAGCTGGGGGACCGCCGCACCGCAGGCCGCCACCAGGGGGGCCAGCGGGAGCGTGATCTTGTCGCCGACACCCCCCGTGGAGTGCTTGTCGGCGGTGGGGCGGGACAGGGACGAGAAGTCCATGCGCTCGCCGGACGCGATCATCGCGGCCGTCCAGCGGGCGATCTCGCGGCGGTTCATGCCGTTGAGCAGGATCGCCATCGCGAGCGCGGACATCTGCTCGTCGGCGACCTCTCCGCGGGTGTAGGCGTCGATGACCCAGTCGATCTGCTCGTCGCTGAGTTCACCACGGTCCCGCTTGGTGCGGATGACGGAGATGACGTCCATAGCTGTGGCTTTCCTTCCGAACGTTCAAAGCGACGGCCCCTCCGAGCCGTAGAACATGATCAACTCGGAGGGGCCGCGCGGGAGTTACTTGGTGAGGTGCTCCGGCCCGAAGGCCTGCGGGAGCATCTCCGACAGCGGCAGGAGGCCCGCCGGGGTCTCCAGGAGGAGGTCGGGGCCGCCGAACTCGTACAGCAGCTGGCGGCAGCGGCCGCAGGGGACGAGGATCTCGCCCCGGCCGTCCACGCAGGTGAAGTGCGTGAGGCGGCCGCCCCCGGTGTTCTGCAGCTCCGAGACCAGACCGCACTCGGCGCACAGGCCGATGCCGTAGGAGGCGTTCTCGACGTTGCAGCCGGTGATCGTACGGCCGTCGTCGACGAGGGCGGCCACGCCGACCGGGTAGCCGGAGTACGGGGCGTACGCCCGGGACATGGCGGCTCGGGCCGCCGCCCGCAGTGCCTCCCAGTCGACCCCGCCGGGGGAGGTCACTTGCCCTGTCCCTTCCGGTAGCGCATGCCGTCCGCCTTGGGCATCCGCAGGCGCTGCGCGGACAGCGACAGCACCAGCAGGGTGACGACGTACGGGGTGGCGCCCACGAAGTCGCTGGGGACCTCGTCGGTGGTCAAGTACCAGACCAGGACGCCCGCGGCCACCATGAGGCTGATGCCGCCCTGCCAGTGCGCCTTCTTGTACAGCTTCCAGCCGGCCATCGCCAGCAGCAGCACGAACAGCAGGAGCAGCAGCGCGTGGACGGTCTCGCCGCCGCTGCGCAGCTGGAGCGCGTCGGAGTAGCCGAACAGGCCCGCGCCCATGGCGAGTCCGCCGGGACGCCAGTTGCCGAAGATCATGGCGGCGAGACCGATGTAGCCGCGTCCGCCGGTCTGGCCTTCGAGGTAGGTGTGCGAGGTGACCAGCGCCAGGAAGGCGCCGCCGAGGCCGGCGAGGCCGCCGGAGACGGCCACGGCCATGTACTTGTACTTGTACACGTTGACGCCGAGGGACTCCGCGGCGATCGGGTTCTCACCGCAGGAACGCAGCCGCAGGCCGAACGGGGTGCGCCACAGCAGCCACCAGCTGCCGACGAACAGCACGACCGCGAGGACCGTCACCACGGACAGGTTGGTGACCAGACCGCCGAGGATGCCGGCGATGTCGGAGATCAGGAACCAGTGGTGGTTCTCGATGGAGTGCAGCCCGCTGGACAGGCCCGGGACGTCGAAGTTGGGCAGGGAGTCCACGGGCGGGGACTGCTTGGGGTTGCCGCCCGCCTCCGCCGCCTTGCCGTCCACGAAGAAGAGCTTGGCGAGGTACTGGGTGGCGCCGAGCGCGAGCAGGTTGATCGCCACACCGGAGACGATGTGGTCGACGCCGAAGGTGACGGTCGCGACCGCGTGCAGCAGGCCGCCGAGGACACCGAAGCCGACGCCGCACAGCAGGCCGAGCCAGGGGCTGGACTGCCAGCCGATCCAGCCGGCGCCGAAGGTGCCGAGGATCATCATGCCCTCGAGGCCGATGTTGACCACACCGGACCGCTCGGACCACAGACCGGCGAGACCGGCGAGGCCGATCGGCACGGCGAGGCTGAGCGCGGCGGAGACCTGGCCGTCGGAGGTGAGCTGGTCCGAGCCGGAGATGACCCGCACCGCCGCGATGAGCAGCAGAGCACCGGCGACGATCATCAGGATCTGGCCGAGCGAGCGGCCCGACCGGGTGGCGGTGTCCGCCTTGGGTGCCGCGGGCGGCGGCGTGTCGGTCATCGTGGCAGTCATCACGCCACCTCCTGCTTCTGGGTCGGGGCTGCGGCCTGGGCGGCGAGCTCGGCGCCGACCCGCTGCTGCTGGCGCTTGAGTCCGTAACGGCGTACGACCTCGTAGGCGATGACGACGCACAGGACGATGACGCCCTGGATCACGCCGAGGATCTCCTTGTCGTAGCCCTCGAACTCCAGGTGGTTGGTGGTGCGCTCCAGGAAGCCCCAGAGCAGGGCGCCGAGCGCGATGCCGACCGGGTTGTTGCGGCCGAGCAGGGCGATGGCGATACCGGTGAAGCCGATGCCGGTCGGGAAGTCGTTGCTGAACTGGTGGCTGTCGTTGAGCAGGGTCGGCATACCGATCAGACCGGCCACCGCGCCCGAGATCACCATGCTGGTGGCGACCATCTTCTTCACCGAGACACCGCTCGCGGCGGCGGCGCTCTCGGACTGGCCGACGGTGCGCAGGTCGAAGCCGAACCGGGTGCGGCCGAGCACGAACCAGTACGCGATGCCGACGATCACGGCGATCACGATGAAGCCCCACAGCTCGCCCGCGGCGCCGGTGTCGATCTGGAAGAAGTACGACGACTCGGGCAGTGGCTTGGTCGAGACGACGGTGCCGCCGGCCTGGAGTTCGGCGAGCTTCCCGGGCTGGAGGAGGTAGGCGATGATGGCGGTGGCGATCGAGTTCAGCATGATCGTCGAGATGACCTCGCTGACCCCGCGGGTCACCTTGAGGACGCCCGCGATGGCCGCCCACGCGGCGCCGGTGCCCATGGCGCACAGGATGATCAGCGGGATGGAGATCCAGCCCGGCGTGGTCAGCGCGCCACCGAGGACCGCGGCGAAGAACGCGGCGATGCGGTACTGGCCGTCGACGCCGATGTTGAACAGGTTCATCCGGAAGCCGATGGCCACCGAGACGCCCGCCAGGTAGTACGTCGTCGCCTTGTTGAGGATGTAGACCTGGCTGTCGCTGGCGGAGCCGTAGGTCAGCATGTCGCTGAAGGCGGCGCCCGGGTTCTTGCCGGTGGCGAGGATCACCAGGGTGGTGACGACGAGCGCGGCGACGACCGCGAGCAGCGGGGCCGCGATGCCGAGGAGCAGCCGCTCCTTGTCGATGCGTTGGGTCAGCTTGTTCATCGGGCGTCCTCGTCGTCCTCGGCGGAGACCGCTGCGGAGTCGTCTGCGGAGCCCTCTGCGTGCTCCAGGTGGCCGGTGGCCGCACCGGTCATGGCGGAGCCCAGCTCCTCGGGGGTGATGGTGGCGGGGTCGGCGTCGGCGACCAGTCGGCCGCGGTACATCACCCGCAGGGTGTCGGACAGGCCGATGAGCTCGTCCAGGTCGGCGGAGATCAGCAGCACGGCCAGGCCCTCGCGGCGGGCCTCGCGGATGTGGTCCCAGATCGCGGCCTGCGCGCCGACGTCCACACCGCGGGTGGGGTGGGCGGCGATGAGCAGCTTGGGCGCGTGGCTCATCTCGCGGCCGACGATCAGCTTCTGCTGGTTGCCGCCGGAGAGGGAGGCGGCGGTGACGTCGATGCCGGGGGTGCGGACGTCGTACGCCTGGATGATGCGCTCGGTGTCGGTGCGGGCCGCCTTGATGTCGAGCAACTGGCCGCGGGAGTTGGGCTTCTCGGTGACGTGGCCGAGGATCCGGTTCTCCCACAGCGGGGCCTCGAGGAGCAGGCCGTGGCGGTGGCGGTCCTCGGGGATGTAGCCGACGCCGGCCTCGCGGCGGTGGCGGGTGGGGGCGTGGGAGATGTCGGTGTCGTCGAGGGCGATCGTGCCGGCGTTCAGGGCACGGATGCCCATGATGGCCTCGACGAGCTCGGACTGGCCGTTGCCCTCCACGCCGGCGATGCCGAGGACCTCGCCCTTGTGGATGGTGAAGGAGATGTCGTCGAGGATGATCCGCTCGACGCCGTCGAGGTCGGTCTGGGCCAGGCGCAGGCCGTCCAGCTTCAGCAGCGGGACGTTCGTGACCGTGGACTCCTCGGTCTCCGGGGTGGGCAGTTCGCTGCCGACCATCAGCTCGGCGAGCTGCTTGGTCGTGGTGCCGGCCGGCTTCACGGTGCCGACGGTGGTGCCGCGGCGGATGACGGTGATCTCGTCGGCCACGGAGAGGACTTCACCCAGCTTGTGCGAGATGAAGATGACCGTGAGGCCTTCCGCCTTCAGCTCCCGCAGGTTGTCGAAGAGGGCGTCGACCTCCTGCGGCACGAGAACGGCGGTGGGCTCGTCGAGGATCAGCGTCTTGGCGCCGCGGTAGAGGACCTTGAGGATCTCCACGCGCTGGCGGTCGGCGACGCCGAGTTCCTCCAGGAGGACGTCGGGGCGGACGTTCAGGCTGTACGCGTCGGAGATCTCCCTGATCTTCGCGCGGGCCTTGGCGCCGATGCCGTAGAGCTTCTCCGCGCCGAGGACGACGTTCTCCAGGACGGTGAGGTTGTCGGCGAGCATGAAGTGCTGGTGCACCATGCCGATGCCGCGGCCGATGGCGTCGGCGGGGGTGGCGAAGGTGACCGTCTCGCCGTTCACCGTGATGGTGCCCTCGTCCGGCTGCTGCATGCCGTAGAGGATCTTCATCAGGGTGGACTTGCCGGCGCCGTTCTCACCGCACAGGGCGTGCACGGTGCCCGTGCGGACGGTGATGTCGATGTCCTTGTTGGCGACGACGCCGGGGAATCGCTTGGTGATGCCGCGCAGTTCGACGGCAGCGGGAGGGCTGGACGCGTTGATGGCGCACTCTCCTCGGGGAAAAGGGGCTGCGTAGGGGAGGGCAGGCGTCGGCGACGCTCAGGGCCTGGCCGGCGGATCATGCCGGTGTCGCTGGGCCCGGCACACCCATCTGCGGCGTTGTCGTCGGTTGCCGACGCTCCGCGTCGACGCCCTCCTCCGCCTTGCAGCTGGACGCTCCAGGCCCCGCTCACCCGCGCTGACAAGGTACCGCTGCTCGGCACCGACCTGATCCACCGGACAGGTTCTAGCGCGGCAACTCCACGCTACACGCGTAGAGTTGACACATTGTTATGGCTCGACGAGGGGGTTGTCGAGGCCCCCTCGCCGAGCCCGGGTCCCGCGGGAACCGTCAGATCAGCTGGTCTTGACCTTGACGGTGCCGTCGACGATCTTCTTCTTCGCGGCGTCCAGCTGCGGCTGGATGTCGTCGATGAAGCCACCGCTGGTGGCCAGGCCCACGCCACCCTTGGCGAGCGAGTAGACCTGGTTGCCGGTCAGCGGCTTCTTGTCGTGCACGGACTTGACGAAGTCGTAGACACCGACGTCGACGTTCTTGACCATCGAGGTCAGGATCGAGTTCTTGTACTTGCTCAGACCCGGGATGTTGTACTGGTCCGAGTCCACGCCGATGGCCCAGGCGCCCTTGACGGCGGAGACGGCCTCGATCGCGCCGTTGCCGGAGGAGCCGGCCGCACTGTAGATCACGTCGGCGCCGTTGTCGAGCATGCCGGACGCGGCTTCCTTGCCCTTGTCGGGGCTGGCGAAGCCGGACAGGTCGGAGCCGTGGGTCAGGTACTGGACGTCGACCTTGACCGCGGGCTTGGTGTCCTTGACGCCCTGCGCGTAGCCCGCCTCGAACTTCTTGATCAGCGGGGTGTCCACGCCACCGATGAAGCCGACGTGGTTCTTCTTGGTCTTCAGTGCGGCGGCGACACCGGCGAGGTAGGAGCCCTGCTCCTCGGTGAACGTGATGCTGTCGACGTTCTTGGCGGTCGCGACCGAGTCGATGAGGCCGAAGCTGACCTTCGGGTACTTCGCGGCGACCTTGTCGACCGAGGTGGCGTAGGAGAAGCCGACGGCCACGATCGGGTTGTAGCCGGCGTCCGCCAGGTCGGTCAGGCGCTGCTCGCGGTCGGCCTCGGTGTCGGAGCTCTTGGCGGTGAGCTCCTTGATGGAACCGCCGAACTCCTTCTCGGCCTTGTCGGCACCGCGCGCGGCGGAGTCGTTGAAGGAGCGGTCGCCACGGCCGCCGACGTCGTAGGCGAGGCCGATCTTGATGCCCGTACCGCCACTGGCGGAGGAGGAGGACGAGCTGTCCTCCTCGGAGGAGGTGCTGCCACAGGCAGTGGCAGTCAGTGCGAGAGCTGCGGTCGCGATACACGCAGCGGAAAGCTTGGCTACCCGGCGCACGGGAGGCTCCTTCACCTGACCTGAGCGCCTTGTCGGCGCTTCATGTGAGCACCATGCCAGTGCCCGGGCCTGCACGCCCCTGCGGCGTCGGCTTCGCGGCATCGTAACGCGCGTAGATGTCGGAAACAGACCTCTTCCGAAGCCGTTATCGATTCGAGGCAAACAGCGTCTGAACTGAGGGTCTGCGGGCCTCGCACACCCGGATTGCGATGCGCGCACAATTGGCTTACGAGCATGTTGCGCCGGTCGGCGGAACGGCCCCCGAGGGGGCCGTCAGTCACGCTGGGATCACTGTGCGGCGTCGATCAGCGCGGCGGCCGTGAACATCTCCACACCCACGGTGATCGCGGACTCGTCGGCGTCGAAGTCGCCCTGGTGCAGGTCGCGCACGGTCCGCTCGCCCGGCGTCCGCACTCCGAGGCGGGCCATGGCACCCGGCACCTGCTCCAGGTACCAGGAGAAGTCCTCGCCGCCGAGGCTCTGCTCGGTGTCCTCGATCGACTCGGGCCCGCGGCGGGCGGTCATGGCGTCCCGGAGCAGCTCGGTCATGCCCGCGTCGTTGACGACGGGCGGGACGCCCCGCACGTAGTTGATCTCGGACTTGGCGCCGTGCAGATTGGCGACCTCGTCGATCGCGGCGACGACGACGTCCGGGGCCTGCCGCCAGGTGTCCAGGTCCAGGCAGCGCACGGTCCCGGAGAGCTCGGCGTGCTGCGGGATGACGTTCGGGGCGTGCCCCGACTCGATCCGCCCCCAGGTCACGGCGAGGCCGGCCCGGGTGTCGACGCGCCGGCCGACGATCGCGGGCACGTCGGTGACGACGCGGGCGGCGGCGGTGACGAGGTCGGTGGTGAGGTGCGGCCGGGCGGTGTGCCCGCCGGGCCCGTCGAGGGAGATCTCCAGCCGGTCGCAGGCGGAGGTGATGGCACCGGTCCTGAGCCCGATCCTCCCGGCGTCGACCCGCGGGTCGCAGTGCACGGCGAGGATCTTCCCGACCCCCTCCAGCACCCCGCAGTCGATGGCGTCGGCGGCGCCGCCGGGCAGCACTTCCTCGGCGGGCTGGAAGAGCAGCCGCACGGGCCGGGGCAGCAGGCCCTTCCGGTCGAGCTCGGCGAGAACGAGTCCCGCTCCCAGCACCACGGTCGTATGCACGTCATGCCCGCAGGCATGCGCCCGGTCGGGCACGGTCGACCGGTACGAGCATTCGGTCTTCGTGTCCGGGATGGGCAGCCCGTCGATGTCGGCGCGCAGGGCGAGCATGGGCCGCTCGCCGTCCCACTCCCCGATGTCACAGACGAGCCCGGTCCCGACGGCGAGCACACGCGGCTTCAACCCGGCCCTCTCCAGCCGTTCCTTGATCGCCGCGGTGGTGCGGAACTCCTGGTTGCCGAGCTCCGGGTGCATGTGCAGGTCGCGCCGGAAGGCCACGAGTTCGGCGTGCAGTTCCGCACTCAGCACACCGGGAAGCACGGCTTCCCCGGGAAGATCGACCTCGGACTCTGGTGACATCAGTTGCTTCACCCTCTTAAGCGTAGGACGCGGGAGTGGCCGGCCGACCCTCGATCAACAAAACTTCAACCCCGAAGGGAAGAAAATCTGGCCGCTCGACGCATGGGGGTGGATGGAGATGGGTAGGAACCCCGTTTCTCCACGCATACCATGCCCCCGGTTCCGCATGCCGATCTGTTCACCTGTCGAAACCGGCCGGAGGCGGAACCGGAGCGGGGTCCCGGAATCATCACCGCTGTGTGACGGGGCGACTGCGCAGGGAGTACGACGGTCCCCGCGCAGCCGGCGCGGCCCAGTCGGCCCGCCTCGGACAGGCCGCCCTACGTGACCGCACCCGATCCGTCACGCACCGGATTCACTCGAACGGCCGACCCTGTCTTGATGCCGGCCCGGTCTCATGTCAGGTGACGGCTCAGGTGGCGGCCGAAGAACCGGTTCCCGTCCTCCAGCTCGAACGCCGGGGTGCCGGTGTGCCCGCCGAGGTTGGCGTGCAACGTCTTCTCCTTGCTGCCGAAGGCGTCGAACAGGTCCAGGGCCCGTCGCCGCGGGTTCCCTTCGTCGTCCCACTGCAACAGCATCAGCAGCGGGATGGTGACCTGCCGGGCTTCCTCGCGCTGGGCGCGGGGCACATATCCTCCGGCGAAGAAGCCCACGGCCGCGATACGCGGCTCGACCGCTGCCAGCCGGATACCGAGGGCCATCCATCCCGAGTACCCGACCGACCCGACCGACTCACCCGGGCCGCCGATCTCGGGCAGTGAGAGGAGTGCGTCCAGGGTGGTCAGCCATTCCGGGGCGGCTTTCTCGACCAGCGGGCCGACGAGGGACTCGAAGATCTCGTCGACCTCGTCGCGCGGTGCGCCGGCCTGCATCGCCCGCCGCAGCTCGGCGCGGATCTGCTCGTCGGCGGTGGAACGGGGCCGGTCCCCGCACCCTTCGGCGTCGATGGTGGCCACCGCGTAGCCGTGCGCCGCGGTGATCCTGGCCCGGGCCACCAGCCGGGAGTCCCGCTTGGGCAGGCCGTTGTTGTGGGCCATGAGCACCAGCGGGGCGGGCGTGGCGGACTCGGGCGTCCACAGGGTGCCGGGGATCTCGCCGAGGGTGAACTCGCGCTCGATGACGCGGTCGTCGAGACGCTGTTCGGAAGCGAATTCGAGGATCTTGTTTTCCATGGTCGTGCCTTTCGGGAGTGCGCATGAACGGCGCTCCCGGACGACCTACCGCCCGACCGCGACCCCGGAGGGGAGCACCCATGTCGATACTGCGTTCACGGGTACCACCTCCTCATTCTCCGGCACGGCCACGGGGAAGCTAGCAGGGGTGATGGGGGTTCACCAACGGGTTTTCGCGGAGGCCGACACCCTGTCTAGGCGGCCCCCAGCTCACACCACACGAACTTCCCACGATTGCCCTGCTTGACCAACGGCTGCCACCCCCACAGATCGGCACAGGCCCGCACCATCGCCAGCCCCCGTCCCGACTCCATCTCCGTCTCCGTGATGTCGCCCAACTTCCCGGGAGGTTCAGGCGGTTCGGGATCGGCGTCCCAGGCCCCGATCCCGCAACACCCCTGCGATGTAACGCACGCGCAGCGCGGCCGGCCCCTTCGTATGCCGTACGGCATACGAGACCAACTCCGCGGCCAGGAGCTCGGCGGTGTCGACGAGGCGGATCAGGCCGTGCAGGGTGAGGATGAGGCGGAGGGTGCGGCGGGCGACGGTGACAGCGCGGAGGTCGTTGGGGATGTACAGGGTGTACTCCCAGGGGGCGCTTTCCGGCATGGGTCAGCTCCGTTCGGGTGGTGTGCGCGGGGGGAGTTCGGCGGGCGGTGGCAGTGCCGCGGCCGTCATGGCAGGACGGGGCGGTGCGCTTCCGGGGGTCCCGGCGATTCCGCAGAGTGTGCGTCGCGTCACCGACGGTACGGATTACGGTTTAGGTTCCGCAAGTCGGTCCCGTAATCTGACCCCGAACGAGTCGCGCCCGCAGGCGCGTTGGGAGGAACACCGGATGGTCTTGCGGCGCGAGACAACCGCACGTCAGCTACGTCTGGCGGTAGAGGTGCGTCGACTCCGCGAAGCGGCGGGACTCACGACCCGCCAGGCTGCGGAGTTGCTGGGGGTGAGCTCTGCGCAGATCAGCCAGATCGAGGCCGGGCTCGCAGGGCTGAGCGAGAAGCGTCTTCGCCGTATCGCCGCCAACTACACCTGCTCAGACGCCGAGTTGATCGACAGCTTGGTGGCCATGGCGACCGATCGGACCCAGGGCTGGTGGGAGGAGTACCGAGGCGTCCTTCCCTCCGCCTACCTGGACCTGGCCGAGCTGGATCACCACGCCACCTTTCGCCACGACGTGGCCGTCATCCACGTGCCGGGGCTCTTCCAGACGGAGGACTACGCCCGGGCCCTCTTCGCCTACATGAACCCGGAGTTCCCGGACGACGAGGTGGAGCTCCGCGTGGCTCACCGGATGAGGCGAAAGGTCGTGATCGAAGGCCCCGCTCCCATCCCGTACGAGACGGTGATCCACGAAGCGGCCCTCCGCATCAAGGTCGCCGGACCCGCCGCGTCCCGGGCCCAGTTGACCCGAATCCTGGAGATGTCCGAGGCCGATCACGTCACGGTGAGGGTCATCCCCCTCAGCCTGAACGAATTTGCGGGAGGCGGAAGCACCTTGGTCCACCTGGGAGGAGCAGTCCCCCGACTGGACACCGTGATCCGCGACGCCCCCAACGGAACAGCCTTCGTGGACTCCGAGGCCCAACTGGACCACTTTCGAAAGCTCTTCCGTAGGGTGAAGGAGGGGTCACTGCCTCCGGAGCAGTCGCGTGACCTCATCCACCAGTTGGCCAAGGAACTGTGAGGACCGACATGACCGCCCCCGCCGAGTGGAAGAAGTCGTCCTTCTCCGGTGGAGGTGAGGGCAACGACTGCGTGGAGATAGCGGACCTGCACTCCCACATAGCCGTCCGCGACTCGAAGACCCGGACGAGGGCCACCCTCACCTTCCCGACCACGGCCTTCAGCGCCTTCCTCACCACCCTGAAGTCACCGCACTCCGCCCTCACCCCCCGCTAGGGTGCAGCCCGTGAACGCCGAGACCCCTGACTTCATACGGGCCACCCGAACCGCGTACGACACGATCGCCGAGCCCTACACCGAGCAGTTCTCCGACTGGGCCGGCATCCCCACGCTGGACAGAGCCCAGATCACGGGCTTCGCGGAGTTGGTGAAGGAGCAGGGCAAGGGCCCGGTGGCCGACATCGGCAGCGGCCCGGGACACGTGACCGCGGCGCTCCACGAACTCGGCATCCCGGTCTTCGGCGTGGACGTCTCACCGAAGATGGTCGAACTGGCCCGCAGGACCCACCCGAACCTCCGCTTCCACGTGGGCTCGATGACGTCCCTGGACCTACCGTCGGAAACGCTGGGCGGCATAACGGCCCTCTACTCGATCATCCACGTCCCCGACGACCACCTGCCGACAGCCTTCGCAGAGTTCCACCGCGTCCTCGCCCCCGGCACCCACGCCCTGATCGGCTTCCAGTACGAGCAAGGCGGCGGCCACATGCACCTGGACGAACGCTTCGGCCACGAGATCTCCCTCGACTACCACTGGCGCACCCCGGACGAGGTCGCCGAAAAACTCGCAAAGGCAGGCCTCCAGGTGATCGTCCGCGTACTCCGAGAGCCCCTGGACGACGAGAAGCTGTCCCGCGCCTACCTCGTGGCGAGGAAACCGGCGTAGGACAGACCCCGTCGGGGATCTACCGGAAGGGAATGTTGAGCCAGGGACTGCCCGGGTCCGAAGTCAGGATCCTGTGGACGGTGACCATGTCCTGGTACCAACTGCCGAACTTCTCGTTGTCGAACTGCAGACAGCGGCCGAGGATGAACGCGGCAGAGAATTCCCGCCAGGACTCGTAGCAACGGGCGGCCCGATACCCGGCTTCGACGACGGCTGCCTCGGCCTCCGGCACGGCGCAGTAGCGGGTGCTCACGCCCCAGCGGGCCATGCACGAAGCCCGGCCGAGATCCCAGGCGTCGGCCGAGCTGACGTACTGGCCTTCGTCGAGGATGCCGTCAGCGCGCATGCGGGCCTCGTAACGGGTGATACGGCCGATGAGGTGCTGGACTCCGTTGACGCGCGCCTCGGTCTCGGCCGCGGGGACGGGCTCGGTCTTCGTGATGCCGTCCGGGGTGAGAAGAATCTCGCCCTCCGCCCGCTGGCGCAGGACCCGCGCGGCTGAATCTCGCCAGAGAGCGGTCTCGACGTAGCCACCGAAGTCACGCGCGATGACGCGACGCAGGCCGAGGGCGAATTCCCAGACCGGGTTGGCGCCGTCGGTTGACAGCAGGGCGTGCTGCTGGACCTGCCACTGTTGGTGGCTGGTGATGCCCCAGTACGTGCTCAGCATTTCGCGCTCGGCGGGGTAGCCCTGACCGTGGTACGCCAGGGCGTTCCACGGCAGGCCGCGAAGAACGATGAGATGGGCGCCGCAAGCCAGCCCTTGGGCCACGGGTCCGTGCAGTGGGCCGCCCACCCTGAGGGCCCGCAAAGCTGCCTCGTCCGAAGGGCTCTTCTTCCGGTCCGTGTACTGAGCCCAGGCATGGGAGTGCGGCGGCGCGGAGGGCAGGAACGCCTCGCATGGTGTCCTGGGATTGACGACGATCATCGGAGGGTCGGTTGGATCCCAGACTTTCGCGAACCATGAGAGGGGCTGCCAATCGAATACGCGGTGTGGTTCAGGCGCGGGCAGCATGCCCTCGGTGTAGACCGCCCAAATCCTCCCGCCGGCGACCCGGGAGTCGAACTCGAAGAGCGCCCGAATATCAGTGGACCTGGCGTCCACCTTGTCCCGCTGGATCTCGAAGTACACGCGACTCTGCGCCAGCGCATCGAAGTACGCCGGCCAATCGTCACGAGACTTGGCATCCAGGAGTGCCTGCTCGACTTCTGAGGGAGGGGTCCAGGAAGACGGAGCGAGAGGACCGAAGCCCGCAGGAGGCGGACCGAACGACATTCTTCACCTATCAATTCTTCGGGGCCCCACAGAGGCTTCATATTCGTTACGCTGAAAAATGATGGGCGATCACCCAGTATTCATCACCCTCCAGCGAGACAGCACACAAGCGAGCACCATCCGGAGACAAGGCCATGAATTCAGGCCGTCCGATCACAGAAGCGATCCGAGAAGGAAGGTGCACACCCATTGGGTCATGGACCCAGAACCAGCCCTCTCCAATACTCCCCGCACCACCGTCGACGTCCGCACGTCCTCCGCCGCCTGCGACCACGCCGCCCTCACCTCGTCCTGCCCCGCCGTGAACGACTCCGCGCTGTAGTCCGCATCCGCCACCTGCGAGACCGGGTTGTCCTTCAACGTCTGCGACCAGGAACGTTCCCTTCACCTGCTCGGGCGACAGGTAGGGGTTGCCCGTGCCAGCCGTCCACACGGACTTCAACGTGTCGGAGACGTACTGCTCCTGCTCGTGATAGATCCCCGCCGACAGCCCCAGCCGGCCCGCGAACTCGTTCGCGTCACCCATCAGCGACCGCACACCCCAGCCCCAACGGTCACAGAAGTCCGCGAACACCTGCTGCAGGGCGTCATCACCCGCCTCCAGACCCGCCAGCGACAAATCACCGAAACCTCGGCCCAGGTTCGCCTCGATGTCGAAGCCGAACTCCTTCAGCTCCGCCATCGCCTGGTCGATCCCGCGGGTGATCCGCTCCATCGCCTCCGGATCGACCTGATAGCCGTCACCGGCGCTCACGACGCGACGTCCACGGCCACCGCATCCGGCACGATCCCCACAACCGGCGGCAGCACGAAGCCGGTTGGACTGCCCGCGTCCACCGCGATCCCCGCCGGGCCGTCCACCCTCGGGATCACCTGATCCAGCAACCGCGCCCCGAACACCGGTATCCGCTCCGGCAGCGCCTCACCCCGCGCCTCGGCGAACCGTTCCAGCGCCGCGACATCCGTGAACGCAAACAACCAGCGGATGCCACCCGACTCCGCCGACAGCAACGAACCGTCCACGACCGGCACCAACACCTCGCCGCGCCGGAACTCCCCCACCAACGCCCGCAGGTTGCCCTGCCGCAACGCCTCCGCACTCACGTCGGCCGCCCCCGTCGTAGCCTCATCGAACTCGTCGGATGTCGCACAAGCGAACGACGATGCTAGACGATGAAGCTGAGGCTCAGCCTTTCGCCACCGCCGGCAACCGGTACACATCCCGAGCCGTACCGGACATACCTGGCGGCGAGAAAACCGCCGTAGGCCGCAGCTGCCCCAAAGTCGGGCCAAGTCGGTGCGCACCGACTTCCGGTCAGCGGCCTGCGCCCACACCTTGCCGAGTAGCGTGTGGGCATGGCGGTGTTCGAGGGTGTTCAGGTGAACCTGTGGTGCGATGACGTGGAGCGCTGCGCGGCGTTCTTCCGCAGCCTCGGGATGCCGGAGAAATTCCGTTTCCCGTCCGACGGCGAGCCTCAGCAGGTCGAGGTGGAGGCTGCGGGCGTCCGGATCGGGTTCAGTTCCGCCCGTGTGGGCAGCGAGCTGTTCGGCATCGCCACGACGCCCGGCCAGAACACCGAGGTCGTGTTGTGGTGCCACGACGTTGACGGCCTGCATCGGACGGCGCTCGACGCAGGAGGCGAGCCACTCACGAATCCGACCGACTCGCCCGACGGACGTCTTCGGTACGCCTGGGTACTCGATCCTGAGGGGCACCGCGTGAAGCTCGTGCAGGAACGCAGTTGAGCCATGCGCCCCGACAGCCGCGGTGACAACGGTTCCAGTCCTCTAGCCCCAATACCGGTGACTTTGGGGTTTTCGGGTCGTTGGGTGTGGTGTGCCAAGGCCCGGACAGGTGAAGTCGTCGTCGGATGACCGGTTTTCGGATCG
>NZ_JBEZKG010000044.1:0-45897 GCF_040651535.1 Streptomyces sp. NPDC048420
GGTATCCGTCCTCGGTCCGGCGGCTCGGTCCCTGCAACAGGGGCTCTGTAACGGACGCCGGCCGCTGCGGGCGGACACCCCCCACCCCGTCCCCTGCGCGCCGTACGCGGCTTGAGGAGCGTCCACATGGCCGACCCAGGGGCGCGGGGAACTGCGCGACCAGCCCCCACCGGGCCGCACTCTCCCGCCAGCCCCGCCTCGAACGGCCCAACCACACCCGAGCCCCCACCCGAATCCTCCCTAGCCTGGAGTGATGGGTGAGGACATCCGGCTGGCCGCGGTCGTCGCGTTGGCGCAGGGCATGGCGGCGGCCCACGGCTCGCGGGAGGTGTGGCGGGCCGCTGCCGCCGGGGCGTGCCGTGCGCTCGGGGGGAGTTTCGCCGCGTTGTCCGTGTGGGAGCGGGAGCTCGGGCGGCTCAGGGTGCTGGTGAACGTGGGGGAGCGGGCCGCCGGTGAGGAGGAGTTCCCGGAAGGTGAGGCCTATCCCGTGCACCAGTTCCCCGAGATCACCGAGTTCCTGCATGAGCGGTGGGCCGGGGGCGGGGAGCCCAACGCCTGGGTGGAGACGGCGGAGGGGCCGGCGGCCGGGGTGCAGCCCGGGTATGTGCATCAGCGGGTCGCCGCGCTGCGCAGGAGGGGGCGTGGGAGTTGTGTCGTCGCCCCGATCGTGCTGAACGGGCGGGCCTGGGGGGAGTTGTATGTGGCCCGGGCCACCGGTGATCCCGTGTTCGGGCGGGAGGACGCCGACTTCGCCACCGTGCTGGCCGCCGTCGTGGGCGCCGGGATCGCCCAGGCGGAGCGGCTGGAGGAGGCGAGACGGCTGGCGTTCACCGATGCGCTGACCGGGCTCGCGAATCGTCGTGCCGTCGATGTGCGGCTGGACGAGGCGGTCGAGCGGCACAAGCGGGACGGTGTCGTCGTCAGTCTCGTGGTGTGTGATCTCAACGGGCTCAAGCGGGTCAACGACACCCGCGGGCACGCCGTCGGCGACCGGCTGCTGGAGCGGTTCGGGTCGGTGCTGTCGCTGTGCGGGGCCATGCTGCCGGGGGCCCTCGCCGCGCGGCTCGGCGGGGACGAGTTCTGTCTGCTCGCGGTCGGGCCGTCCGCCGACGAGGTGGTGCGGGCGGCCGATGAACTCTGCCGCCGGGCCGGTGAGTTGGAGCTGGGGGAGGGGGTGGCCTGTGGGGTCGCCTCGACCGCGGATCCCATCGGGCCCGTGCGGTCCGCCCGGCGGCTCTTCCGGCTCGCCGACGCCGCGCAGTACCGGGCCAAGGCCGAGCGGGCCGCCAGGCCGGTCGTCGCGGGGCGGGGCGGGGTGGACGATCCCGTCGTACGGCTGGCGGATGCGGCCCCTTCCGGGCCGTCGGCCGAGCGGCGGCAGTTCCGCGGGCGTCAGCCCTGAGGAGGCCCGCTGCTTGTAAGGGGCGTAACCCCGACCCAGTAGTGACATCCTGGAATTCAATGCGTACGCTCCTGAATATGGATATGCACACTGTGGTGGTGGGGACGTCCGGGGTCACCGCGTCCGACGTCCTTGCCGTGGCGCGTGGCGGTGCCCGCATCGAGCTCTCCGAGGAGGCCCTCGCCGCTCTCGCCGCGGCCCGCGGGATCGTGGACGCCCTCGCGGCCAGGCCCGAGCCCGTCTACGGCGTCAGCACCGGCTTCGGCGCCCTCGCGACCCGGCACATCAGCCCTGAGCTCCGGGCCCAGTTGCAGCGGAACATCGTCCGCTCGCACGCCGCGGGAATGGGGCCGCGGGTGGAGCGGGAGGTCGTACGGGCGCTGATGTTCCTGCGGCTGAAGACCGTCTGCTCGGGACACACCGGTGTGCGGCCCGAGGTCGCGCAGACCATGGCCGATGTGCTCAACGCCGGGATCACGCCCGTCGTTCACGAGTACGGGTCACTTGGTTGCTCGGGTGATCTCGCGCCGCTGTCCCACTGCGCCCTCACGTTGATGGGGGAGGGGGACGCCGAGGGGCCGGACGGGACCGTGCGGCCCGCCGGTGAGCTGCTCGCCGAGCACGGGATCGCGCCCGTCGAGCTGCGGGAGAAGGAGGGGCTCGCCCTTCTCAACGGCACCGACGGCATGCTCGGGATGCTGGTGATGGCCCTCGCCGATCTGGAGATGCTGTACAAGTCCGCCGACATCACCGCCGCGTTGAGCCTTGAGGCACTGCTCGGTACCGACAAGGTGCTCGCGCCCGAGCTGCACGCCATCCGGCCGCATCCGGGGCAGGGGGCCTCGGCCGCCAACATGCTGGCCGTGCTGGAGGGTTCGGAGCTCACCGGGCACCACCAGGACGACGCGCCCCGGGTCCAGGACGCCTACTCCGTGCGCTGCGCCCCGCAGGTCGCGGGGGCCGGGCGGGACACCATGGCGCACGCCCGGCTGGTGGCGGAGCGGGAGTTGGCGTCCGCGGTCGACAACCCCGTTGTGCTGCCCGACGGTCGGGTGGAGTCCAACGGCAACTTCCATGGCGCGCCCGTCGCTTACGTCCTCGACTTCCTTGCCATCGCCGTCGCCGACCTCGCGTCGATCGCCGAGCGGCGCACCGACCGGCTGCTCGACAAGAACCGGTCCCACGGGCTGCCGCCGTTCCTCGCCGACGACGCCGGGGTCGACTCCGGGCTGATGATCGCGCAGTACACCCAGGCCGCGCTGGTCAGTGAGTTGAAGCGACTGGCCGTTCCGGCGTCCGCGGACTCGATTCCCTCGTCCGCGATGCAGGAGGACCACGTCTCGATGGGCTGGTCGGCCGCGCGCAAGCTGCGCACCGCCGTCGACAACCTCACCCGGGTCCTCGCCGTCGAGCTCTACGCCGCCTCGCGCGCCGTCGAGTTGCGCGAGGGCCTGAGCCCGGCACCGGCGACGCAGGCCGCCATCACCGCCGTACGCAAGGCGGGTGTGGAGGGTCCCGGTCCGGACCGGTTCCTGGCGCCCGACCTCGCGGCGGCCGACGTGTTCGTGCGGGAGGGGCGGCTGGTCGAGGCGGTGGAGACGGTCACCGGCCCGTTGCGGTAAGGGGAACGGGCCCCGCCGTACGCCGACGGCGGGGCCCGGGGCGCTACTTGAGCTTGCCCACCTGGGCGTCGATCACGGCGAGCGGGACGGCGGACGTCTTGCCGCTCTCGATCGAGGCGAAGTCCACCGAGTAGTACGTGGAGACGATGGTGCCGACGCGCACCACCTCGACGGTGAAGGCGCCCGTGCCCTCGCCGTCCATGTCGGCGTCCAGGACGAAGGCCACCGACTCGTCACCCTTGCCGGAGGCCTTGCCCGCGGCGACCTTGGTGATCTTCAACTGCTCGCCCTGGGCCGTGATGCCGAACCCGCCGGAGCAGGCGGCGATCCCCGAGGAGACGGACGCGAGGGCCTTCTCCGCGCCGTCGCCCTCGTACGACGAGAGACCCACGGTGGTCATGGTGACCTCGAAGGAGTTCTCGAGCCGCTCCTCCGAGGTGACGGTGTTGCTCGCGCCCGCGTCCGTGTCGCCCGGGGGCAGGCCGGTCAGGGCGTAGGCGAGGGGGGCGCACGCGGCCTTGTCCGTCTTCAGCTCGCTCCGGGACTTCGGCAGGGTGGCGTCGCCGTCGGCGACCTTGTCCCTGGGCAGGTCGCTCTGGGTGAGCAGCAGCTTCTCCAACTCGGCCGTGCCGAGCGCCTTCGCGGCGGCGGTGCCCTGCGAGGCGGACGCCTCTGACGGCCGGGGGCTCCTGGACGCCTTCGCGTCGTCGTCCGAGCCGCCGCCGCAGCCTGTGATGAGCGCGAGCGACAGCACGCCCACCGCCGCTGTGACACCTGTGCGCGCCGTCGATGATCTCTTCATGCGCGGACTATGAAGCTTGCGTCAAGAGCACGTCAAGCCCGTTTAAAACCCCAGCCGTTCCCGCCGCACCGAATAGACGACGAAGCCCGCACCCAGCGTGAGGAAGAGGGTGCCGCCGACGACGTACGGGGTGGTGTCGAAGCTGCCGGTGTCGGCGAGCCGGACGCTGTCCGTGGACGTCTCCGCGCTCGAGGTCGTGACCCGCGCCTGTGCCGTGGCCTGCACGGACGGCTCTGTTCTCGCCGGCTGGTCCTGGGTCGCGTTGGCGGACGGGACGAACCACAGGGCACCCAGAAGGGTCCCCGCGGCGGTGGCGGTCAGCAACGGACGACGAACGGATGACACGGAATATCGATCCCCTTGTGGTGCTGGCGAATTGGCCGTGTGGGGCGATGTTAGTGAAAGGCGCGGGTCACGGGAAAGTCACGGGAGCGATGGGCTTTACGCTCCGGGCATGAGCACTGAAGAGACATCACGTTTTGTACGGCTTCGGGTGGAACTTGTCGTCGAGGTCGACGACCAGGAGGCCGTGACCCGGGCGGCCCTCGCGCGGATCGCCGACGATCCGGACATGCCGGCCGACGAGCGGACGCACGCCGAGAGCGCTGTGACGGAAGACACGGCGGAGGCCCTCGCCTACCTCGTGGACCCGTTCGACGTGGTCGGAGAGGTGCCGGGGGTCGAACTCGCGCAGGCATCCTGGAGCAGCGAGCAGATCGACTACGACCCTGATTCGCCGGACTGGGACCTCGACGAGGATGATGTCGCGGAGGACGAGGAAGAAGAGGCCGTCGGCTGAGCACGCTTGGGGAAATCGTGACCCCGGGTGGCAACCGCCGTCCGGGGTTTCGTCGTCTCAGGGGTCGCACGGACCGACAGACACACCCTCCGCCACGGCGAACGTGGTGTGCCCCACACCTTCTCAGAAGGTGGAACGGGACGAACCGGTCGTAGCGTTTAGTTTTTATTGACGGGGACTCTCGGGGTTTCTGGTGAATCTGGGGATTCGGCAACGATGGAGAAGCGTGTGATGACGGTCAGTAAGCGGCGCAGGGGCCTCACGGTCGCGTCCGCTCTGCTCGGCGGTGTGCTGGTGCTCTCGGCGTGTTCGAGCGGCGGCGACGACACCTCCTCGAACAGCGGCGACACCTCGCAGGCCAAGGCCGACGAGGCGGCGGCGAAGAAGAGTTCCGCGGCCGAGATCAAGATCACACCCAAGGACGGCACGGACAACGCCTCCATCAACAACTCCGCCGCCGTCACCGTGAGCAAGGGCACGCTCACCGACGTGACGATGACGACCACCGACGGCACCAAGGTCGCCGGCGAGCTGTCCGCCGACAAGACCAGCTGGAAGCCCGACGCGCAGCTGGAGCGGTCCACGACCTACAAGGTCGCCGCTGAGGCCAAGGACACCGACGGGCTCGTCGCCCACGAGAACGCCTCGTTCACGACGGTCTCCCCGGCCAACAGCTTCATAGGCAACTTCACGCCGGAGGACGGCTCGACCGTCGGCGTTGGCATGCCGGTGTCGATCAACTTCGACAAGGCGATCACCAACAAGGCGGCCGTCCAGAAGGGCATCACCGTCTCCTCCAGCAGCGGTCAGGAGGTCGTCGGCCACTGGTTCAACGCCAACCGCATCGACTTCCGCCCCGAGGACTACTGGAAGGAGAACTCCACCGTCACGCTGAAGCTCGCGCTCGACGGTGTCGAGGGCGCCTCCGGGGTCTACGGCGTCCAGCAGAAGACGGTCACCTTCAAGATCGGCCGCAACCAGGTCTCGTACGTCGACGCGAAGACCAAGCAGATGAAGATCACGCACAACGGCGCCACGATCAAGACCATCCCGATCTCGGCCGGTTCGCCGGAGAACAAGACGTACGAAGGCATCATGGTGATGTCCGAGAAGTTCAAGGAGACGCGCATGAACGGCGCGACCGTGGGCTTCACCGACGACGACGGCAAGGGCGAGTACGACATCAAGGACGTGCCGCACGCCATCCGTCTGACGAACTCCGGCACCTTCGTGCACGGCAACTACTGGGGCGCCAAGTCCGTCTTCGGCAACGTCAACACCAGCCACGGCTGCGTCGGCCTCTCCGACACCAAGGGCGCCAACGACACCGGCACGGCGGGCTACTGGTTCTACACCAACTCGATGATCGGCGACGTGGTGGTCGTCAAGAACACCGGCGACAGGACGGTGGCCCCGGACAACGGGCTCAACGGCTGGAACCTCAGCTGGGCGGACTGGAAGGCGGGGTCGGCGGTCTGACGGACGCCACCCTCCACTGACGCGAGAAGGCGGTCACCCTGCGGGGGTGACCGCCTTCCGTGTTTCCTCCGCGGGTTCGCTACGTCAGATTGACGTGGTCGCCGGCGTCGTACCGGGCAAGACACCAGTCACCCGGGGCACCGTCGAGGAAGCGGGTACTGTCGCGGGCAACATCCATGACAACTTCACGCAGGCAGCGCCCTCGGCGGACGCGGCGACCACGGTGGCCGTCGTGCTCACGGTCGGTGCCGAAGGCCTCAAGCGAGGCTGGCGAAGTGGGCGAGAAGGAGAGCGGCAGGCGGCGAATGAGCGAGGTCCACGCGCTCACCAGGGCGATCATCGAGGAATACGGCAGTGACGGGGCCGTTTCTGCGCAGAGTCTGCGGGTGGCTGAGTTCGGGGTCTGGGACCGAGTGACGCCGGGACTGCTCCTCATCGGGGCCGTTGTACTCATCGACGCCGAGGATCCGACACTCGTGGAGGCGATCGCCGTGCCCGGCGTGAGGGTACTGACGGCGATGCTGCGCGACGGGCTCGAGGGACTCGCCCTCGCCGAGCAGAGCGGCGCGTTCCGCTGGGACGACATGATTGCCGTGATACAGGCGTATGTGAGCCGCCCCGGTACTCCGCCGAACGCCCTTGCCGCGCTCCTCACCGAGGCCGAGAGCCTCGGGTCCGAGATCGTCGGATCCGGCGAGGTGACCCGGCCCCGTGTGCGGGACGGCGAGAACGGCCCTTGGGACGCGGCCGAGAATCCCGTGCCCGCAGACACAGAGCGGATCGACTGCGGCGTCCTGAAAGTGCCGCGGCTCAGCGGTGCCCGGGAGCGTCCTCTCCACGAAGGCGATCACACGGTCGGCATCGTCGTCGACTTTGCAGGCCACGACCTGTGGCTGCAGGTGTTTCGCGCGCCTCGGGGACCGATGTGGGACACCGTGCGTCCGCAACTGGAAAGCGCGACGCTGACAAGGGGCGGCACGGTGACGGAGAGTCAGAGCACCCTCGGACCGGAGCTCCGCGCGACGATCCCCGTCACCTGGGACGGACACCGGGAGCTCCTGCCCACCCGGTTCCTCGGCTGTGACGGACCGGGCTGGCTGCTGCGCGGACTCTTCCGCGGACCGGACGCACTGGCAGAGGTGGTGGACCCTCGCGTCCATCTTCTCTTCACGCAGACCGTCGTCGACCTGCCGCCCGCCGCGGATGCCGCCCTGGAGGGCACCGTGGTGGAGGTGACCATGCCGTAGCCGGCATGGGGTCGTGCGTTTCTGACAGGCTCGTCCGGGGTGCTTGCCGACTCCCGGACAGCCTTCTCATGCAGCTCTTATAGGCGGCTTATGGAGTCATCACGCGCCGTACCTAGCTTGCGGCCATGTTCTTCACCTACCTGAGGCGCGAACTGCGCCGCCGCAGAAAGGCGGCCCTCGTCGTCGCCTCCGGGCTCGCGCTCGGGATCGCGCTGGTCATCGTGGTCAGCTCCGTGTCGTCCGGCATGGGGAAGGCCCAGGACAAGGTCCTCCAGTCGCTGTACGGGCTGGGCACCGACATGACCGTCACCAAGGCGGCCCAGCCGCAGGCCGGTTCGTCCGACCGGCCGCGCTTCCGGTTCGACGCGCAGGACAGCGGCTCGAACGCTCAGCAGAGCAGTGACCGGGTGATGGTGCAGGGCTTCGAGACCCTGTCCACCTCGACCGTCACCAAGGTCGACCAGCAGACCGGTGTCTCCGACGCGGTCGGCGGGCTGAGCCTGCAGGTCATCAAGATCAACGGCCAGTTCACTCGCGGCGAGTTCCAGCAGAACGGCAACGGGGGCGGTGAAGGCGGCTTCGGCCGGAACGGCGGCTCCACCGACCGGCCTCAGGGTGAAGTGCGGGGCGGGGGCGCCGACTTCGACGTCAACAACTACTCCGTCTACGGCACGGACGTCACCAAGCCGGCCCTCGGCCCGCTGACCTCCTCCAAGCTCACCAGCGGCCGTACGTTCACGTCGACCGAGACCAACGCCAAGGTCGCCGTGCTGGACTCCGCGTACGCCAAGGAGAAGAAGCTCAAGGTCGGTTCCACCGTCACCATCAAGAACGTCAAGTTCAAGGTGATCGGCATCGCCACGGCGGACAGCGGGGACGCGGCCGCCAACGTCTACATCCCGCTCACGCAGGCGCAGACGCTCAGCGACTCCAAGAACAAGGTCACCACGATCTACGTCAAGGCGACCGACTCGAAGAAGATCGACTCCGTCAAGTCGACGATCCAGAAGAACATCTCGGGTACGACGGTGACGACCTCGGCGGATCTCGCGGACACGGTGTCGGGGTCGCTGTCGACGGCGTCCTCGCTCGCGACCAACGTCGGCAAGTGGCTGTCCGTCGCCGTGCTGATCGCCGCGTTCCTTGTCGCCGGGTTGCTGACCTCGTCCGCCGTCTCGCGGCGGGTGCGGGAGTTCGGCACGCTCAAGGCGCTGGGGTGGAAGTCGGGGCGGGTGACCCGGCAGGTCGTCGGTGAGGCGATGGTGAACGGGCTGCTCGGTGGGGCGCTGGGGATCGCGCTCGGGCTCGCGGGGGCGTACGTCGTGACGGCCGTCAGTCCCACGCTGCAGGCGCAGTTGGGTGGCGGTGGTGCGGGTGGTCCCGGCGGCGGAGGTGGCTTCGGCGGTTTTCGTCGGCAGGCGGCCGCGAAGACGCTGGACGTCGCACTGACGGCCCCGGTCAGCGTTACGACGGTGGCGGTCGCAGTGGCTCTGGCGGTTGCCGGTGGTCTCATCGCCGGGGCGTTCGGCGGCTGGCGGGCGTCTCGGTTGCGGCCGGCGGACGCGTTGCGGCGAGTCGAGTAGCGGGGGCCGCTGCGGTGCCGGTGCGCCTATGGATGTGCCTCGCCTTGTGGGCTTGCGGGTGCGGGAGCGCCGTGGCTGGTCGCGCAGTTCCCCGCGCCCCTAAGAGGCCACGTGGGGCGCGGGGCTGCATCCGATCTGCGGCTACCGCCGCGCGGGCGCGACCAGCCCCCACCGCCCCGCAGCCGACAACGACTCGCACCACCCCGAACCCCACCACCCCAGGAGCTCACCATGTACGAACTCAAAAGCGTCACCAAGCGCTACTCCCGAGGCAAGGACACCGTCGACGCGCTCGCCGGAGTCGACCTCACCATCGCCGACGGGGACCGGCTCGTCATCCAGGGCCCCACCGGCGGCGGCAAGTCCACCCTCCTCCAGATGCTCGGCGGGCTCGACAAGCCCACGGAGGGCGAAGTCGTGCTGGACGGGACCGACTTGGCCAAGCTCTCCGAGGCCAGGCTCACCAAGGTCCGCAGTGAGAACATCGGCTTCGTCTTCCAGTCCTTCAACCTGATCCCCACGCTCACCGCCCAGGAGAACGTCGAGACCGCCCTCGTACCCCTCGGTGTGAAGGCGAAGGAGAGGAGGCAACGGGCGGCCGAGGCCCTCGCCTCCGTCGGTCTCGGGGAGCGGCTCTCGCATCTGCCGGCCGAGATGTCCGGCGGACAGCAGCAGCGTGTCGCCATCGCCCGCGCCCTCGTCAAGCAGCCGAAGGTGCTCCTCGCCGACGAGCCCACCGGCAACCTCGACGAGTCGATGCGCGACGAGATCATGGACGCACTCGAACGCATGTGGAAGGAGCTGGGGTTGACCTTCATCATGGTCACCCACGACTCCGCCATCGCGAAGAAGGCCCCGCGCCTCGCCACCATCCGGAAGGGCAGGATCACGGTGAAGGAGAACGCCGCCCCCTGAAGCCAACAGGCCCTGAACCCGGCAGTCTTGTAACAGACTTTGCTGTCAGCTGCCTGTCTCTTGAGGTCGTGATCACCCCTCGGCATACTTCGAGCACCGGGGGGTGCACGCATAGGCGTGCGATCTGCCCCCTGGCCGGGTGAACGGGGAATTCACCTGGTTCTTCTGCAAGGGGGAATCTTGCGCAGACAAGTGAAAAAGGCATGCGCGGCCACGATCGCCACGGCGGCCGCGGTAGCGCTGGCGGCGGGCATGACCAGCCCGGCGTCGGCGGACGCGCAGCAGACGGCGAGCGTCGCCCAGCCCAACAAGGCGCAGCTCACGCCCAAGCACCGCATCACCCTGATCACCGGTGACCGTGTCGTCGTGGATGCCAAGGGCCGGGTCATCGGTCTGGAGCGGGCCAAGGGGCGCGAGCACATACCCGTCCAGATCCGGAAGGCCGACGGGCACACGCTCGTGACGCCGGCGGACGCGGTCCGTCTGGTCGCGAGCGGCAAGCTCGATCAGCGGCTGTTCGACATCACCGAGCTCAACAAGGCCGCCACCCGCAAGTCCCAGGCCAAGGGACTGAAGGTCATCGTCGGCTACCAGGGCGCCGCCACGGCCGCCAAGGCCGACGTCCGGGATGCAGGCACCCTGCGGCGGACCCTGACGACGCTCAACGCGGACGCCGTACAGACGCCGCAGAAGGAGACGCCCGAGCTCTGGGACGCGGTCACCAACGGTGACAGGACCGCTTCCGGCATCGCCCACGTCTGGCTCGACGGAACTCGCAAGGCGAGCCTCGACAAGTCCGTACCGCAGATCGGCGCCCCCAAGGCATGGGCGGCCGGCTACGACGGCAAGGGTGTCAAGATCGCCGTACTGGACACCGGTGTCGACACGACCCACCCGGACCTAAAGAGCCAGGTGATCGAGTCCAAGAACTTCTCCACCGCGGCCGACGCCACCGACCACTTCGGTCACGGCACGCACGTCGCGTCCATCGCGGCGGGCACCGGCGCCAAGTCGAACGGCAAGTACAAGGGGGTCGCACCCGGCGCCAAGATCCTCAATGGCAAGGTCCTCGACGACAACGGCTTCGGTGACGACTCCGGCATCCTCGCCGGCATGGAGTGGGCGGCTGCGCAGGGCGCCGACGTCGTCAACCTCAGCCTCGGCGGCCAGGACACTCCGGAGATCGACCCGTTGGAGGCGGAGGTCAACAAGCTCTCCGCCGAGAAGGGCATCCTCTTCGCCATCGCTGCGGGCAACTCCGGTCCGGAGTCGATCGGTTCGCCGGGCAGCGCGGACGCCGCGCTCACGGTCGGCGCGGTCGACGACAAGGACGCGCTGGCCGAGTTCTCCAGCACCGGCCCGCGGGCCGGCGACGGTGCGATCAAGCCCGACGTCACCGCGCCCGGCGTGGACATCACCGCGGCCGCCGCCAAGGGCAGCGTCATCGACCAGGAGGTCGGCGAGAACCCGGCCGGCTACCTCACCATCTCCGGTACGTCGATGGCCACCCCGCATGTCGCGGGTGCCGCGGCCATCCTCAAGCAGGAGCACCCGGACTGGAAGTACGCCGAGCTGAAGGGCGCCCTCACGGGCTCCACGAAGGGCGGCAAGTACAACCCGTTCCAGCAGGGTTCGGGCCGTATCCAGGTCGACAAGGCCATCAAGCAGACCGTGATCGCCGACCCGGTGTCGGTGAGCTTCGGCACGCAGCAGTGGCCGCACACCGACGACAAGCCGGACACCAAGAAGGTGACGTACCGCAACCTCGGTACGAAGGACGTCACGCTGAAGCTGACGTCGACGGCCACCAACCCGAAGGGACAGGCCGCTCCGGCCGGCTTCTTCAAGCTGGGCGCCACCACGGTGACGGTCCCGGCGAACGGCGGCACGGCCTCTGTCGACGTCACCGTCAACACCAAGCTGGGCGGCACGCTCGACGGCGCGTACTCGGCGTACGTGACCGCGACGGGCGGCGGCCAGACCATCCGCACGGCGGCCGCGGTGCAGCGCGAGGTCGAGTCGTACGACGTCACGATCAAGCACATCGGCCGTGACGGGCAGCCGACCGCCGACTACAACACCATCCTGTTCGGCTTCTCGGGCCTGGCCGAGGGCCGTGGCTACCAGGTCACCATCTCGGACTCCGGTACGACGACGATGCGGGTTCCCAAGGGCAACTACCTCCTGGACGCCTGGATCGCGAAGGACTTCGTGAACTTCGAGGGCGGCCTGGACTGGCTGGTCCAGCCGAAGCTGAGCGTCACCAAGAACACCTCGGTGACGATCGACGCCCGCAAGACGAAGGCGTCGGACATCACCGTCCCGGACTCGCAGGCCAAGCAGCAGCTCGGCATGATCAGCTACATGTACGACACGGCCGGGATCGGCTTCGGCGTCGGACTCCAGTCCTTCGACGACCTACGCGTGGCGCCCCTGGGCGGTGAGGTCTCCGGCCTGCACCAGACCTGGAGCGGCCAGTGGACGAAGGGTGCGAACGCCGAGTACGACGTGGCCACCAGCGCCGACGTCAAGAAGCTCCAGGGCGACAAGGTCCGCCACTTCAAGGCGAGCGAGCTCGCCACGGTGAAGAACAACCTGGGTTCTGGCGCGGCCGGCAAGACCGGGTCGCTCTCTCCGGTAGGCTTCTTCCCCAATGACTTCACCTTCGGTACGGCGGTGGAGCAGAAGCTGCCTGGTTCCCGGACGCTGTACCTGTCGACGGCGGACAAGATCCAGTGGTCGTTCGACTTCTCCCAGTACAAGGGCAAGGACGCGGACGGCTTCCCGATCTCGGAGGCCTACTACACGCTGGGTGACCCGCAGACCTTCAAGGCGGGCCAGAAGTACACGAAGACCTTCAACACGGCGGTCTTCGGCCCGCATCTGAACGCGTATTACGGCCTCTTCCGTGAGGGCAACAGCATCTACGGATACGTGCCGCTGTTCTCCGACGGCGCCGGGCACGCCGGTTCCTCGGACTTCACCGCGGTCAGCACCAGCCTCTACCGCAACGGCACCAAGGTGGGCACGAACGACGACCCGCTCTTCGGCGCCAAGGCGTTCACCGTCCCGTCGGGCGAGGCGGCGTACAAGCTGACCACCTCGGTCAAGCGCAGCGTCAAGGTCGCGGCGGCCTCCACCCGCATTGACGCGAGCTGGGAGTTCAAGTCGAAGAAGCCGTCCGCCGGCAACGTGGCCACCCTCCCGGCCTCCATGGTCCGCTTCAACGCGAAGACGGGCCTGGACAACCGCGTCGAGGCCGGTAAGACGGTCAAGATCCCGGTGACCGTCGAGGGCTCCGCCAAGGGCTCCAACCTGAAGTCCCTGGCGGTGTACGTGTCCTACGACTACGGCCAGACCTGGAAGAAGGTCACGGTCTCGGGCGGCAAGATCACCGTGAAGAACCCGGCGAAGGGGAAGGCCATCTCCTTCCACGCCAAGATCGCCGACAAGAAGGGCAACAAGTCGACGATCTCGATCTACAACGCGTACTACGCGAAGTAGTTCGTAGTTGAGGGGGCCTGCCGGAGCGTGACTTCCGGCAGGCCCCCTCGTTGCGGGTGGCGCTGGACTGAACTACCTGCAGGCGCTTGCCCCTACGCTGGAGAATGCGACGGCGGGGGAGCCCGGCCTGTAACCGGTATCGAACTTCGTGTCCAAGCACACGAGGACGTCCGGCGCCCAACCCGGGAACCGGATGATGGCGGCCCCGTTTGCCGCGCTGACAGTTCCGTAATAGCGCGTTGTTTCATTCGCGCTGTCCGTGCACTTGTTGAATGCGCCGTAGATCATGGGCGGGATGGGCATCTTGGTGCAGGTAATGCTACTGGACTGAGCAGAAGCAGGGACAGCCGAAGAGATCAGGAAGCTCGCTGCCAGATAGGCGGCCGTGACGCACGCCGCTGCGATTCGATTCATTGCACATCCTTGATGACGGCGATGACGTGCCATGCGGCGATGACGTGGGCCAGGGCAGCGGCCCACCAACCCCAGACCTCCACCTCTCTGCCGCGCAACGGGCGCAGTGCTGTCGACCAGTGGAGCAGCAGAAGTCCGAGAGCCAGGATCCAGATGGGCCAGCTGACGAAGGCGGTCCAGCCTCTGGCTCCGAAGGCATGGTCGAGGAAGACCGGGATGGCGAAGAGAACGCCAGCGACAAGCCAGTCGAGCGTGCCGACGTAGGTGCTGGTGTCTTTGCCTTCATGGCGCATCGTGAACATGAGTTTCCCAAGAGGTGTTCGGGGTGGTGGCCGCCCGATGGTCGAACATTGGGCAGCCACCACTCAGGTTCCGACTACGACGCGGCAGCCTTGAGGATCGTGTAGATCGTGTAGAGGTCGTAGCCCCAGCGGATGATCCAGCGGATCGCCGAAGGAACCTTGTCGTTGTACCACTCCTTGAACTTGGTGTAGTTGGCCTTCGCGGCGGCGGCCCAGCCCCTGACCTTCTTGAGGAGCTTGATGATGCCCGACAGTCTGCTCTGGACCACGGCGTCGGTCGTCGCGTCGCTGGAGTAGAGCGCTTCGCGTTCGGCGCTGGTCAGCTCGGCTTCGGCGAGGAGAGCCTGTCCCTCAGCGGAATTGAGGTAGCTGACGAACTCGGCGTGGTTGGTGGGCTCGGCCTCGGCGGCGACGAGACTTGCCGAGATGGAGCGAGGCGCCGTGGTGTGGCCCTCTGCAGCCATGGCGCTGGGAGCGACCACGCCGACTGTCACAGCCACGAGGGCGGTTGCCACACCTATGCGGATCTGCTTGCGAGTCATTAACATGACCTTTCGGGTAAGACGATGCGGGCACCCTTCAACGCACTTGATGGCCTGGAAACCGTGTGCGAGGGAGGGGTGTCCGCATCCCGGCCGAGCGCCGGGCTCGCAAGGAAGTTACGCGGCAGGTTGATCGGGAGCAAGAAGATCGCGAAGCTTGGCCGAATCGTCTTGGGGCCGCAGAGCTGACTGTGCACCAAATTCGTTTGTGTGTACGGGGTGTGAGCAATTCGTATCGGCGAGTGCGCATGTGCCTTGTGTGGCTGATTTTTAGCCGAGGAAGTTACCGCTCCATTTGTGATGCTCAGGTTCGCTCAGGGGAAAGCGCGTGCCCTGGTGGAAGTTGCTCGGCCACTCCCTCTCTTCTGGCCGGTGCTGCGGGCTCGCAATTCGTTACGGCGCCGCCGCCGGTTAGTTTTTCATATGTCAAGTCGGCAGGCCGTGGCGAGTGTTCCCATAGCAGAGGAAAGCTGCTTCGATGACACGCTTCTCGGGGTAGTTTGCCCTGCATCTGCGATTCTTCCGAAATGGCAAGCAAACGGACCGACTGCAGCAGCGGCGACGGGGAAGCGCGTCGAGGTCACTGCCGACATGGCGTGCGGCCTCTGGCCAGGACGATCGCCCGTCGGAACCGAGCCCCCTGCTGAGCCCACAGCGAACGCCGTGTCGGAGGGGCAGCCTCCGGCGGGCGTCCGTGTTTGTGTGAGGCCATGACCACAGAGACCGTCGAGTACATCCGCTACCGCATCCCGGAAGACCGCTCGGCGGAGTTCCTGTCCGCCTACACCCACGCCGCGAAGCAGCTGGCGGCCGCCCCGCAGTGCGTCGACTACGAACTGGCGCGCTGCGAGGAGGACTTCGAGCACTACGTCCTGCGCATCACCTGGACCTCCACCGAGGACCATCTGGAGGGCTTCCGCACGTCGGAGCTGTTCCCGGACTTCCTCGCCGAGATCCGGCCGTACGTCGGGAACATCGAGGAGATGCGGCACTACAAGCCGACGACGGTACGGGGCAGGGGTGCCTCGGAGCCCACCCTGTTCGCGTGGGCGGGCGGCGCGGAGGCCTTCGCCCGGCTGACCACGGTGTTCTACGAGAAGGTTCTCGCCGACGACCTCCTGGCCCCGGTGTTCGCGGGCCTCGCCCCCGAGCACGCCGAGCATGTCGCCCTGTGGCTCGCGGAGGTCTTCGGCGGCCCGTCCACCTACTCCGAGACCCAGGGCGGGCACGGCCACATGGTCGCCAAGCACATGGGGCGCGGCATCACCGAGCCGCAGCGCCGCCGCTGGGTGAACCTCATCCAGGACGCGGCCGACGAGGCGGGCCTGCCGACGGACGCGGAGTTCCGCTCGGCGTTCCTGGCCTACGTGGAGTGGGGGACGAGGCTCGCGGTGTACTTCTCGGGGCCGGACGCGAAGCCGCCCGCCGAGCAGCCGGTGCCGAAGTGGAACTGGGGGGCGGCACGGCCGTATCAGGCCTGAGGGCGTGCGTGGAACGCGTCCGCCCCCCAGCTGGACAGCAGCCGCAGTGCCTCGGCGGACGGGGAGCCCGGTTCCGCGTGGTAGGTGATCAGGGACTGTTCGGTGCCGTCGGACAGCGGGAACGACTCGAAGTGCAGGGTGAGCTCGCCGACCAGGGGGTGACGCAGGCGCTTGACGCCGTAGTTCTTCTCCTTGACGTCGTGCCTGGCCCACAGGCGCCTGAACTCCTCGCTCTTGACGGAGAGTTCCCCCACCAGGGCCGCCAGGCCCGGGTCGTCGGGATGGCAGCCCGCGTTCATCCGCAGGTAGCTGACCATGTCGCACGCCTTCTGGTCCCACTCCACGAACAGGTCCCGGTACTCCGGCCTCAGGAACACCAGCCGGGCCCAGTTCCGCTCCTGTGCCGGCAGCTCCGACCAGTCCCCGAAGACCGCCGCCGCCATCCGGTTCCAGGCGAGGATGTCCGAACGCCGCCCCGAGACGTACGCCGGGACCTCCATCGAGTCCAGCAGCTGCCGCACCGCGCCCCGCACCTGCTCGGTCCGCGCGGTCGCCCTCTTCTTGTGCTGCTTCGGCTTCGCGAGGTGCATGAGATGCGCGTGCTCGGCGTCGGACAGCCGCAGCGCGCGGGCGATCGCGTCGAGGACCTCTGCCGAGACGTTGCGCCCGTTGCCCTGCTCCAGGCGTGTGTAATACGCCACGGAGACGCCCGCCAGCTGCGCCAGCTCCTCGCGCCGCAGCCCGGGCACCCTGCGGTGCCGCCCGAAGTCCGGCAGCCCCACGTCCTCCGGCTTCAGCCGAGCCCGCCGGGTGCGCAGGAACTCGCTGAGCTCGGCACGCCGGTCCAGTGAGCCGCTTCCGGGGTGTTCCTCGGCCATGTCGTCCATACGTCAAGTATTCACGGTCGTACGCACAGCATCCTGTCCCCGCCAGTAGTAGGACCGGCGGACGTACGCAGAGCCGTGGCCTGGGTGGATCCCGATTCATGGGGCACCCTGGTGATCGTGCCCGGACGGATGGACAGACAGAAGGCAGCCGGGCACGGACCCCCGCTAGGAGAACAACCGGCATGACCACTGTCGCCGCATACGCCGCACCCGCCGCCAAGGCACCCCTGGAGCGCACCACCATCGAGCGCCGTGCGGTCCGCGAGCACGACGTGCTGATCGACATCAAGTTCGCGGGCATCTGCCACTCCGACATCCACCAGGCCCGTGAGGGCTGGGGCGAGGCCATCTTCCCGATGGTCCCGGGCCACGAGATCGCGGGCATCGTCTCCGAGGTCGGCCCCGGTGTCACCAAGTACAAGGTCGGCGACCGCGTGGGCGTCGGCTGCATGGTCGACTCCTGCCGTGAGTGCGACAACTGCAAGGCCGGCCTGGAGCAGCACTGCACCAACGGCAACGTCGGCACGTACAACGCCGTCGGCAAGGACGGCGAGCCCACCTACGGCGGCTACTCCGAGAAGGTTGTCGTCGACGAGAACTTCGTCGTCCGCATCCCCGAGGGCCTGGCCCTCGACGAGGCCGCGCCGCTGCTGTGCGCCGGCATCACCACCTACTCCCCGCTCAAGCGCTGGGGCGCCGCCCCCGGCAAGAAGGTCGCCGTGATCGGCCTGGGCGGTCTCGGCCACATGGGCGTCAAGATCGCGCACGCGCTGGGCGCCGAGGTCACCGTCCTGTCCCAGTCCCTGCGCAAGAAGGACGACGGCCTCAAGCTGGGCGCCGACCACTACTACGCCACCAGCGACGAGACCACCTTCAAGGAGCTGGCCGGCTCCTTCGACCTCATCCTCTCCACGGTCTCGGCGCCGCTCGACTTCGGCGCCTACCTGAGCCTGCTCAAGGCGAACGGCGCCCTGGTGAACGTCGGCGCCCCCGAGGAGCCGATCGCCCTGAACCTCTTCTCCCTCATCGGCGGCAGCAAGACCCTCGCCGGTTCGGCGATCGGCGGCATCGCCGAGACCCAGGAGATGCTGGACTTCTGCGCCGAGCACGGCATCGGCGCCGAGATCGAGCTGATCGCCGCCTCCGAGATCAACGACGCGTACGAGCGCGTGGTCAACAGCGATGTGCGGTACCGGTTCGTGATCGACACGGCGACGATCTGACGGTTCTTGTGTACAAGAAGGGCCCCGGTCTCGCGCCGGGGCCCTTTACCGTACGGCCGTCCGCCGCCCCAGCAGCCACAGCAGATACGGCCCCCCGACCAGCGAGGTCAGCGCGCCGACCGGGATCTCCAGGGGCGGCAGGAGTGTCCGCGCGACGAGATCGGCGGCGACCAGCACGAGCGCGCCCGTCAGCGCCGAGCACAGCAGCGGCAGCTGAGGTGTCCGGGTCAGCCGCCTGGCCAGCTGCGGCGAGGTCAGCGCGACGAACCCGATCGGCCCCGCCGCCCCGGTGGCGGTGGCGGCGAGCACGACCCCGAGCACGGTCAGCCCGAGCCGCACCCGGTCCACCCGTACGCCCAGCGCGGCGGCCGTGTCCGGATCCAGCCCGATCGGCCGCGCCGCCCTGCCCGCCCACACCAGCGCGGGCAGACACAGCAGGAGTACGACACCGAGGGGGCCCGCCTGCTCCCAGCCCCGCCCGTTGAGGCTCCCGGTGAGCCACAGCTTGACCTGCTCGGCGGCCTCGAGCTCGGAGTCGGTGAGATACAGCTGGACCACGGCGGACAGGGCGACCCCGATCCCCACCCCTACCAGCACGAACCGGCCGGCCTGCATACCCCGACGCCAGGCCAGCGCGTACACGAGCGCGGCGGCGCCGAGCCCGCCCACGACGGACACGGCCGGCATCGCGCCGGGCGAGGAGACGGTCCCGGTGGCGAGCGCGATCACCGTCGCGGCGGCGGCCCCGTGCCCGACGCCGATGACGTCAGGGCTGGCGAGCGGATTCCGCGTGACGGTCTGGACGAGCGCCCCGGACAGCCCGAGCGCGGCCCCGACGAGAGCACCGAACACGATCCGGGGGACGCGCAGTTCGTTGACGACGAGGTCGTAGGGGCCGGTTCCGGTGCGGACGGTGTGCCAGACCTCGGCGGGGGAGATGTAGGTCTGGCCGAGGGAGGCGGAGGCGGCCATGGCGGTGAGGAGCAGGACAAGGAGAACGCAGGCGACGGCGAGGGATCTCCGGTGGACGAGGAGGGAGAGGCGGGGGTGGGGCCGGAGGACGGTGGTCGTTCGGCCGCGCCCGTGGGTGGGTGCGGTGGAAGTCGGCGTGACTGTCCCCACCCAGGGGCGCGGGGCTGTGTCGACTTGCCGCTTCGCGGCGGGGCGCGACCGGCCACGACGCTCCCGCAGTCGCGAGATCACCTGCCGAGGCACACCGGTAGGCGCCGCCCCACGCCGCTCTGCCTTCACGAAACAGCCCCTCGACGCCGTACAAGAAAGACCAGCACCGGCACCCCCACCAACGCCGTCATCACCCCCGCCGGCACCTCCGCAGGAGCCCGCACCACCCGCCCCAGCACATCCGCCCCCACCAGCAACGCGGCCCCCAGCACCGCGGACAACGGCAGCACCCCCCGATGCCCGCCCGCCACGAGTCGCCGCGCCAGATGCGGCACCGCGAGCCCCACGAACGCGATCGGCCCCGCCGCGGCCACCGCCGCCGCGGTCAGCAGCGCGGCTCCCAGCGCCGCGGCCCCCCGCACCAGCGAAACCCGGTGCCCCAGCGCCCGAGCCGTCTCGTCCCCGAGCGCCAACGCGTCCAGCCCCCGGGCACAGGCGAGCACGAGCAGCGCCCCGGCGACAAGAAACGGCAGCATGCGTACGACGGTCCCGGCGTCGCGTCCGCTCAAGGACCCCACCTGCCAGAACCGGAACTGATCCAGCGTGGCGGAACTCGACGTCAACACCACGGTCGTCCCGCCGGCGGTCATCGCCGACAACGCCGTCCCCGCGAGCGCGAGCTTCACCGGCGACGCCCCGTCCCGTCCGCGCGCGGCGATGGCGTACACGAGACAGGCCGCGAGCACGGCGCCGGCGAAGGCGTACCAGACATACCCGGAGAACCCGTTCGCGAGCCCGAGGCCGATGGCGAGCACGACTCCCGCCGCCGCTCCCTGGCTCAGCCCGAGGATCCCCGGGTCGGCGAGCGGATTGCGCGTCACGGCCTGGAGCGCGGCCCCCGCGACCCCGAGGGCGGCCCCGGCGGTGAGCCCGATCTCGGTCCGCGGCAGGCGCAGGGACCGTACGACGAGCGCGTCCGGGGACGGGGAGGCGCCCCCGTGCAGCAGGGCGTCCACGACGGCGGACAAGGGCACCGGCCGCGTTCCGACGGCGAGGCTGAGCACCCCGGCCGCGGTCACCGCGAGGAGCGCCGCCGGCCAGGCGAGACGACGTATCACTTGCCGAGGTTCTCGGCGAGCTCCGAGATCACCAGACGCGCGGCGGACGGGCCGGCGTTGAGGTACCAGGGGTCGTCGTCGACCTTCACGGCCTGTCCGGCCTGCACCGCCTTCATCGACTTCCACAGCGGCCCGGCGACGACGCTCGCCGCGTCCGTCTTCGACGCGTCCCCCTGCACGGAGTAGAAGATCCAGTCCCCGTCGGCGGTGTCGATGCTCTCCGCGCCGATGTCCTCCGAAATGGCCTTGAACTGCTGGGACTTGGGACGTGCGAGCCCCATGTCGACGGCGATGGACCCGGTGAAGGAGGACACCCCGAACATGCGCGTGCGGTCGGGCGTGAAGCGGACCATGGAGACGCTCGGGCCGCCCTCGACCGCCGCGCCCTGCTTCTCGGCGTCGGCGACGATGCCGTCCAGCATCGCCCGCGCCGCCCGCCCCTTGCCGAGCGCGTCGCCGACGAGCAGCAGGTCGCGCTTCCAGTTGATGCCGTTGCCGGCGGTGATCACGGTGGGCGCGATCTTCGACAGCTTGGGGTAGAGGTCGCCGAGGGAGTCGTTGGCGAGGATGAGGTCGGGCTCGGCCGCGGCGAGAGTCTCCAGGTTGGGGGCCTGGCGGGTGCCCGCGTCGGTCATGGCGGCGAGCCGCTTCCTGTCCGCCGGGAAGGCCTCCGCGAGGTAGTCGGGCACGAGCCCGGCGTTGTCGGCGCGCGTGGTGGCCGTGGGCACGACCCCGAGGGACAGCAGGTCGTCGAGCTGCCCGGTGCTGAGCACGGCGATCTTCTTCGGCTCGGCGCTGATCGTGGTCTCGCCCTTGAAGTGCGTGACCGTCCGCGGGAAGGCCCCGTCGGTGTCCTGGTCGGAGCCCATGCCGTCGGCGAGGGCGCTGGGTGCGGCGGAGGGGCCCTCGGTGGCGCCCTTGACCGGGTTGCGTTCGGCTTGCTCGGTCGTCCCGCCGGTGCCCGACGACGAGCAGCCGGCGAGCAGCCCTCCCACGACGATCGAGGCCAGGACGGCTCGGACTGCTGCTGTACGCACGACTACTCCGGATGGTGCTGGTTTGCTGGGCCACTGGTCCGCTGGCCCAATGGTTTGTTAAGGCAAGGCTTACCTTAACCGGCGGCGGAGTATGGTCGGGAGGAGGAGGCCTCCACGATGACCGTTCAGCTGAACCACACCATCGTCGCCGCACACGACAAGCACGCCTCGGCCCGTTTCCTGGCCGACATCCTGGGCCTGGAAGTCAGCCCGCAGTACGGCCCCTTCGTCCCCGTCGGGATCCCCAACGGCGTGACCCTCGACTACCTGGACACCACCGGCGAGATCACGCCCCAGCACTACGCGTTCCTCGTCTCCGAGGACGACTTCGACACGATCTTCGCCCGCGTCCAGGCGGCGGGACTGACGTACTGGGCGGATCCCTTCCACCACCGCCCCGGCGAGATCAACCACAACGACGGCGGCCGGGGCGCGTATTTCGACGACCCGAACGGGCACCGACTGGAGATACTGACGCGGCCGTACGGGAGTGGGGGCTGACGGCGTCAGCGGGCCGTGTTGTCGCTGATGGAGACGACCCATTCGTCCGGGTTGCGAGCGAGCGAACGGTAGGGTCGGCGACCGTCGTCAGGGCGCATAGCAGGCGGCGTAGAAGCCCGAGTGGCCTTCGACGGAGAAGCCCTCGAAGTCGCCGGCCGATTCGCACTGGAGCAGTCGTCGCAGTGCCGCTTCAGCTTCGGGCAGGCGAAGGCTCGACAGGTATGCCTTGGTCGTGGCCAGGCCGCTGCCGCACAGCAACTGGATACCGATTGAGCAAGCCGCGTCCATGCTGGCGGACTTCGCCTTCCAGATCAGGAGCACGTCTTCCAGATTCCCGGCGTTGTACAGCTGCACGCAGCACAACTTCATCAGCTCCGTGTCACCGTCTCCCTGCGCACGCTTCTCCAGCCGGGTCTGTACGGTGAGCAGACCTCGTACCTCGTCGAGGTGCGCCCCGACGGGGTGCAGGCCGTAGCGGTCCAGGCTCTCGTCTTCGTCCATCGCCATACCTTTCAGTGGGGTTGTGCGCCTCCGCCGAGGGCCGCCCGGGTACGGACATTTACGGTGGGACCGAGTTCCGCCATCCCCACGTCGGCACCGACTACGACCACGGCGAACCATGGGTGACCGCCGGATCTGTGGCCGCTGTACGACGACGGCGCGAGCTGGGTCAGCCGGGCCGAACTCGCCTCCATCGATCCCGCGACCAGATCGGCGGACTTCGCCGGCCCGTGCGTGGCCGACGGCGACCCTGTCCACCGTGGGCGTACCGCCTGCCGAGCCGGCCGTCCGCTTCGGTGACGAGGGCGTCCGCCGCATCGTGAACGCGGCTTGATGGCCCACCTCAAGCCTCGCTCACAGACCCCTTGCGCTCACTGTTCTCCTGGGCTTCAAGAAGTTCGTCACCGTGCTCGATCGCCCAGCGTCCAAGCGCCTTCATGGGGCCCTCGACCAGGCTCTGCCCCAAGCCGGTCAGGGCGTAGTCGACGCGTGGCGGCGCCTCGGCATGGACGTGGCGCTGGATCAGTCCGCTCGCGAGCAGACGGTGCAAGGAGTCGGTCAGAACCTTGTCGCTGATGCCGCCAATCATGGCGCGCAACTCACGACGTCGGTACGGTCCCAAGCGAAGCGCCGCCAGTACAACGGGATCCCAGGTATGGGCGAAGAGATCGGTGGCCGCGCGCAAACGGCAATCGGCGACCAACTCATAGCAGTGGGCGTCGTAATCAGTCATCTCGCCGTCCATCATCGCGCGCCGGTCACGCACTGATCGGTGCGTAACGCGTTCCCTACCGTGACCACCCGACCGACCACTACGGGAGAGGCACGGATGATGCGCATCGGGATCCTGGGAACCGGGACATTGGCGGCGGCCCTGGGTAGGGGCTGGGCACGTGCGGGACATGAGGTGGCGATCGGCGGACGGTCGCAGGCCAAGGCGGAGAGGCTTGCTGAGCGGCTGGACCACAAAGTGCTCGCTGTCGCACCGCGTGAGGCGGTCACCGGGCGCGATGCGGTGCTCCTCGCCGTGTCCTGGGACGGTGTCGAGGAGATGCTGGGAATGGTGGGCGCATCCGACGGCGGGCTCGAAGGGATGCCGTTGATCGATCCCACGAACGCCGTGACGCATGGCGTCGGCACCCTGCTCACCGAACACGGCGAGGCGATGGCGGAGCGGATCGCCGGACTTGCTCCGGGAGCCCGGGTCGTGAAGGCGTTCCATCTCTTTCCCGCTGACCAGTGGACGAGCGGGCCCAGTGGTGGCCAGTCCCGTGTGACAGTGGCGATGTGCGGCGACGATGCGACCGCCCTGCATGTCGTCGGTGAACTGGTCCGTGACGTCGGTGGAGTCCCGGCGACTCTGGGGACGCTGGATCGCGTCCGCCAGTTGGAAGAGGTGGCGGGTTTCGTCATCGGCTTGGCCTTCGCAGGCTTCGACCCCGGCTCCGCCGTCCCTCACGTCCCCTCGAACGACAGGCGCGCCGGCTCAGAGGGGTAGGCGTGTCTCTCGCACTCGCACGCTCGCACTGACGAACTACTGTGCTACTCAATGCGTTGAGCCGGGCGAAGGGCTCGCGTTCCAGGATCAAACGGGTGGAGAAACAGTGGTTCGCCAATCAGGTGTCGGCGTTACGGTTGCCATGCTCATGACTTCGTTGGCGCTCGCCGGATGCGGAACCGGGCAGGGCTCTCGGACAGATGCCGCATCGGAGCCGACAGGGACGCCCGGTGTGCAGGACAAGCCGTTGAGCAAGACGGACCTGGAGCGGGCGACGATCACAGGCGCAGATCTCGGCGGCTACGAAGTGGAGCGGGCCCTCGCTGCCACCTTCGCGTCCCGCAAGACGGCGGACCCTGCAGAATGCGCGCCTGTCATGGAGGCGGTGGGCGGCAGCAGTGGTTTCGCTGCCACCGCGCGCATCGCCCGGAGCGTTTTTTCGAAGGAGCACGGCCCCGGTGCGCACATGACCCTTTCGTCGCACAGCCCAGGAGATGCCGAGCAGGTGATTGACGCGTTGCGGACGGCCGCCGAGCGGTGCAAGACCTTCAAGGACATCCTGGCGGACTTCGACTACGACGCGGTCCAACTCCGACCCGATCCTGGCTACGGCGATGAATCCGTGTCCCTCCGGCTCACACAGCTGGCGTCGTTCGAGGGCGAGGAGCCGGTCCGGGTGCCCTATGCGGTGGTGGCTGTCCGACAAGGGGCCACGGTCGCCGTGTTCACCAGCTTCAACCGCCCCAAGGGGCCGAATGACAAGGACCCGGCCGACGTACCGAACGCGATCATCAAGGCTCAGCTGAACAAGCTCAGCAAGCCGGCGGCTGCCAAGTGACGAGGACGGTTTGCGTATGGGCTCCATGACGTCTGCCCATTCCGAACGGGCAGACGGCGTCGGGGCGGGTGAGGACGGCGTAGGCCTCGTGGGGGCGTTCAACTGACCGCACAGAGCCTGCCGTCCTATCGGTGTGGCTCCCACCAAGGGGGGAGTCCCGCCATCGACCCTGATCTCTTGGCGGCCTGGTGGAGGGAACGCCATCCGCCGGACCCTCCCGCCGCTCACACGTTTCGCACCAGGTGCGCGGATCGCTGGGATCGCTGGGTGCGCTGGGTGCGCTGGGTGCGCTTCCACAGCCTTCCCGACTCGAAGCGCTACCCGGAGTCCGAGGCCGACCGGGCCCGAGGGCTACCCGACGCCACGACAGACACTGCATCCTGACGGCATCCGCTGGTGGACGGAGTCGGAAAGCACGACCCCCGACCCCGACCCGGAGTTCCACACTCACACACGTCTGACCGCCGTCCGGCGCCGGTGGAACCGCGGCTGCCTCGACGGGCTGTTTCGAGCCGTGGCGGACGAGGCGCTGGCCGAAGTCTTGGTCGCGGACACGGACCAACACCAAGACTGGCTTTCCAGCGATCCAGCCGGCCTCTGAGGACAGTTAGGGTTCGCCACCATGGGTACGGACATCCACGGTGGGATCGAGTTCCGCCATCCCCACGTCGGCACCGACTACTACGACGGCGAACCATGGGTGACCGCCATGGATCTGTGGCCGCTGTACGACGAGACCGACTACGCGGCCTTCGGCCTCCTTTTCGGAGTCCGCAACTACGTGGGCTTCCGGCCGCTCGCAGCCGGTCGTGGCCTTCCCGCCGACCTGTCGAGCGCCCTGTGCGCAGAGCTGGGCTCATGGGTTTCCCAGGGCGAGATGGACGGCGCGAGCTGGATCAGCTGGGCCGAACTCGCCTCCATCGATCCCGCGACCAGGCCCGCGGACTTCGTCGGCCGAGTGACCTGGCACAAGAAGTCGCAGCCGGCGACACAACGGCGCCAACTCGTATCTCAGCCGTGGCCGACGGCGATCCTGTCCACCGTGGGCGTACCGCCTGCCGACTCGGACAGCGCTTCAGAACGCGTCGAGTGGACCACTGACGACTTGGTCTGTGCCTACGAACCACTGACCATCGGCAGTGTCCTGGGACCGACGACACGCTGGCCACACGTCTTCGCCGTGATGAAGGCCCTGGCCGCCCGCTTCGGCGACGACGGCGTCCGCCTGGTCATGGCGTTCGACTGAGGGCGCGCTGCCCCACACCCGTGCTCAGGGTCTGTGAACGCGGCATGATGACCCGTGTCAAGGCACGCTCACAGACCCTTCAGCCCGTCACCAACGCCTCCGCGCAGCCCCCAGTCGTCGAGGCCGGAGTAGATCAACGCGGTGCGGCACGCAGGGGCGGAGAAGCACTCGGCCTCTCCCGCGTACACGGCTACCAGGGAGTCGGTTCCTCGCCACCATGTGTCCGTCATCCCCATGACCTCCTCCACCGGCTCGAACGAGTCGAGAGCGACGGCGTCGGCCTCATCCCCGGTGACCCTGGTGACCTGCCGTGCCCACATCGACGCATGATGGGCCAGCGCGAGAGACTCCACCCACCCCTCGACGGTTCGGTGCAGCGGCGTCCAGCGCATGCCGTACACGCCAAACTCGCCGCCGGGTCCGATCATGAACGAGTAGGGGACGGCGGTCCGGTCGGTTCCCGCGGGGAACAGCCACCCTTCCTCCGCCGACCCCTCCGGAAGGTCGGAGTCCAGATACTTCGGCCCACCGTCGTAGTGCGGAGCGGGAGGCAGGACGAGACCTCCCCAGCGCTCCTGATACTCCGTCACGCGGTCGATCTGCACCGACGGGACTCCGAGCGCAAGCCACTGCTCCCGGAGCCGGCCCACCGGCGGCACATCGATCCTGACGCCGTGCGCGACGACGAACCGCCGTGCTCGCCGCGTCAGCCCCTCGGTCACATCGTTGGTGAGACGGCACTCCAAGAACCCGTTGGCAGGGGTGGTCAGCTCGGTGCCCATTCTTCGGCGCCTCGTTTCGTGATGCGCGGGACTGCCGTCGCTGTAGACGCTCGGCGGGCACGAAGACTCCTCGGTCCGGGCTCTGCGTGTTCAGACGGAGGCTGACTGCTCATGGCACGGGCGTCGATTTCACGCCACTCTCTCCTCTGCTCCTCGGGGCTCCCACCCTTCGGTCCATCCGGCGGCGAACGCGAGGCAGGCGCAAGCTGTGGCACATTCGACGATTCGCCATGCGGTGCCCCACGGGAACCGTGTGAGGTCTGGGAAGTGTGAGAGCGATGCACGAGGCCAAAAGAAATCGCTGATCTGCCGGGAAGAAGTGAGAGACCTTGTCCCGGTTTCCCTGCGGCTGGATGCTCTCGGAACGGTTTTTTCCTGGATCTCGGGGAGAGGGCATGGAAAGGGACATCGAAGAACTGGACGGCAAGGTCCATGAAATCGTGCGCGTCATCACAACGATCCGGGACGAGGATCTCTGGCAGACGCTCCGGGAATCCTGGCGGCGACCGGGCTGGACCACACCCGCGGAATCGCTCCTCGTGGCGGGTCAACTCGATTCCCTGAAAGAAGCCCTGGAGCTTGTACGGCTACAGCAGGAGAGGTTGATCGACGGCTGTCGTGCTGTCGGTGAGAAGAACTGATCAGGCTGCTCAAGCCGCCAAGAACCATCCCCGGGGGTAGTCATGAACATCGCTCTGTATGTCCGGGAGACGCTCGATCTCTCCGATGCGACTCAGCAGCGCCTCCTGCGATTCGCCCGCACCAAAGGGCTGGTGACGGGAGGCACCCTGGTCATCGCGGTACGGACGCTCACCGCGACACCCGGGTACGTGTTCGACCTCCGGGACCCGGCCGACCCCTCCTACCTGTTGAACCTGGTGCTTGTCGCGGATGACTGCACAGCTCCGGGGCTCACCGTCAACATGGCAGGTGCCTCCGCCGTCATGCCCGCCGAGGCCGGCCACTCCGGGCGTTCGGCCCAGGTCTTCGCACGTCTCTTGCGTCACGAGCTTACGGTCATTGCCGACGGCGGCACGGGTGGCGCCGGTCCCGACGGTACTCCCGGCGCGGACGAGATCGTCACCATCGAGATCGATGACCGAGGCAAGCCGCACCGCGAGTTCGAGCCTCCCACCGGCGGAGCGCCCGGGGGCTCGGGTGGCGCCGGGGGCCCGGGGGGCGTCGCGAGGGTGTTCTGGAGTTCGGGAGCCGCGGCACGGGTCACCGCCGCCGGTGGTGCCGGAGGGACGGCCGGCGAGGGCGGCCAAGGGGGGAAGGGGGCTCCCACGGCGCAGGGCCGGCCGCGTCCCGGAGCGCCTGATGGCCCTCTTGGCCAACCCGGCCCGACCGGCCTTGCGGGTACTGCCGTAGCGGAGGAGCTTCCCCCGGACAAACTCTGGTTGAAGGTCCGTGAGGAACGAAGCGATGACCTGGCCGCGGCGGCGATGCAATGGCTGCGCACCGCGGAGTTCCGCTTCCGCCAAGTGCGGGGACTGCCCACCTCTGCCGAGGCCGACACGATCCTCGGTCTGCTGGACCTGGTCATCGCGGCGGATCCGCTGCGCCTCGAAGCGGCCGCGCTCAAGGCCCAGTTCACCAACGGCGACAACTTTCTGGGTCTGCCCCGCAACCTCGATGTCGTCGCCGACTTCGAGCGCTTCCGAGCGCGCCTCGAATCGGACGGCTCGTGGATCGAGGGGCTGTTCGCAGACGTGAAGGCATTGCTCACGGCGACAGCCGGCACCGGTCTGACGGAGTCGCAACTGCAAGTGCAGCTGGCGACCCTGGACTTCACCGGCCGGGTCCTGGAGGCGGCACGCATCGACGCGCAGGACACCCTCACCGTAGCCACGGCCGAGCTGAAAGCCGCCGATGCCCGGTGGGCGGCCACACTCCAAGAGGTCAGAAACCGCAAGGCGGAGCTGGAAGAGCCGATCGACTGGGGCGGGATCGTCGTCGTGGGTCTGTTCGCTGTCGTGGGGCTGGTCGTCAGCGCGTACGTGGGCGAGCACGCGGGCAAGATCATCGGCTCGATTCCCGATCTGATGACACTCGGCAATGTCAACTTCAGCGGGTCCGACGACGAGACGAAGATCCTCAAGGACGCCGTCGTGGCCGGAGGGGAACTCTCGAAGATCCGAGCGCAGGGGCTCAAAGAGGCCGCCGGGCATCAGAAGGACGGGCAGATCGACATCGATGCGTGGGCGGGTGGCGCGGTGCCCGTACTGGTCAGCTTCGCGAAGTTCGTCAAGGACATCGACGAGGCCACCGGCGACCCCGAGCTCAAGCAGGTGGTGAAGGATCTCGCCCTGCGCCTGCAGGAGGCCCTCGCGGCAAAGGCCAAGGTCGCGTCGGCCCAACGACAGCTGCAGATCGCCGTCCTGCGGGCACAGGGACTGGAGCGGGAACGTACGGCCTACGCACAACTGCATTCCCAGGCGCGCTCCGATGTCACTCTTCTGCGAGAGACCGCGCTGTCGCTCCTGCATGTCGTGCGCCGATACGGCGACGCATTCCTCGAATGCCAGGTCCGTGCCGCACGGGCTGTGGAAATTTACACGCGGACGGACCAGTCGGCGGCTTTGCGCCTGGATCGCTGGCATGTGCACCCCGACATCGAACTCGACTTCGAGCAAAACCTTGTCGATGCGGTCGAGTTTCAGAGTCGCTTGCTCGCGACAAATACCGAACTGGCGGTTGTTTCCCTCACGAAAGTCTTCGACGCCTACGATCTTTCAGGGTTCAAGGGGGACGTCCACTACGTCACCATCGACGACCCGGGCGAGCTCGCGGCCTTCCGGCGGGATCTCGTCCTCTCCGTCGTGGTGGACAACGGCGACCTTGCGGGGGAGCGATGGGAGGCGAAGACCATGGCTGCCGCGGTGACCATCTCCGGGATAACGGCAGGAACACCTACCTTCCCCGTCGTGGTGACTCACGGCCCCCGATGCACCGAGCTCCTCAAAGACGGGACGGAAGTGACCCAGTACCTGCAGCCGCGGAGCACATTCGTGCAGGTAGCCGCCCAGAACGACACCGCTGCGGGCGCGGTGGCGATTCCCGCGAACAGCCGTCCCACCGATTTCTGGCGGCGCAGCATCGCCACGGAGTGGTCGTTGTCCATCGAGGCGGAGGTGGCACAGGCGCGCCAGGTCGATCTCACCGGTGTCACCAGGATCCAACTGGCCCTCGGCTACATCTCCAAGGCTCCGCAACCCTGAGGGGGAGGTCTGCCCCACGTCCAGGCGCGCTCGTCCTGGTGACGGCCGGATTCAAGGACAGGCGGATTCGACATTCAAGGACAGGCGGATTCGACGGACGACCGGTCGCGGCACCATAGCGGCGTCGGGCCCCGGTACCGCCAGGGCCCGGCCCCGTCGCTCCGCCGGTCTGGTCGTCGTCGTTCGTATGCGAGATGCGGCAGTAGATCGCTGCGGACTCCCCGGTCCAGTTGGACCGGTGCTTCTTCGCCCTCTGGGTACCGGCTGTCTGCCTGGCCCGGAGGGCTCGCCGTAACCGGGCGTCCGTCTGCTCGCTCGCGTCGTCTTCAGCCATGGGAAAAGGCTGTGAGCACTGCTTGATCCATGTCATCCGGTCCCGCTTCCACACCGCGGGGAAACTGTATGCCTGGTAGACGGTGATCGTGGATGCCGTGTGGGGGCGCGGACACGTTCGGCCAGGCCAGGCCAGGCCAGGCGAGAGCGACGGTCTCAGAGTGGGTGCGCCGTCGCTCCGGCGCGACTCCGCGGCCGGTCCGGCCGGGCCGGAATCGTCCGGAACTCCCGCGCGTTGAGGAGGGTGGGCGCAGGATGCCGATGGTGTGCGAGCAGAGTGGCCCGAGTGACCGAGCCGACAGACAGGGAGGGCCGCAATGGCCGCGCAGACACAGAGGGCCGTGTTGGCGGGCGGATGCTTCTGGGGCATGGAGGAGCTGATCCGCCGGCTTCCGGGCGTCACGGCGACCCGGGTGGGATACACCGGGGGAGACGTGCCGAACGCGACGTACCGTAACCACGGCACGCACGCGGAGGCCATCGAGATCCTCTACGACCCCGAGCAGACCGACTTCCGTACGCTCCTGGAGTTCTTCTTCCAGATCCACGACCCGAGCACCAAGAACCGCCAGGGCAACGACATCGGCCTCAGCTACCGCTCGGCGATCTACTACGTCGACGACGAGCAGAAGCGGATCGCCGAGGACACCATCGCGGACGTGGACGCCTCCGGTCTGTGGCCGGGCAAGGTCGTCACCGAGGTGGAGCCGGTGGGCCCCTTCTGGGAGGCCGAGCCCGAGCACCAGGACTACCTCCAGCGCTACCCGGACGGTTACACCTGCCACTTCCCGCGCCCGGGATGGCGGCTGCCCGCCCGCGCCGAGGGCTGACCGGCACAGGCTCCGTAGCCCAACAGTTCGACAGATCGACAGGTCCGTTACCGCGCATCGCGCAGCTGGAGAAGGTACGCCGCGGTCAGCGCGACGGCGCGGTCCGGGTCGTACGACAGCTCCACCAGGGCACATGAGGCCGTCCGCCCCGGAATGTCGGCCAGTGCCTGGGTCAGCCGGGCGCGGGCGGACGCCTCGGTGTCGTCGTGGGCGAGGCGCTCGACGAGCCCGGCGGCGATCCGGTCCGCCGTCGAGGTGTCGCTCGCCAGCATGCCCAGTGCGTCGGCCGCGTCGGTGTCGTTCCGCCCCGCCACGATCATGTCGATGAGCGCCGGAACGGCATCGGCGACTCCACGCGTCCCGAGCGCCAGCGCGGCATGTCCGCGGACCACGGCATCGGGGTCCGCGAGGGCGTCACGCAGCCGGGCGGTGACCTCGTCATCGGGCAACTCGGCGAGGGACCGAACGGCACGTTCCCGCACCGCGGCCGACGGTGAGCCCAGGCCCTCCGCCAGGAGTGCCGCGCTGCCGTCGCCCGATCGTGCCAGCGCCCATCGAAGTGCCCCGGCCACGTTCGGATCCGACTCCCTGAGGACCGCCTCGACCAGGGCCTCCACCGGCACCTCGTCGACCGCGGACAGCGCGACTCGCTGACGCGCGGCGGCGCTCTTCGACCCCAACGCCTGGAGCACCGCCACGTCCTGGAGGACGTCCTCCCAGTCGGCGGGTTCCGCGGCATCGATACGGCGAAGCCGCGCGAGCAGCTCGGTCTCGGCCGCGATCCGTGCGCGCGTCTGACGGATGAGGTCGTCGACGAGCGCGGAGGGAGTGAAGCCGGGGTCGTCCAGCGCGCGCCCGATCTCCCGCAACGACAGTCCCAGCGACCTCAGGCTCTCGATGTGGAAGATCCGCCGGACGTCGTCACCGGAGTACTCCCGATAGCCGGAGCCCGTACGTCCCGAAGGGCGCAGCAGGCCGAGCGACTCGTAGTGCCTGAGCATGCGGGCGCTGACCCCGGACCGTCGCGCCACCTCACCGATCAACACGCCCTATCGTCCCGCCCGCCCGGCCTCGCCGAGGGCCACCACGCGCTTCGCCTCCTCGATCGCGAACCCGAACCCCTCGTCGGGGTCGCGCAACATCCGTTCCGTGGCGAGCGCGTGCGCCCGCACCCGCGGGTCGGGGGCCGAGGCCGCGGCGAGGAGAACGGGCAGTACGACCGCTTCCTGCGCGTTCTCACCCGGCGAGGCGGGAGAGGCTAGAGAGGCGAGAGAGGTCAGCGGGGCCGAAGATGCTGAAGACATCGGAGACACCAGGGCGTTCGGAGAGTCCAGCAAGTCCAGATCAGCCGGAGAGGCCAGCGCGACCAGCGCCCGGCTGAGGCTCAGCTGGGTCTCCCGCTCACCGCGCCCGAACTGCGTCGCCAGGACGGCGGCCAACCCCGGCTCCTCGCCGTCCGGCACCAGCAAGACCGCCGCCCGCCAGGCGGTGCGCGCCACCTCGTCGTCGGCGTCGGTGAGGAGTGCCCGTGTGATCGCCGGCCAGGCCCGCCGGTCCCCGATCTTGGACAGCGTGTGCAGCGCCTGGCTCCGCGCCTGCGCACGCTCCGAGCGGACCTCACGGAGCAGCGCGGGGAACGTCACGGACGAGGGGTGGCGGGTGAGGGCCCAGGTGAGCATGTCACGGACGAAGAACTCGGGCTCCACCGCGCACCGCTCGACCAGCGGACCGACGAACCGCGCCTCCGGCGCCGTACCGACCATCAGGGCCGCCCGCAACCGCACGGACGCACGGCCGTCCTCCAATTCCCGAAGCATCCGCATCGCATCCGGGCCCTGCCCCTGCCCCTGCCCCGCCATGGTCACCGAGACCACCTCCTCGGCAAACAGTGAAGGCCTTGCCACGGTGTCAAGGTCAAGGGGCTGCGCCGCAGCAGAGATCATGACTCATCGCTCGATGAACCGGGGATCGGGCCAGGCGGCATGACACCGGCCCAGTGCGGCTCGGTGTACCCGGCGTCGATCGCCGGATTCTCACGGGACGGTGCCGGAGCCACCGCCGTACGGTCCACGTCCAGATCGACCGTCACGCAACCGCAGCCGCATCGGCCCACCACTCGCGTGTGGGGCACCTGGGCCAGCAGCGCACCGCTGACCGGATCCGAAACCGGCCAACAGCACCCGCAGGGTCGCCCTGACATCCGGACAGCGGCTCAGCCATCCGCCCCCGCCACACCGACCGGACAGGACACGCCCGTCCCCCCGATCCCGCAGTACCCCGCCGGGTTCTTGTCGAGGTACTGCTGGTGATACCCCTCCGCCGGATAGAAGACCCGGCCCTGCGCCGGCAGGATCTCCGTCGTGATCGTGCCCCTGTGGCCCGAGGCCGTGAGGGCCCGCTGGTAGGCGGTGCGGGAGGTCTCGGCCGCCGTGGCCTGGGCGGGGGTGTGGGTGTAGATCGCCGAGCGGTACTGGGTGCCCACGTCGTTGCCCTGGCGGAAGCCCTGCGTGGGGTCGTGGGACTCCCAGAAGGTCTTCAGGAGACGCTCGTACGAGATGAGGGCGGGGTCGTACACCACGCGGACCACCTCGTTGTGACCCGTGAGGCCCGAGCAGACCTCCTCGTACATGGGGTTCTCGGTGTGTCCGCCCTGGTAGCCGACCAGGGTCGTCCAGACCCCCACGGGGAGCCGCCAGAACTTGCGTTCGGCGCCCCAGAAGCAGCCCAGGCCGAAGTCGGCGGTCCCGTAGCCCTTGGGGTAGGGGCCGAGCAGTGGGGTGCCGAGGACGGTGTGACGGTCGGGGACCGTGTACGCCGGCGCGGAGCGGCCCGTCAGCGCCTGCTCGGGGGTGGGCAGGACGGGCGTACGGCCGAACAGCATGACGTGGGCTCCTTCGCTCGTGCGTCCCGGGGTGGGGACGCGGGGCGGCACGCTCTGCAACTTGCCCGTGCCGCCCCGCATTCCGGCCCAGCCGCGTCAGTCCTGGGACTCCGTGCCGCCGCCCGTGTTCGCCAGGCTCAGATCCCGCATCCGGCAGTACTCGCCCGCCGGGTCGCCCCGGTAACGCCACGGCAGCGCGTCCACATACCCGTCGACCAGCCGGAACTGCTCCATCGCCGTCTCGTCCCGGTCCTGCAGACACAGGTAGTACGCCAGCAGGTGCCGGACCTCGGGCAGCCGCGGGTGCGCCGGATCGGCCGCCGCCGCGTCCGCGAGCGCCGCGTCCACCAGGGCGCGCATCTCGGGCGTACGGTCGGCGTCCGTCGAATCCGACTCGTCGTGCTCGAAGTGCGCGATCAGCGGGAACGCCGTCATCAGGCTGCCCAGCGGTGCCTTCGCCGCCGCCTCCGACGCGAAGTCCCGGGCCAGCTTCTCCGAGCCCCGCCACTTGGCGCACCAGTACTGCAGCGCCATGTAGTGGGCCTCGTAGTGGTACGGGTCGCGGTCGGTTATCTCCTTCCAGATGCGTTCCACCTCGATGTGCGGATCACCGAGACCCAGCGCCGTCGAGATCCGTCCGATGTACGGCACCGGGTCGCCCTCGACGCCGAGCGCGGCCGCCCGTTCGTGGTGCGCGCGGGACTCCTCCATGAGCCGGTGGAAGCCCTGGAACTGCTCGGAGGTGGTGTGCTTCGCCCGCTTCGCGCCACGGACCTTCCCTGCCAGTGCCACCGTGCTGCGCGCCCGCACCAGAGCCGCGCCCGGGTCGTCGGGGCGGGCGGACTCCCAGGCCAGCAGCCAGGTGTCGTCCTCGGCGGCGGCATCCGCGAGAGACCAGCTGTGGAAGGACCGGTGCTCCCAGTCCCGTTCGGCGGCCGTCGCGGCCAGCAGATCCGCGGCGGCCCGCCAGTCCCCGGCCTTCGCCGCGTCGAGCGCCGCCGTGAGTACGGCCGGGACCGGCGCCGCGGAGTCCCGGTTCTGCTGCTCGGGCGGCAGCAGCCCGAGGGCGGCGGCCGCCGCGGGCAGCTCGTACGGCTTGTCGGCGTCGTCGTCGGACTCGTCCGCTCCGCGCCAGCCCTCGACGGCGCCCTGGACGATGGCCTTGGCGAAGTACAGGCCCAGCGCGAGCAGGGGCAGTCCGATGACGGCCAGAACGACCCAGAGGATGATCACAGCGCACCTCGCTGAGGGGATTCGTGGGCGAGCAGTGCCCGCAGCGGGGCGGTGTCGGGGGTGTCGGCGACCGCCGGGGCGACCACCTCGTCGAGATCGGGTTCGGTGCCGTCGGCGGCGGGCGGGAGATGCGGTATCGCCGACCGCTCCCAGGAGAACTCCCAGCGCAGCAGCGCCCGGGCGTTCAGCTCGGCCAGCGCCGTGCTCGCCAGCGACCTGCGCAGGGTCGGCCGTACGAACTCACGGAACACCCGCCCCTGAGCGGCGGCCGCCTCGTCGGACAACGGCAGCCGCTTCGCCAGCTCCCACAGCCGCCCGTCCTCGATCAGGTCGAGCAGCGCGGACAGGGTCGGCTGCTCGTTCGTGTAGGCGACGTACGCCCGGTCCAGCGGCGTGGTGCCGGCACGGAACGACTCCGCCATCACCAGATCGAGCAGCTCCTGCCAGTCCGCGGTACGGCGGAACCCTCGCACCTCCTCGGACAGGACCGCGTCCTCCAGCTCCGTCAGCGTCCGCCGCGGGTCGGCGAGGAGATCGAGGGCGGCGCCGCGGGCCTCGTCCGCGCGTCCGTCGTCGGGCAGTTCCTCGATCCGGCGCACCCGGTCGGCGATCGGCGGATGCGAGTCGTACGGCGACGAGGGCCCCGTCGGCAGACTGTCGCGCCGGTCGACCAGCTCGAGCTGCCGGGCGCTCAGCATCCGGCCGAAGCCGCCGAACATCTCACCGCGCGGCGGCAGCAGCTCCTGGCCGGTGCCGAGGGTGGCGTAGCAGTTCATGTAGAAGTCGAACGCCCCGTCCAGCGCAGGGAGCTCGCGCAGCGCCGACGCGGTCGCGTCCCGTCCGGTGATGCGGGCGGCCGCGGCGTCGGCGGCGTACTCCTGGCGGCGGGAAACGGAGAGCGTGGCGCGGAAGTACAGCTTGGCGTAGCCGATGTAGAGCTGCGCCATCGCGCGGTACGTGATGCCCGCGCCGTCGGTGTCGATCTCCTTGGTCCGCTTGCCCTTCGCCTCGGCCTTGGTGTTCTTCTTCTCCTGCCTGGCCTTCTCGCGCGCCGCGGTCTTGTCGGCGCGCTGCTCGAAGTGCTCGATGGTGCGCAGCACTTGGGCACGGCCGCGCACGGTGAGGGCGGAGAGCCGGGTGTCGGAGTTCGAGTAGTGGCCCAGCTCGTGCGCGAGGACCGCCCGCAACTGGGCCTGCGACAGCCCCTGCATGAGCGGTACGCCCAGATAGAGGCGGCGCGGTCCGGGCAGCAGGCCGAGCAGCCGGGCGTCCTCGGCGACGGCGGCGTTGACGTCGGCCGTCAAGACGATCCGGGACGGCGCGGCGGTGCCGACCTGGTCGGCCAACTCCCTTACCGTCCGCCAGAGTTCGGGTTCCTCGGCCTCGGTGACGGGCAGGCCCGCCATGTCCTCCTCCTGCGGGGTGCGCAGCATGAACAGGCCGCGCACCAGCGGGATCGCCAGCAGTACGGAGACAATGATCAACTTGCCCGCGAGGCTGGTCGGGGCATGCCGGAACAGTAGGTAGTCGGCACCGGCCAGCGCGGCCAGCAACAGGACGCCGAGCAGATAGAAGCCGGCGAGCAGCAGAAGAGCGCGCAGCGCACGCAGAGTCGTGCCCATTGGGCAGAGGTCCCCCCACAGGACGGATCAAAAGATCAATGATCAAGGAACGGCGGCCCGGCCGGTCGAATGAGCGCAGTAGGTCGTGCTCATGACTAAACACGGGTGAGCGCGGAGTATGACCGAACGGTCCGCCATGAGGCAAGATCGCGCCCGGGGAGGGGCTGGGACGTCACTGCGTGAGCGTCGCCGGGCTCCCACCGTTCGCCTCGTACCCCGCCACCGCGAGCGCCCGGTATATCGCGAACTCCGCGGCCGGATCGGCGGACAACGTCCACGGCAGGGCGCCGACATGGCCGTCGATGTGCACCAGTTGGCTCATCGCCTCCGCCCAGCGCTCACCGCGGACCAGGAAGAACACCAGCAGGTGCCGCACATGGGCCAGCATCGGGTCGTCGGCGCGGGCCGAGTGGACCGCGTGCAGAGCGCCGTGGATCGCCTTCGTCACGACCTCGCTCTGGTAGAACCCGCTGACCAGGTTCACCTCCGGCAGGTGCTCGAAGACCGCGAACAGCGGCATCGCTGCCAGCAGCGAGCCGTGCGGCGCCCGGGCGGCCGCCGCCTCCGCGAAGCTGTACGCCAGCTCCCGCGAGCCGTGCCACTTCTCGCACCAGTAGTGCAGCGCGGCCAGGTGCGCCCCCATGTGGTTCGGGGCGCGGTCCAGGATCTTCAGCCACAGCTGCTCGAACTCGGCCTGGGAATAGCCCAGTCCGCGCGCCACCGAAAGCTCGACGATGTACGGGATCGGATCGCCGGGCGCCAGCAGCGCCGCCTCGCCGCAGGCCGCCTTCGCCTCCTCCATGATGATCCGGAACTCGTCCGTGCCCGGCGTCGACGTCCGCCACGCCTGCTGGACCAGGAACTCCGCGTGCACGGCCGCGCCGCCCGCGTCCTTGGGATGCTCGGCCCGCCACACCCGCAACCACTGCCCGCCCGGCGCCTCGCTCACCCCGCCAGGGCGCTGCTGCAGCTCCAGCGACGCGGCCCCGGCGAAGGCCTGCACCCGCTGCCAGCGCGGCTCGCCCTCCCGCTCGGTGCCGGCCAGGAGCTGGGAGGCCGCCTTGTAGTCCTGTGTGCGCTGCACCAGGTCCAGTACGTCCAGCAGATCCTGGTCGGGGCCGGGCATGCGGATGTCCAGCTCCTCCTGCCGTACGAAGCCGTAGTCCGCCGGGTCTGCGGCGTCCGGGTGGCCCGCCGGGACCAGCTCTATCCCGCCCCGCCTGCGCCGCAGGAACGGGAGCAGCACGAAGGCCAGCAGGGCAGCCGCCATCAGGACCCAGAGAATTTCCATGCCTCAAGGGTTCCAGACGCCACCGACAATTGCCCAACCCCGTCAGCGGCCTGTGGAAAACCTGCCCGGGACCGGTCCGCCCCTGTGGAAAACACGTCGGGCCGGCTTCCGTACCTGGGGAAAACCCTGCCGTCCGGCCGTGGGGAGCCCGGCGTCCGTCATCGGCCTCCCGAGCGGACTACCCTCGGAGCCCATGAGCGACAGGCACATCAGTCAGCACTTCGAGACCCTCGCCATCCACGCGGGCAACACCGCGGACCCCCTCACCGGTGCGGTGGTCCCGCCGATCTACCAGGTCTCGACCTACAAGCAGGACGGCGTCGGCGGTCTGCGCGGCGGCTACGAGTACAGCCGTAGCGCCAACCCGACCCGCACCGCCCTGGAGGAGAACCTCGCCGCCCTCGAAGGCGGCCGCCGGGGCCTCGCGTTCGCGTCCGGACTGGCGGCCGAGGACTGCCTGTTGCGTACGCTGCTCAGCCCCGGCGACCACGTGGTCATCCCCAACGACGCGTACGGCGGTACGTTCCGCCTCTTCGCGAAGGTCGTCGCCCGGTGGGGTGTGGAATGGTCGGTGGCCGACACCAGCGACCCGGCCGCCGTACGGGCCGCGATCACCCCGAAGACCAAGGCCGTGTGGGTGGAGACCCCCTCCAACCCGTTGCTCGGCATCACCGACATCGCCGCCGTGGCCCAGGTCTCGCGGGACGCGGGGGCGAAGCTCGTCGTCGACAACACCTTCGCCACGCCGTACCTCCAGCAGCCGCTGTCGCTCGGCGCCGACGTCGTCGTCCACTCCCTGACCAAGTACATGGGCGGCCACTCCGACGTCGTGGGCGGCGCACTGGTCACCGCCGACGAGGCGCTCGGCGAGGAACTGGCGTACCACCAGAACGCGATGGGCGCGGTCGCCGGGCCCTTCGACTCCTGGCTGGTGCTGCGCGGCGCCAAGACGCTGTCGGTGCGCATGGACCGGCACAGCGAGAACGCCACGAAGATCGCCGACATGCTGACCCGGCACGCGCGCGTGACGCATGTCCTCTATCCGGGCCTGGAGGACCACCCCGGCCACGAGGTCGCGGCCAAGCAGATGCGGTCCTTCGGCGGCATGGTCTCCTTCCGGGTGGCGGGCGGCGAGGAGGCGGCCGTCGAGGTCTGCAACCGCGCCAAGGTCTTCACGCTCGGAGAGTCCCTGGGCGGCGTCGAGTCGCTGATCGAGCACCCCGGCCGGATGACGCACGCGTCCGTGGCGGGCTCGGCGCTCGAGGTCCCCGCCGACCTGGTGCGACTGTCCGTGGGCATCGAGAACGTCGACGACCTGCTGCAGGACCTGCAGCAGGCACTGGCCGAGTAGGAAAGCCGGACTCACCAGTCCGTCATCGGTGGAGTCGTCGTGGACGGCGGCTCCACCCACGGGCGAGCGGTCAGCGCCCACACCACGAACGCCACACTCGCGGCGAACAGCAGCAGCCACAACATCCGGCGCGCCACGATCCTGCGCCGCAGCATGCGCGACCCGCGCCGCACGACCTCCCCGTACAGATCCGCCGGCACCTGCGGCGACACCCGCTCCATGAGCTGACGTACGGCGGACTCCCGTTGGCCCCGGTTCACCAGCACCTCCCGTCACCCGGCTGTCGCGTGCGGGCGCGGCGCTTCCCGTCGGCCCCCGCGGTGACACGGCCGTCGCTCCGGTCCCGGCGGTCCATGCCGCCTCCGGGACTCCTGTCGTGCCGGCCCAGGGCCTGGCCGCCGTCACGGCCACCGTGCCCTCCGTGCCGCTCCCCGGTACGGCCGCCCCGCCCTTTCACGACGCCGCCGCCTTCGCCACCACCGCCGGTGCGGGCCCGCGCGGCGGGTCCAGGAGGGCGGCCGTCGCGCGGTCGCAGATCGTGCGGACACGCTCGGTGGGGAGGCCGAGCAGAGCCGCGGCCTGTTCCTCGGCGACACCCTCGTAGAGGCGCAGGACCACGATCAGACGTTCCTGAGGGGCGAGCCGGGCCAGCGGGCCGACGGGGTGGCGGCGGCCGAGGAACAGGATGCCGTGGCGGCGCCACGTTCCGTGGGCGAAGCGCAGGGCGAGGTACTGGCGGGCGCGGTCATAGGGGTCCTCGCCGCGCAGCCGGTCCCAGCACGCGTACGTGTGGGCGAGCGCCAGCGTCAGCAGGCGCCGCGCCCGCGGGTTGTCGTCCGGTGCCTCCGCCGTCAGAAGCGTCGCGGCGTGCAGCAGCCGCCCGGCCGCGCCCGCGACGAACGCCTCGAACTCGCGGGTTCGACGCACGCCCTGGGACACCTGCCGTTGCCGCACCGCACCTCCCGCCTGCGGATGGGCCGTACGACGGCCTCGTACGGCCACGAGGACCCAGTCTCATCTGAGGCCCGGCATGGCCGTCCGGTCAAGAGGCGGGGCGGTACACGCGCGCGTGTCCCTACGAGGACTGCGCCTCAGGACCCGGCACGCCCTGGGCGGCCATCCGGGAGGAGAGGGCGGTGTTGAAGCGGGTGAGGAGCGTGCAGAAGGCCTCGCGCTCTTCCGGCTCCCAGTCGCCGGTCAACTCGGCCATCAACTGACGCCTGGAGGAACGCACTTCCTCCAGCCGGGACTGACCGCGCGGGGACAGCTGGAGCACCACCGCGCGACCGTCCTCCGGGTGCGAGGTGCGCTTGACCAGCCCGGTGTCGACGAGCGGCGCCACCTGCCGGGTGACCGTCGACGAGTCGATCCCCATGCTCGCCGCGAGCGCCTTGACGCCCATCGGACCTTCCTTGTCGAGCCGGTTGAGCAGCAGGTACGCGGCGCGGTCCATGGAGTTGCGCACCTGCCCCACCCCACCGAGCCGGGTCTGTTCGGCACGACGGGCGAAGACCGCCACCTCGTGCTGCAGGGTGTCGAGAAGACCGGTGTCACCGACGGTCGTCATGTCCATCGACATTCCAGGTGTTGTGGGCATGGCCGGAGGCTCACTTCATGAAGGGGGAGCTGGATTGGGGGACAGAGTACGCGGCCGGGAGGCAGGCCGTACCAGCGCTGCGCAAACCCGTCTCGGACGTTGGTCACAGCGCGGGCCTGCACGTGTGAACTGCGAGACTTGAGTCATGAACTACCGCAAGGCCCACCCCGTGCCGCCGGTGACGCTCGACGACGTGCGCGGCGCGCAGAAGATGCTGACGGGCGTGGCGCGGACGACCGCCATGGAGGGCAGCCGCCACCTGACCCAGCTGGTGGGCTCACCGGTGCACTTCAAGTGCGAGAACCTCCAGCGGACGGGGTCGTTCAAGCTCCGTGGCGCCTACGTCCGGATCGCCGGGCTGCTGCCCGAGGAGCGGGCCGCGGGCGTCGTGGCCGCGAGCGCCGGCAACCACGCGCAGGGCGTCGCGCTGGCGTCCACACTCCTCGGCGTGCGCTCCACGGTGTTCATGCCGAAGGGCGCCCCCCTGCCGAAGATCAGCGCCACGAGGGACTACGGAGCCGAGGTGCGCCTGCACGGCCAGGTGGTCGACGAGACGCTGGCCGCCGCACAGGAGTACGCGGCCGAGACGGGCGCGGTGTTCATCCACCCCTTCGACCACCCCGACGTCATCGCAGGCCAGGGCACGGTCGGCCTGGAGATCCTGGAACAGTGCCCGGAGGTGCGCACCGTCGTCCTCGGCATCGGCGGCGGCGGTCTCGCGGCCGGTGTCGCGATCGCCGTGAAGGCGCTGCGGCCCGACGTGCGGATCGTGGGCGTGCAGGCGGCGGGCGCGGCCGCGTATCCGCCCTCGCTGGCCGCCGGACGCCCGGTGTCGATCGAGAACCCGGCGACGATGGCCGACGGCATGAAGGTCGGCCGGCCCGGCGATGTGCCGTTCGGGATCGTGGACGAGCTCGTGGACGAGGTCCGCACGGTGACGGAGGACGAGCTGTCCGCCGCGCTGCTGCTGTGCCTGGAGCGGGCCAAGCTGGTCGTCGAACCGGCCGGGGCGAGCCCCGTCGCGGCCCTGCTCAGCAACCCGGGCGCCTTCGAGGGGCCGGTCGTCGCCGTGCTGTCCGGCGGCAACGTCGACCCGGTGCTGCTCCAGCGCGTCCTGCGCCACGGCATGTCCGCGCAGGGCCGCTACCTGGCCGTCCGGCTCCGGCTCACGGACCGGCCGGGTGCCCTCGCGACGCTTCTCGGGGTGTTGTCAGTGGTCGACGCTAATGTCCTCGACGTGAGCCACGTCCGGACCGACCCACGGCTCGGGCTCGCGGAGGCGGAGGTCGAGCTGCACCTGGAGACGAAGGGACCGGAGCACTGCGCCGAGGTCGGCCGAGCCCTGCGCGAGGCGGGCTACACGGTCATCGACTGAGGTCACCAGGCTCGGGTTCACTCGTTCGGGTAAGTCCATTGAGAGACGCGATACATCGCGTTATGGTGTGTCCGTGCCGCTCATCGCACCGCCGTCCGTCAGGCGGAAGAAAACGTACCAACCCAGGCTTTCTCACGAATCCCCGACGACGTGGAGACTCATATGCCAGGCGCCATCTATGCCGAAGGTCTGGTCAAGACCTTCGGCGACGTAAAGGCTCTGGACGGCGTCGACCTCGATGTCCCGGAGGGCACCGTCCTAGGCCTCCTCGGACCGAACGGCGCGGGCAAGACGACCACCGTCCGCTGCCTCACGACCCTGCTCAAGCCGGACAGCGGCTCGGCCGTCGTCGCCGGCATCGACGTCCTCAAGCACCCCGACGCCGTGCGCCGCTCCATCGGCCTCTCCGGCCAGTTCGCGGCGGTCGACGAATACCTCACCGGCCGCGAGAACCTCCAGATGGTCGGCCGGCTCTACCAGATGAAGGCCAAGCCGGCGAAGGCCCGCGCCGCCGAACTGCTGGAGCAGTTCGACCTCGCCGACGCCGCCGACCGCCCCACCAAGACCTACTCCGGCGGCATGCGCCGCCGACTCGACCTCGCGGCCGCCCTGGTGGTCTCACCACCCGTGATGTTCATGGACGAGCCCACGACCGGCCTCGACCCGCGCAACCGGCAACTGCTGTGGGAGGTCATCAAACAGCTGGTATCCGGCGGTACGACCCTCCTGCTGACCACCCAGTACCTCGAAGAGGCCGACCACCTCGCCCACGACATCGCCGTCGTCGACCACGGCCACGTCATCGCCAAGGGCACCTCCGACCAGCTCAAGGCCCGCACCGGCGGCGAGCGCGTCGAGGTCGTCGTGCACGAGCGCGAGCACATCCAGACCGCTTCGGAGGTGCTGCGCGGCTTCGGCAAGGGTGAGACCACGGTCGAGGACCACATGCGCAAACTGACCGTGCCCGTCACCGGCGGCGCCAAGCTGCTCGCCGAGGTCATCCGCGAACTCGACACCCGCGGCATCGAGATCGACGACATCGGACTGCGCCGCCCGACCCTCGACGACGTCTTCCTGTCCCTGACGGGACACGTGGCCGAGGAGAAGAACGAGGAGAACGACAAGAAGGAGACCGCAAAGTGAGCGCCGTCACCGACACCGCGCGGGTCGCGGCTCCCGGCAACCCCCTCAGCCAGTCCGTCCGGGACTCGCTGGTCGTCGCCCAGCGCAATCTGATCCGGATGTCCCGGATCCCGGATCCTGTTCGCTCATGTCGGTCAGGATTCATCTCGCTGCGCATCCGAGACCTGCACGTGAGCGCCCGGAAGGAGCAGGCGAAGTGAGTGCTGTGAGCGATTCCCTGGTCATCACCCGCAGGAATCTGATCCGCATGAGCCGGATTCCCGAGATGATCATTTTCGGGCTGGTCCAGCCCATCATGTTCGTGGTGCTGTTCACCTACGTCTTCGGCGGCTCGATCCAGGTTGGCTCCTCCACCTCGACCCAGGCCTACCGAGAGTTCCTGATGGCGGGCATCTTCGCTCAGACCGTCACGTTCGCCACCGCGGGCGCCGGCGCGGGCATCGCCGACGACATGCACAAGGGACTTATCGACCGCTTCCGCTCGCTGCCCATGACCCGGGGCGCGGTGCTGACCGGTCGAACAATCGCCGATCTGGCACAGACAGCGCTCACTCTCGTCGTCCTGGCGATCGTCGCCGTGATCGTCGGCTGGCGCACGCATGAGAACTTTGGCAAGGTGCTCGCCGGGTTTGCCCTGCTTCTGCTCCTCGGCTACGCGTTCTCGTGGATCGGCGCTCTCATCGGCCTGTCCGTCCGTACTCCTGAAGCGGCCACCTCGGGCGGTCTGATCTGGCTATTCCCGCTGACGTTCATCTCGAACGCATTCGTGGACGCGAACCAGATGCCAACCTTCCTGCGCCACATCGCGGAGTGGAACCCATTCAGTGCCACAGTGCAGGCTTGCCGCGAACTGTTCGGCAACCTTCCACCAGGGTTCCAGACGTCCGACGCCTGGCCCATGCAGCACCCGGTCTGGGCCTCGCTGATTTGGTCGGTTGTGATCGTCCTGATCTTCCGCACGCTGGCGGTCCGCAAGTACCGCCGGGCGCATGGCTGATGGTTGTTTCTTCCTCGCACCGGAGAGTCTAGAAAGTGGTTCTGAGGACGCCCGTTTCGGCGGGCGTCCTCAGAAGGTCGTGGCGAGGTGAAGTTGGAGTAATCTCTGATCTGCTCAAAGCGGTGGAGGCGCTGCCTTTCCGGCGCTCTACGATCTGAAATAAAGAAAACGAATGTATCGCCGGTACGAAACCCTTCGCATGCTCATCAGCAACAAGCTTCTTGACTGGTTCAGATGGTGCACATCTGACGCACTGGCACGGACATCGGAAATCTGGCATTCCAGCCCTATCTTCTGCTCCCGGAGGGCCTCCATTTCTTCTTGATGCACATCTGCAAGGCGAGCACGGGTGACTGCTAGTGCTGTGACTGGGAAGGTTCGCCGGGTTGCTCGTGTGCTGGTTGGTAATGCTTTCCCGGGGCAGTGGGGGAGGCGGGATGGCGCAACCGGTCCGGGTTCGCGGGTTGACCGAGCAGGAGGGGCAGAAACTCCGACACATCGTCCGGCGAGGCAGTACCAGCTCGGTGCGGTTCCGGCGGGCGATGATGCTGCTGGCCTCCGCCGGCGGCAGCACGGTCCCGGTCATAGCACGTCTGGTCCAGGCGGACGAGGACACCGTCCGCGACGTGATTCACAAGTTCAACGAGATCGGGCTCGCATGCCTGGACCCTCGTTGGGCGGGAGGTCGTCCCCGCCTTCTCGATCGTGACGACGAGGACTTCGTCGTCCAGACGGCCACCACCCGCCCGACCGTGCTGGGCAAGCCCTTCTCTCGCTGGTCCATCCGCAAGCTCGCCGATCACCTGCGCAGGAACATCGCCCGGCCCGTCCGGATCGGCCGGGGGGACCTGCCCCCGCCGTGGCGGGCCCGCTCGGCCCGGACCCAGTTACGCAGCGTCTCCCGGCTGATCCCCAGGTCCTTGCCGATGCCCTCGAAGGTGTGGCTCGGGTCCGACAGGTACAGCGCGACAGCGTCCGCCTTGAACTCGGGCGAGTAGACCTTCATCACCATAAGAGATTCCTCCTACCCAGCCCCCTGCCGGGGCCGGGCTCAGAGGTGTCCACCACTCGGGGACAGGTCCCATCGGTCGCGGCGTGGACGCTGACCGCGACCTGGCAGTTGGCCCGTTTTCCCAAGGCCCCGCAGTACTGCGGAGCCACCCCGGCCGACATCCGGC
>NZ_JBEZKG010000045.1:0-11366 GCF_040651535.1 Streptomyces sp. NPDC048420
ATCGTCGCACGCTACTTCTGACAAGCCCACAGGCGAACATCCGGCTGAGCACGTTTATCCGTACTTACTTGAGCACTTTCGCGAGTACGCCGACAAGCGGGAGACCCTGCGCGGCGCCCACCACTACCCGGGAGCGGAACTCTGCCGACGCACCGTCTTCCGGTGGCTCACACGCTACAACACCCGCCGCAGGCACTCCGCCAACGGACACCTCAGCCCCGTCGACTACGAGGACCAGCACCAACAGGAGTCCGATAAGCTCACGCTGGCCGCATAACCACCCGAACGCGTGTCCACTTTCGCGGGGGAAGGCCCAAGGTCCTGCGCGAGGCCGACCCCGACTTCGCCCTGCTGGACGGCACCCTGGCCGAGTGCGACCGGGTCGGAGACGGGCGAGCGGACTATGCCCACAAGCACGGCCGGCACGGCGTGAACGTGCAGGTGGTCACCGATCCCGACGGCCGGCTGCAGTGGCTCTCACCCACACTGCCGGGCCGCACTCACGACCTGACCGCTGCTCACACCCACCGGATCATCCGCATTTGTGAGCGCCAGGGCGTCCCCATCTTGGCCGATCTCGCCTACCAGGGTGGCGGTCCCTGGGTGAGTACCGGCATCAAACGCGAGCCCCTGCAGGAACTCGCCCTCACCGAGAAGACCGCCACCGGGCGCTGTCCGCGGCACGGGCACCGGTCGAGCGCGGTGTTGCGCACCTGAAGTCCTGTCAGAACTTCCGCAGATCCCGGTGCATTCCCAACCGCAGGACGTCAATCGCCAAAGCCGTCCTCACCCTGGAGCGGCGGCGCTGAAGAAGCTCACTGATCGTCACCGCACCCGCTGGCGTAACGAGAAGCACTGCACTCGCCGACCACCACCGAGTTGATACGGCGCCTGGCAGCGAGTCGTCCCGGCACCGATCTGACCGCCCCCGCCGTCGTCAAACTCGCCCTCAAGGGCCTGGCCAAGCGCTACCAGCACGCAGGAGGTCGCAGACGCGGACACCGAGCTGCGGGCCCTGATCACCCGCACCGCGCCCGGCCTGATCGCGCTACCACGCGCCGAGACCGAGGTCGCCGGCCAACTACCGGTCGCAGTCGGGTACAACCCCGACAGTCTCGCCTCGGAGGCATCCTTCGCTCACCTTGCGCCACCGCACCCGTGCCGGCCCCTCCGGCCGCACCGACTCAACCGCGGCGGCGACCGCCAGGTCAACCGCGCACTGCACACAATCGTGCTGGTTCGCATGCGTCAGGGCCCAGCACCGCGGCTACGTCGCACGAAGCACCCTCGAAGGGCTCAAGACGAAGGACATCTCCAGATGCCTCAAACGATTCGCCGGCGCCAGGTCTACCACCTCACCAGCGCCTCCAGGAGCGAACCATCGGCATCTACAGCCAATTGACGATCTATATGAGCTTCAGAGCCGCTCAGTGCTTGCGGAAGTGAATCACGGGGCTGCGGTAGTCCAGTTCCATGTCCGGGTCCAGAACCTCATAGCCCAGTTTCTCGAGCAGTTCGCAGGTGCGTGTCCCACCCGCGTTGTACCACCGGCCCGGGCGCGCCACGTCGTCCTCCGAGAGGTTCAACCGTCGCCAGGTGGCACGTTTGCGGGCGTGCGTCTGCAACGGCAGCAGGTAGGCGTCGATCAGTCGTCGCGTCAACTGCCCGCCGCCCTTCCCTAGCAGACTCCTCGTCACGTCGAAGCGAGATTGGTTCTGCACGAAGCTGTTGTACTTGGTGTAGTCGGCAACCATAATGAAGCCATGTGCCCCTGACTGGAACTTCGGATAGAGGTTCGTCAGATACGCAGAGATGCCCTCGAAACTGACGTGGCACAGCGCGTCGAAGCTGAACAGGTAATCGATGCTGTCGTCGGTCAGCATGCCGCAACCGAAGTCCTCGACCTTGAAGTACCGAACGTTCTCGCGCCTGCCCACGTATTCCCAGAAGCCGTTGTGCTCCGCCGAGAGGGCGTCCAGGCAGATGACCTCGCCGGCGCCGGCCATGGCACGTGTCCAGGCCCCCCTCCCGGGGCCGATCTCCACAGCACGGGTCTTGGCGTTGATGTACGGCTTGATGCAGGCCAGGTAAGTGGCGTGTTGCATCGACGTGTAGCCCCACAGCCCGTACAGGGAGTCCAGCGGTTCCAGGGGGTCGGCCCCGAAGAACCCGCCTTTCCAGATACTCCGGAACGATTCAAGTTCGGTAGCCAGTTTCGTCGCCACTCGCTCTCCCTGCCGGTCGGTCGGATCTCTGTCATATCACGGCAGCATAGCCGAGTGGATGAAAGCCACCAGGGTTTGCGCAGGAACCAGGATGGAGACGCAAGAATCCCCATCCCCTTGGCATTCCGCCAGGCTGCGGCGGGTCAACAGCCAATACCGGCGGGGAGCCCGACTCCTCGCAGATCGGAGAGCGAATCCAGTCCGACTCACCGTACAGGAGGCTGGGTCAAATGCATGGTTGTGGCTAGGGTCGCTCTATGTCCAATGTAAAGACAGCAACAAGGAACGCTCTCGACCGCGTGCTCCGCATCGCCGATGCTCGCGTGATCACGCAGCGGGAGGAATTGGTCACACAAAGGCAATACGCTCGTGTGGTGCAGAACCTGTACGACATCCACATCGAGCACGTATTTCCTGCCCTGCGGGAGCGGGAGGGCCGGCTTCCATTGATCTCGAAGCTCATCGGCACTGAGATCAGCGAGGCGATGCACCTTCTCCACTGGCTGCAGAATGCTCAAGACAGCGGTGAGGGCGACGTTGTCGAGATGGGCGTGGCCCAGGGCTCCACATCGGCGCTACTGGCGAATGAGATCATGAATAGCGGTCGGCACTTGTGGCTGTATGACTCATTCCAGGGGTTGTCCCGCCCCACGGCGGAGGACAGGCTCATCGACGACATCGAGGGCCGAGGGACCATGCACAGCTACGAGTCGGCGATGTCGTTCCCCCAGGATCTTGTACGGAAACGGCTCACCTCGGTAGGATTTCCGTTCGATCGGCTCCACATCGTCGCGGGCTTCATCGCCGAGGAACTCCGGGACTTGCCGGATGTCGTGGCCTTCGCATATCTCGACTTCGACCTTTATAAACCAATCCTGACGGGACTGCGGCTACTCGGATCGAGAACGCGCCCGGGCTCCATTCTGATGGTCGATGACTATGGGTACTTCTCCTCCGGTCCGGAGCAGGCCGTACGGGACTTCCTGGCCGAGGATGACCGCTTCGACCTAGTTGTCGGACCCCGAAACGCCGGCCACTTCTGCGCCTTGCTACGGCGGTAGGCCGTAAGTATCCATAAGCTCTCCCAGCTTGGCCACTGATCGGATGAGGTGTCGCGCACTTTGCGGGCGGGCTCGGTGTCGCCGCGCAGCCCGCACAGACCGGATCACGCGGATCTGCGGGCGCCAGGGCGTCCAGGTGCTCGCCGTCCGGGCCTACCCCGGGCCGCCGGCTCGTGGGTTACTCAGGTTGAACTCGCGGAGTCCGATGGCCCGTGACGGTTCTTGATCGTTGCGGTACGACGTCGTCATGCGGTACGCGCATGGGGGCGGGCTGACGCCCAAGGAGCAGGAAAAGCGGGAGCGGGTGCGCCTTGAGGCGGCCGAGCGGGGGAGTGTAAATCTAACGGCCCTGTCTCACATTCGGTGGTGACGGAGCGTGCTGTTATCCGAGGAGGATGCGGTGCCGGAGCAGGGTGAAGCCTGCTCGTCCGTGCATCTGGCGCGCGATCCGTTTGGTCTTGGTGTTGACGCCCTCAGTGGGGCCGTTGCTGTACGGAAGCGTGAGCCCGGCGATCACGGCGTCGATGTCCCGGTCCAGGCCCCGGGTGAAGGCGTGTAGGTGGGGCAGGTCGGCTGTTCTGACTTGGGCGATCCAGTGCGTGAGCGCGTCGGCGTTGTCGGTGTGTGGCGTAAGGAGCGGGGCGAAGTCTCTGATACCTGCGGCCAGTTGGGTCATCTCGGGGCAGGCGGCGGTGAGCTTGGCCAGGAGCTCGTGCTGCTCGTGCTTGAGGTTGTCGGGCCTGGTCAGCAGCATCCGGGCGAGCCGGCGTGGCGAGATATGGCTGCGGTCGGCGTCCGCGCGGCCTTGGTTGATGTACTTGTGCAGAAGGTTCAGGCAGCCCGTGAAGCCGAGGGTCTTGATCTCTTCGAAGAGGTGCTGGACGGGGACGCCGGGGTCTTCACTTCGGCGTTTGCGCAGGTGCTCGCGGTAGGGATCGACCAGGCTGGCACGGTACTTGGGGACGCGAAGCATGCGCTCGGGCCGGTCGGCTCGGGCGTAGCGTTTGACGGTGTTCAGGGCGAGTTGCAGGCGGCGGGCGCATTCGAGCAGGCCCACGCCCTGGTCGAGCAGGCCATGAACCTGGTGCCAGCGTTCGAGGGTGGTCTGAGCGCGGGGCCCGTCGTAGATCGGCGCGTCCAGGACGGTGGCCCAGCAGGCACTGTGTGCCTTCACCTCGCTCAGGGCGGCTTCGCACAGGTTCTTCCATAAATGCCAGCGATCACCGACTTGCACCGCGTCAGGCAGAGCACGGCGGATGGCCTCGGCATAGGTCGCCGAGCCGTCACGGCACACGACCTCGATGCCCGGATGCCCGCGCAGCCACGCTTCCAGGGTGTCGGCCGTGCGGTCGGACAACACGTCGATCCGCTCATGGGTCTCGGCATCGATCACCACGGTGGCATAGCGGTGCCGCCGGCGCAGGGCGAAATCGTCGACGCCGATCACGCGGGGCACACGCCCGGTGGGCAACGGGATGCGCAGCAGGGTGCGCAGGGCCGTGTGACGGGACAGGCCCACCGCGAGTATCGCCAGCAAACGTGATCCCGCCCGGCCCGCTAACTCTTTGGCCACGGCCTTGACCTGCCTGGTCAGACGAGCGGTGCGTCGCTGGTATCGCTCCAGCACCCCGGGCACCTGTTCGCGGAAGGTGTGGCGGCAGCCTCGCGTGGGACACACCAGACGCCGCACCCGCACACGGACCACCACCCGTCGCCCGTCGACCGGAACGTCGGCCACCGTCCGCCAGTGATAGCCGTGCACCCGTCCCGACGAGGCCCCGCACACCGGGCAGACCGCGGTGTCCAGCGGCGTCCGGGCCCGCACCACGATCCGCTCACCCTCGTCGACCACATCCTCCATGACCAGTGGGGACAGACCCGAAAACACCGTCTGCACAAGCTCGTTGACACCTATCACATGAAGGTCAACGACCCTGACAACTCTCCGTCACCACCGAATGTGAGACAGGGCCAAAAAATTGACACACCCGGTGGGCCAGGCGGCGGTGTGGAGCACTGACCGACGCTGCCGACCGATAGTCGATCGCCCAACTGATCGGCCAGTGTGGTGAATTGCTGACTGGTGTATTGAGCGATTCAACTGGTCGTCGCAGCACCTGATCACGGGAGGGTTGCGGGGGAAGACCAGCGGGGTGGGCCACGACTTTGACGGGGCGTCCGGCGAGTCGTTCGCCAGGGCGGCCGCCGATCCGTCGTGAGTGCAGCGGGCGTTCTGGGTGAAGATCGCCGCGGCGTGGTGTTTGAGTGCGCCGAACCCGACCTTGCGGGAGGCGAGGGCGTACTCCCACATGGTCAGCACCAGGCCGGCATCCGCGGGCGGAGATCTCCCGGGCCACCACCCGCGGGAGAAAGCATCCCGGATCGCCGAGCGTCACAAGGGTCCCTCGCCGGTGGAGATCATCGTCAGGTCGGTGGCCCACAACCGGTTCGGCGCACTCGCGGTGAAATCGCGTCCCACCAGGTCCCGGGCGAGCTCGGCCTCGCGCATCCGCCGCTCGACCCTCTTGCAGCCCACGGCCACGCCGTCGCGCTTGAGCAGAGTGCACGCACGGCGAGCCGTAGACCCCACCGGATTTCCGCGGGGATCCACCGGATCTGCTCGGTCAGCTCCGCGTCCCGGCGCTTGCATGCGCACGGCTCCTTCTCGGCGCGGCGCCGGCGGAAGCAGGTGGAGGAAGCGATCTGCAGTTCCACAGAAGGCACTCGACCCCCAGATGCGGGTGCTCGTCGAGGAGCGCCGTCACCTGTGCCGGGTCAGGTCGAGCTGCGCCGCGAAAAACGCCGACGCCGTCCGCAGTACCTCGTCCGCCCCCTTGAGCTGGGCGTTCTCCTTGCGCAGCGCCGCGAGTTCGGCACATTCCTCATGTGAGCCGGTCATCACGTTCGCCGGCGTCCGCCTCGGCCTGCCGGATCCAGCCGGGCAGGCCTCCGGGTGCACGCCGGGATCGACGGCGATCCCCTTGATCTGTGGCCCCAGCCGGCACTTCTGGGGACAGCCATGGCCGATGTCCTCTCTACCTGATGCATGGCACCCTCGTCCGGACCTCTCCCACCGCACGCCGGAATCGCGGTGAGCCGACCGGTCCCCGCCCGGGTGGGGCACCGGAAACGATTCGCCATGCGCCAGCACGACCCACAGGTTGCCGGTGACCGATACGTCTTCTTTACCAGGTCATAGGCACCTACATCCCCAATGCGATGAGCTGTCATTATTTCAGGTGAAGATCACTAAAGCCGGTCGTGCAACTTGCGAGAAGATCCTCCTGATCTCTTTTTTCCGCTCGCGCAGTCCCGTACGTCTTTGCGGCTGCCCTTGTGAGCTCGATCATCGTTGGGGGTTCGCATGATCCACGGGTGGACCGGTCGAGCCGGTTCTCTTCGTAGCACTCGCATTGACTGCCCGCCCCTCGCCTGGGCGGGCAAGACCCTGGGCGGGGGCACCGCTCTGGTCGTCGCCGCCGGAGCGGGTGTGACGGCAGCCGTGCTCGTGCCAGAGGGCGTGGGAGTGACAGCTGCGCACGGCGGGGCCTCCCTGTCCCTCCTTGCCCGGGCCGGGACGGCCCAGGGCAAGGTGCGTCTTCGTTTCACGCTGCTCGCCACGTCGGCTGCGGCGGGTGGCCTGCACCACCTCCTCGTCAGTCAGATCGGCTCCGGAGTGCGCTCCGCGGGGTTCCTGCAGTCCGTTGTTCGTCCGCTGGCGGGCGCCGGGATCGCCGCATGTCTGGGGATCGCTGTCGTCGCGCTGGTGATGGCGGCTGCGGAAAACGGATCGACCCTGACCCGGCTACGACGGATGCTGGACAGCTGGCTGATCGCGGGCTCCCTGCTCACCCTGGGGTGGGTCCTCCTGCAGCATCGTGCCGACCAAGGCGGTGACGTGTCGGCCTCGCTGCTCGGTCTTGCACGCGTCGTGACGGATGTTCTGCTCCTGGGGCTCGTCATCGCCCTGCGCTGCTGCCCGAGGCCTGCTGAGCGCAGGGCCAGCACAGCGGGCGTCCTGGCTCTCGCCGTCCTATTCGCGGGCGACGTGCTCCGCATCCTCCTGTCAGGGCCGGGTGACTGGTACGGGGTCCCCCTCCCGGCAGCCTGCTCGATCACCGGACTGTCCCTCATCGCCCTCGCACCGTGGATGCCGGGGAGCGCCGATGACGTGGTGCTCGACCAACGGACCATGCCCGTCATCGGGGTGGTGGCAGCGTTTGTGCCCATGGTCGTCTGCGCTTTGGCCATCACGGCCCACGCCGTCACCGGTGGCTCCATGGACATCGTGATGGCAGCCCTGGCCGGCTCGGTGCTTCTCGCGCTGGCCGCCCGCCAGGGTGTCACCCACGCCGACCACCTGCGGATCGCACAGGAGGCCGCAGCCAGTGAAGCCCACTACCGCACACTGGTCGACGGCACACACGACGTGATCACCATCATCAGTCGGGACGGGGTGGTGCTCTATGCCAGTCCGGCGATCCACCCGGTTTTCGGGTACCGGCCCGAAGAACTGATGAGCGCTCGTCTGCCCGAGTTCTGCCATCCGGACGACCTGGCGACCTTGCTGCAAGCCGTCCAGACGCTGCAGCAGCAAGCCGAAGCAGACGCCGGCAGAGCGGGCCACCGCGTGTCCTGGCGGCTGCGAACCGCCGACAAACGTTGGCGCCATGTCGAATCGACCATCAGCCGACATCCCGAGGGAATGATCTTCATCAGTCGCGACGTGAGCGAGCAGGTCACGCTCCGGACGCAACTGGAGCACCATGCCTTCCACGACGCGCTGACCGGCCTCCCCAACGGTGCGCTGTTCGCCGACAGGGTCGCCCATGCCCTGCAGAAGAGGAGCGCGGAAGCGGCCCCACCCGTGCTCCTCTTCGTGGACCTGGACGGTTTCAAGGCCGTCAACGACTCCGCCGGACATGCGACTGGCGATGCCCTCCTGGCCCACGCGGCGCGTCGGCTCCAGTCGTCCGTGCGGGCGGGAGACACCGTCGCCCGCCTCGGCGGAGACGAGTTCGCGGCCCTGCTGGAATGGAAGGCAGGGACGCACCCTTCGAGTGCCGGGGAAGTCGCCGCGAGGATCCTGTCCGCTCTGACGGAGCCGTACAGGATCGGCAGCACGGACGCAGTGGTCTCGGCCTCCATCGGCATGGCGGTGGCCATCCCGGGAATCTCGCCGGCGGAACTCCTGCATCAGGCAGATCTCGCCATGTACGCGGCCAAGGCGGCAGGCAAGGGTCGTATCCACGTGCACCAGTCCGAGACGCCGCATGTCTCCAGCGGCGCCTCGAACCGCTGACGGTGCAGACCCGTCCCACCCGAGGCCGCGTCTGCACCACCCGTCGGTCGCGGCGATCGGCCGACAGCACACGGACCGGGGGCGTCCGGCCGTGGATGAACCGTCCACGCCCAGTGCATTGGGCACGACCGTCCCCGCGGGACTGTCAACCCGTCCAGAAGTCCCACCATCGCGTCAGGATCAGCATCCCGACAACGCCGACGTGCAGTAGCGGCAGCGCGTGGGTGAACTCGCCGAAGAGAGTCCCCAACCACCCGGGCGCGGGCAGGAATTCGTTCCGTACGTTGAAGGACGTCAGATACCAGAACACGAAGATCGTGGCGATCCACGCCAGACAGCACCACAGGCACAGGGCGTTGATCCGGTACAACGACTCGAACTGCAGCCACGACACGAATCCGATCCCGAACAGCGCGCCCGCCTGGAAGGTCAACCAGTACCACCGGGGGAACCTCGCGCCGGCCAGCAGACTCATGCCGACGCAGATCACGATGCCGTAGGCGACCAGGCCCAGCATCGGATTGGGGAATCCGAACACCGAGGCCTGGTCGCTCTTCATCACGTTGCCGCAGGAGAGCACCGGGTTCAAGCTGCAGCCCGGCGTGAAGTCCGGGTCCTCCAGCAGCTTGAACTCGTCGAGCGTGATGACCCAGGAGGCGAGCACTCCCGCCGCTCCCATCACCACCAGCAACAGAGCGAGAGCCCGGCTGCCGCCTACGGCCCTGGTCATCAGCCGCGCAGGCTGCGGGCCGGGAGCAGGACGTGCGCCGCGGCCTTGAGTGTCTCCTCGGCGCCCGCGAAGGCGGCCAGCATCTCGGGGGCGACGGGCTTGCCGGGCTCGGCCGCGGGCCAGGGCCGCGTGGTGAACACAAGGTAGGCGTGCCCGCGTCGCCCGACGGCGGCGAGCCACTCCGGCGGCGGCACGCACTGAACGTTGAGGTGGGGCATGGTGACGACGGCCCGACCGGCCTCGACGAGCAGGCTGATGGGCAGGCTGGGACGGTCGGCGGTGCCCACGAGTTCGTCGCCGACGGACAGTCCGGTGCTGAGCAGCAGCCGCTCGACGGCGGCTGCTGAAGCCTCCGGGCCGCTCGCCCCGTTCCCCAGGGAGTAGGCGAAGAGGTAAGGCATGTCGCCATCGGGGGCCGCGCCACTCCAGGCCATCACGACGAGCGTGCCCAGATCGGCGGCGCGGAAAGGGCGTGTTTCGCTTGAGGTTGAAATCACCGCGGAACCCTATCGACGCACCGACACGTACCCAACCGTTCTCACCCGTACAGCCGATGGCCCGAAGGATCTCCACACGAACGAGGGATTGCGGGTACGTCAACCCTTGAGGGGAAGTCCGCCGAGGAGCCGACCATGGCCGCCTCCCGAATTGAGGGAGTTCGTCGCACCTTTCACCGTGCTGAGCACGGAGCCCTTGCTCTCGGTGTCGAGCGCGTCCGACTGGTGCTGCAGCGGACGGACGTCGAGGGGAGTGCTGGTGAGCGTGTTCAGACCGCCGTTGAGGCTGGTCGGCGTGAGGTCGGCGGTGTCGTACGCGAAAGCGGGCGCTGCGACGCCGGCGACGGCCAGGGCCCCGGCAACGACGGTTGCGCCTTTCAGGGATTTCATCGTGTTCCTCTCTTCGGCGGCTCATGCGGCCGGAGGGAATGACGTCACCGGGCTCAACGAACCCCGGTCGTGACGGAAATTCCGCGTGCCGAAAGAATTCCTGGGGGCACCCTCGAGAGCGCCCGGCGACCCTTCCTGAGCAGGACGGCCGCCCTCCCCTGCGGGAGGGCGGCCGATGGAACGGGCTTCGCCTCAGTCAGCTGTTGTCGCAGACGTTGCCGAACCCCGGGTTCAGCAAGCCGACGACATCGACCGTGTTGCCACAGCCGTTGACCGGAACATGGACCGGCACCTGAACGACGTTGCCCGACAGGACGCCCGGGGAGTCGGCGGCGGCGGCCTGGGCGCCGCTGTCGGCGGCGGCGATACCGGCGGTGCACGCCACGGCCGCGGCGGCAATGGAGGTCAGGGCCAGGCCCTTCGCAATACGCAACATGGAGGAGGTGCTCCTTAGGATTGACACAACACCCGGGCGGGATGCCCGGCTCTGTGTCAACGCTTGGTGCATCCGGGAGTTGCGCCGCCAATGGGGTGATCCCCTCACATACGAGGACACCACGGGATCGGTTGCACGCCGCCCCTGGACGGTCCCGCGCCGGGGGCCCTGGGGCGGGTGCGCAGTATCGGAGCCTGCACGCTGTTTACGACACGCGGGCTCGGCCCCGTCGGTACAGGATGGCTCCGCCGAGGAGCAGCGCAGCACCAGCGGCCGATGCCGAGAGGACGTTCTCACTTCCGGTGGCGGCCAGGGCGGGTGCACGTCCCGCATCCGCGGTGCCGGAGGTCGTCAGCGACGTGCCGGAGGCCAGGGACACCGGCTCGGACCACTGTGTGCTCGGCGACTCCACCGAAGGCTCGGTACGCGACGTGACCACCTGTGTCACTGGCGTGGCGGGCGTGGCGGGCGTGGCGGGCGTAGCCGGCGTGGCCGGGGTGACGTCCCCGTCGCCGGGCGAGGCCACCGGGGCGTCCGGCTGGGTCTGCTCCAGGGGGTCGTCCGAGATGCTGGACGCCTCGTCGCTGTCGCCGTCGCCACAGGAGTTGCCGAACGCCGAGTTGAGGGCGCCGATCGCGTCGACGGAGTTCCCGCACGCATTCACCGGAATGCTCACCGGCGCCTGGACGTTGTTGCCCGAGAGGACACCGGGTGAGTCCGAAGAC